>CAWBKA010000012.1:0-31639 GCA_963789065.1 uncultured Verrucomicrobiae bacterium | reverse complement strand
GGCGATCCTGGGTTCGCCCTCGCATTTGGACCATGTTCTCCAGAAGCATGGGGTTACCCAGGTTATCCTGCTTCAGCTTCCGGACGCCACTCCGGGCTTTGAGGCTCTGCTGGCAACCGTTCACAGACGCGGAGTCCGTCTGATCATTCTCAGCGACCTCGATGAACAGCTACATCACCCGGTGTTTGCCTGTGAAGACGACGGTTTGAAGTTTTTTGCCCTCCATCAAGAACCGCTGGAAAACCCGTTCAATCGCGCGGTCAAGCGCGCCATCGACCTGGCGATCGCCGTACCGGCCGCTTTGGTTCTGCTCCCCATCGCCGCCGCCTTGGTCAAGATCCTGCAAAGCTTTCAATCTCCTGGTCCGCTGTTTTATCGGCAGACGAGGTCAGGCATTCAGAATCGTGGGTTCGAAATTGTGAAGTTTCGCACCATGTATCCGAAGAACGATAATCCGGCGAAACAGGCGACCGACGGTGATGCGCGGATTTTTGCCGCGGGACGGATGCTTCGCCGGTTCAGCGTCGATGAACTCCCGCAATTCCTCAACGTCCTGTCCGGAGAGATGAGCGTGGTTGGACCCCGGCCTCATTTGGTGGAACACAACAATGAGTTTGCCAAGTTGCAGTCCGATTACCACACCCGCTCCTTTGTTAAACCGGGCATCACCGGACTGGCGCAAGTCCGCAAACTGCGTGGGGAAGTCGTAAGGAGCGCGGATATCGTCGCTCGCTTGCAATCGGACTTGGTCTACGTGGAGAACTGGTCGCTGATTTTGGATTGCTCAATCATTTTGCGCACATTCTGGCAGGTTCTTTTTCCCCCAATCACGGCGAAGTAGGTCCCGTGTGCCCTGCTGGCCGAAAACGTTCGCGGCTGGCAGGGCGAAGGCCGCTTTTGGGGTTTTGCGTTTTGGGTTTTGGGTTTTGCGTTTTGAGTGGCGGCCTTAAGCGGCCCGGAGGGGAATGCCTCACACAGAGGTCACCGAGGTCACTGAGGTTTCAGACAGGTTTGGCTAGTTAGTTAGAGGTTGTTTTGGGTTGTGTTCGATCGATCTGGCGAGGCGTCGCTAAGGGCATCAACGATTGGTCAACAATCACAAAACCCAAACCCAAAACCTTCCCTAACCTCTAATCTCCTTTAAGATCTTCTTCGTGTATCGTTCCCATCCCGATTGTCTCGCTTTCTCCAGGACTGCGGGGCGCACATCGTCTACCCACTCTTTGTGATCCGCGATCCAGCCGATCGTTTCGG
This sequence comes from uncultured Verrucomicrobiae bacterium, assembly GCA_963789065.1. Lineage (GTDB taxonomy): Bacteria > Verrucomicrobiota > Verrucomicrobiia > Chthoniobacterales > JAFAMB01 > JAFAMB01. Next base: position 30,385 of record CAWBKA010000012.1, on the reverse strand, counting down.
CTATTTTTTCCGGGGCCCGAATCGGAATGAGAAAACCTGTTCGCTCTTGCTCAACCAGGTCTTCCGCTCCGGCGTTAGGCGTCACGATAATCGGCAGGCCGCAGCTTAACGCCTCCATTTGCACCAGGGCTCTTCCTTCTACGATCGACGGCAGAACCAGCACATCGCACCCGAGCATCAATCGGCGGACCTCCGCGTTCGACCTCACAGCCTCGTGTACGAAGCTCGGATAAGCTCTTCTGTAGAACTCGAAGGGAACCAGAGGTGTCCCAAGAACAATCAGTTCAACGTCGGACCGATGCAGCAGCTTCATTGCCAAGAAAAGATCGGCCAACCCTTTCCTTTGCGTCATCGATCCCACAAACAAGACTTTCAGGCGGGAATTGTCGCGTCTCGGGCGATCAATCACCGGTTCGGGACACCCATATTCCGCGACCAGACTCCGGGTCCCGGACGGGAGAGAGATCTGAACTTGCCGGCTTGGGCAAATCACCAGATCAGCCAGTTGCAACTCAGCGCTCTTGCGCTCCAGCTTGGCGTTCGAATCCCGCGTCGCAACTAGCGTAGGTTCCCATTCCGGATAACGTTCCGCCTCCTGGCGCAGGAGCCTTTGGGCCGTCTCCCAGTACATAATCGGCAGCTCGTAATATCGTTTCAGCCCCATGCGAGCCGCCGCTTGGAAAGTTGAGAGCGCCGAATCTTCATAACAATAAATCGCGGCTCTATCGTCCAGGCTATCGGCAACCTGACGATCAAAATCCTGAGCCACGGCATCGACTGAGGCCCAACCGAATTCGTGACGAATCAGCCAATCCTGTTGCAAACGTTGGCTAACAAGGCGCAAAATTTCGCGACCAGGATGTGGCCGGACTTTGGAGCGATCGATATTCACCGCCCGTCGTCCAATGGCAATAGTGGTATGAAATTCGCGCAGCTCATTGGCTGCCTCAAGGGCCTGGAGGAGCGCCCGCACATACTGATTAACCGTTGGATGACTAACCGTAATCATTGGGGCGAGAATGGGAGAACCTCACACTAAGGTCACGGAGGCCACAGAGGTTTTTTGTAATTGTGGATCAATCGTCTGATGCCGTTCTTTAGCGGTGCTTCGCCATAAATCCAGCGAACAACCCAAAACAAACTCTAAAATTTTCTGAAACCTTAGTGACCTCTGTGACCTCTGTGTGAGGCATTCCTCCTCTTCTCAACCTCCGTGTCCACCGTGTCCTCCGTGCGAGATTTTCTTCTTCCTCGATTTCTTGGCTTGTCCGCTTCTCTTTGCTATCGTCCGTCTCAACTTAAGTCCTTCGCTTATTTGACGAATTAGCGGATGGGGATTTGACGACCTTGACGTGGTGACTAGAAACAATTGTGGAACCGGAACCGCAGAAGGAAAAAGCAGGGCTGCAGCGTCGCGAGCTGAAAACCGATTTACGGAAATCCGCCCCCGAAAAGCAATCGCTTGCTGACAGCAGAAATCGTGGGACGGCCTACATCCCCAAGCCGGAGTTTGCCGCCGACCAGAAAAAGCCGGCTCCCGGAGGTGGGTGGAAGCGATGGGTCATCATTTCCGCGGCCGCCGCGCTGCTGGGATTCGCAGCCCTCGAGATTCCGCAGTGGCTGCAACCGCACCATCAAAGCGAATTCGTTTTGACCGCCGCGGATATTGACCAGGCGGCCACCGCACACGCCCGAGAAGCGTTGCGGGCCGGTCAAATTCCGCCGGAACTGGCCGGCTACCCGAAAGATCTTTTGCAACGGATTGCCGACGGTCAGGAATCCCTTTACACCAAACGCCTGTTGCCTCCGGAAGCAACCGAGATGCGGGTGCAGGTGATCGTTTCCGAAGGCGGCGCGGTGCTCGGCGAAGATACTCTGACGCCCGAGCATCCGATTGGCCGATCATTTCCGGCCGGAAAGAATACGCCCACTCAATTCCATTTTACCGTGCAAGAGGCAGGGCCATCTCATCAAGTCACTTGTTGGTTAAAGTCGGCAAATTCGGGAACGATTTATACCAAAGCGATGGGGCAGGGGGAAAGCGACGATTTGCAGGCCAGAGCACAATGAAGACTTCGACTCATTCCGAATCGCGCACCATCGTCTCGGTGACGGAGACCACCATTAATCCGTATATGCTCATCCTGGTCGGCCTGGCGATCGCGGGAGCAATCTTCGGTTTGAACAAAGTCAGCCCCTGGTTCATGCCGATCGTTTTTTTGGCTTCATGCGCGGGCATCGGCATCCTGATCTGGAATCACCGAAAAGATAGCCGCCGCGATCGTGGAGAAGTTGCCGTCGCCGACTACGAAAAACTGGCAGCCACCGATCTGATCCGTTTTGCTCCCTGGCTAAAACAGAATGTCCGTGGCCAGGACGAGACGGTGAACGGGGTGGTAGGCGAGCTTCAGCGGAACTTGTCGCTCGCGCGAGCCGGCCGAACCTTGGGTGCGTTTCTGCTGGTCGGCCCGACCGGCACCGGAAAAACCTTCTTAGCGCAATTGATCGCTCAGGCGCTTTATCCCGATTCTGAGCCGGTCATTATCCGGTTGAATCAGTACAAGCACGCGGATGATGTTTTTACCTTGCTGGGTCCGCCGCCGGGCAGTCCCGGTTACGAAATCGGCGGCTCACTGACTCGGCCAGTTTTGGAGAATCCTTTCCGGGTCATCGTGTTGGACGAGCTCGAAAAGGCCCACCACGATCTTCAGCATTGCCTCTATGACATTCTGGACACCGCCAGTTGCCGGGAAAAGAGTTCCGGCCGGTTAGTTGATTTCAGCAAATGCGTCTTTTTCGGGACCTCCAACGCGGGGGTGGAAGCGATGCGAACCGTTCGCGCCCAGACGGTCGATCCCGCCGCCTGGCTGGGCCGGGCGCGTGATGCTCTCGTCGAGACGGCCGGATTCGACCGGGCTTTCCTGGCCCGTTGGACAGACATTTATTTCATGGATGAGCTCATCCCTCTCCATGTCGCGGAAGTGGCTTGCCTGCAGTTGCAGCGTCATTGGCAACAATACGGGATTGAGGTTCGTTACGTTGCTCCGGAACTCATTATCGCTGCGGTCGAAGGAAACGAAGAGTTTAAAAGCTATGGGGTGCGTCAATTGGGCGCTTACATCCAGATGAAAACCAATGACGCGATCGCCAGCGCGCGAAAATCTGGAGCCACCCAGGTCAATTTAAGCGTGGACGCGCGGGGAACGCTGACCGTCGTACGGGCTAATTCGAATATTAGTCCTGCATGAACTGGCAAATCATCCTCCGCAATCAGTGGTTCCAGCTCTGCCTCGTAGCGGCAGTCTGCTCCGCGGGCGCCGGAATCTACGATTTGGCGACCATGTCATCGACGAATCCGTTGCCCACGCCCATCCCGACGCCATTTATTACGCCGCGCCCCTCGGTCGCTCCAGTGCCGTTTGTCGCTCAGCTTCATGCGAAAAAACCGGGTCATTGGATTGTCGACGCCTCCGGAGGTGCCGACTCCGACAGCCACGATCTGGCTCAAGTTGTTGGAAGTGCGGCCAACGGAGATACCATTACCATCCGTCCCGGGCGTTACGAAGCGAGTCTGGTCATTAACAAAGACCTGGCTTTGGTCGGCGAAGGGACCCCGCCGGCAAATCCCCTGATCTTCTCTAACCGGGATCAAGTCAATGTGATAGACGTCGAGGGCGGCCACGTCACCTTCTTCAATCTGCGGATCGAACAGGACTTCGGGACCACTTTTGCCGCTTTCTATTGTGGAAAACAGGCCCGGGTGGAGGTCGCCACCTGCTCGGTGACCTCTAAATCCTCCAACAACGTTTCCGCGGCCGATGACGCGCAGTTGGATGCCCGCGACTCCTTTTTCCGGTCATCCGAAATCGGCTCCGGCGTGCTGTTTCTTGGACGAGCCCACGGCACCGTGATCCGCAGCAATGTCTCTGGCAACAGGATTGGTCTCGAAGCCCAGAATCAAGCGCAGCTCAAAGTCGATAGTTGCGCGTTCCAGAATAACGGAGATCAGAACGGTTATGGAGCTGCCGCTACCGTAGATGGCAGCGGGGCGACCCTTGAGGTGGCGAGATCTCATTTCTCGCAGAATGCAGCCGGCATCTACGCGCAGGAAAGCGGCAATTTAACCATGACGGGATGCACGCTCGATAACAATGGAATTAGCCTGGAGGGCGCCCATGTGACCACCGGGCTGATTTGTGTGCAGACCGCGGCGCAAGCAACCTTGACCGACCTGGTCTGCAAATCCAACAAGCAAGGGATCTCCGTCCTCACAGCCGGGAAAGCTCAACTTAACAATGTAACCCTCGCCGGCACGGGAATTGTCACCAATTCTCAATATGCGGCCTATTGTAACACCATTTACTTAAACGGTGATGGAACCACGATCTCGATTGCCGGATCGACGATTTCTGAGGCCGAATACAATGGCCTCGTGGTGGTTAACAGAGCGAAAGCCACCGTGGAGAGTTCTTCCATCAACACCTGCAAATACAGTGGCCTGATCTTTGGATCGGATGACGGTACTCCAGGCTACGGAACGTTGACCAATTCAACGGTCTTCAGCAATCATTTCACGGGAATAGTTGTTCAGTCGAAGGGCTCGGTGGAGATCACTGGGGGCGAGATTAGCGGCAACTTGACCGACGGACTCGACGCGCTTGGGGAGGGCACTGTTGCCACCATGACCAATATTTTCGTGCGAAACCATCCGCAAGTGGGGATCATGGCTTACTCGGGCGGATCGATCACGGTGAAGCGTTGTACGATCGAAAAGAACCAATTCGGGATTCAGGCCGGACTCCCTGATAAGGGACGGGAATTCGGAGGAACCATCGCTATCGAATCTTCCGCTGTGCAAAACAATAGCGGATACGGAGCAATTTCCTGCGCCGGATCGACGATCAATCTGGCCGGCAACAACTTTCAGAATGGGCGCAACAATTATCTCCGGGAAGCCGGCGGGATCATCCGCAACGGGCCTTAAGCCCGCAAAGAGCTAAAGGGTTTTGGGTTTTGCGTTTTGGGTTTTGCGTCGTCAGTGAATCCCTGGCGGCTTTGCCGCAACTCAAAACCCAAAACTCAAGACTCAAAACCCAGAGTTTCTCGCACGGAGGCCACGGAGATCACGGAGGAAATTCAAGGGCTGTAGATCAAAGGCGTGAGTAGGTTTTTCAACCATGCCTCGCCATAAATCGATCGAACAACCCAAAATAGAAAACCAAAATCCTCTGGGTGCCCACCGTGCCCTCCGTGCGATGCCAATCCTCTCCTAACCCCTTAGGGCCGCGAAGAAGGAACGAAGAAGGAAATTTCTCGCACGGAGGCCACGGAGATCACGGAGGAAATTCAAGCTGTAGATCAAAGGCGTGAGTAGGTTTTTCAACCGTGCCTCGCCATAAATCGATCGAACAACCCAAAAAATAGAAAACCAAAATCCTCTGAAACTCCGTGACCACCGTGCCCTCCGTGCGATGCCAATCCTCTCCTAACCCCTAGGGCCGCAAAGAGGGAACGAGGATGGGAAATTCTCGCACGGAGGCCACGGAGATCACGGAGGAAATTCAAGGGCTGTAGATCAAAGGCGTGAGTTGGTTTTTCAACCATGCCTCGCCATAAATCGATCGAACAACCCAAAATAGAAAACCAAAATCCTCTGAGGTGCCCACCGTGCCCTCCGTGCGATGCCAATCCTCTCCTAACCCCTTAGGGCCGCGAAGAAGGAACGAAGAAGGAAATTTCTCGCACGGAGGCCACGGAGATCACGGAGGAAATTCAAGCTGTAGATCAAAGGCGTGAGTAGGTTTTTCAACCGTGCCTCGCCATAAATCGATCGAACAACCCAAAAAATAGAAAACCAAAATCCTCTGAAACTCCGTGACCACCGTGCCCTCCGTGCGATGCCAATCCTCTCCTAACCCCTTAGGGCCGCAAAGAGGGAACGAAGATGGGAAATTCTCGCACGGAGGCCACGGAGATCACGGAGGAAATTTAAGCTGTAGGTCAAAGGCGTGAGTAGGTTTTTCAACCATGCCTCGCCATAAATCGATCGAACAACCCAAAATAGAAAACCAAAATCCTCTGAAACTCCGTGTCCACCGTGCCCTCCGTGCGAGCCAATCATCTCCTAACCCCTTAGGGCCGCAAAGAGGGAACGAAGATGGGAAATTCTCGCACGGAGGCCACGGAGATCACGGAGGAAATTTAAGCTGTAGATCAAAGGCGTGAGTAGGTTTCTCAACCATGCCTCGCCATAAATCGATCGAACAACCCAAAATAGAAAACCAAAATCCTCTGAAACTCCGTGTCCACCGTGCCCTCCGTGCGAGCCAATCCTCTCCTAACCCCTTAGGGCCGCAAAGAGGGAACGAAGATGGGAAATTCTCGCACGGAGGCCACGGAGATCACGGAGGAAATTTAAGCTGTAGGTCAAAGGCGTGAGTAGGTTTTTCAACCATGCCTCGCCATAAATCGATCGAACAACCCAAAATAGAAAACCAAAATCCTCTGAAACTCCGTGTCCACCGTGCCCTCCGTGCGAGCCAATCCTCTCCTAACCCCTTAGGGCCGCAAAGAGGGAACGAAGATGGGAAATTCTCGCACGGAGGCCACGGAGATCACGGAGGAAATTCAAGCTGTAGATCAAAGGCGTGAGTAGGTTTTTCAACCGTGCCTCGCCATAAATCGATCGAACAACCCAAAATAGAAACCCAAAATCCTCTGAAACTCCGTGTCCACCGTGCCCCCCGTGCGAGCCAATCCTCTCCTAACCCCTTAGGGCCGCAAAGAGGGAACGAAGATGGGAAATTCTCGCACGGAGGCCACGGGGATCACGGAGGAAATTCAAGCTGTAGATCAAAGGCGTGAGTAGGTTTTTCAACCGTGCCTCGCCATAAACCGATCGAACAACCCAAAATAGAAACCCAAAATCCTCTGAAACTCCGTGCCCACCGTGCCCTCCGTGCGAGCCATTCCCCTTCTGGCGGTGGCCTTTTTAGCTATTGATCAATCGCCGGATGCCCGCTTTTAGCTGTGGCTCACCAAAATTAAGAAGATAGCCGAGTCTTAGTTTCGCTAACCGAATATAGGTCAGAACTTGCTTGGCGTGTACAGGTTGCAGCGCCTCAACCGATTTAAGTTCGAGCAGGATCCTATTCTCAACAATGAGATCTGCCCGATAACCCTCCTCGAAAGCGAGTTCATCGTAAATGATAGGTATGGGTTTCTGGACCTCAACTGACAATTCCCCCTTAGTCAGCTCATAAGCGAGAACTCTCAGGTAAACAGATTCCAACAGTCCGGGACCGAGCCGCGAGTGCACCCGGAATGCTGCCGCTAGAATCATTGTACAAAGCTTATCGTCGTCCATTCAAAATTACTCCCGTGACTTCGTGCGCGATTGTCTCCAACCGTTATCCTGCACAGCGATGAGGCATATGATCATTACACTCTATTTTTATGTGTTTGTCATCCCCTATCTTGCGCTCTTTTGCGGGCGCCATTCAGCCTCGCGCAACCCTTCGTGAAGAGGGAATTTCTCGCACGGAGGCCACGGAGATCGCGGAGGATTTTTGAATCTGGTCATCAATGATTTGACGGTCGGCGCCTCGCCATGATCGATCGAACACCCCAAAACAAACTCTAAAAAACCCTCTGGAACTCCGTGCCCACCGTGCCCTCCGTGCGAGCCATTCCCCTCCCGGCGCTTAAGCCTGCAACTCAAAACTCAAGACCCAAAACTCTAAACTCAAAACCCAGAGTTTCTCGCACGGAGGCCACGGAGATCGCGGAGGATTTTTGAATCTGGTCATCAATATTTGACGGTCGGCGCCTCGCCATGATCGATCGAACACCCCAAAACAAACTCTAAAAAACCCCCTGAAACTCCGTGACCACCGTGCGAGACATTCCCCTCCCGGCGCTTAAGCCCGCAACTCAAAACTCAAAACCCAAAACTCAAGACTCAAAACCCAGAGTTTCTCGCACGGAGATCGCGGAGGATTTTTGAATCTGGTCATCAATGATTTGACGGTCGGCGCCTCGCCATGATCGATCGAACAACCCAAAACAAACTCTAAAAACCCTCTGGAACTCCGTGCCCACCGTGCCCTCCGTGCGAGCCATTCCCCTCCCGGCGCTTAAGCCTGCAACACAAAACCCAAGACCCAAAACCCAAAACTCGAAACTCTCCTCTTCCTCGTTGTTGGATGTATTGCAGCTATGCACCGTTTAGTAGCGAACATCAACCGACTGACCAACCAATTACAAAAACCTTCGTGACCTCTGTGCCCTTGGTGTGAGGCTCTCTTATTCTTGAATTCTTGGCTTCTTGGCTTCTCTTAAAGAATGTCCGAGTTGAACGAAATGACCGATTGGGGCCGCTTGCAGGAGATGCTGGCCAAAAAGAATACCGGAACGACGACCCGGGTTGATGAGGCGGGTCTTCTGGCGCACCTTCGTTCCCGGGTGAAGGGCCAGGATCCGATTCTTCAGGATGTGGCCAAACTGATCCGTCTTCAGGCAGCGAAACAACAAAAGGACAAACCTATCGCCAACCTGATTTTTCTCGGACCGACTGGAACCGGGAAAACCGAGTTGGCCAAGGCCATCGCCGAATACTTGTTCAAAGATGAGAAAGCGATGATTCGTTTTGATTGTTCGGAAATGACCGGACCGGAATCGAAGTCGCGCCTGATCGGATTGCCCACCGGCTATGTCGGTTCCGAGCAAGGAGGTCAACTCACTCGGCCAGTCATGTCCAATCCGCGGCGGCTGATCCTTTTTGACGAAATCGATAAGTGCAAGTATCCGCCGATTTTTGATTTGTTTCTTCAACTGATGGGTGAAGCGCGACTGACGGAGCAGGGGAGCGGCAAAGCGGTCGATTATACCCAATGTATCTTCATTCTGACCAGCAACGCGCACGCGGAAGAGATTGGCCAGATCCAGAAGGAAGTGACGGATTATCACGAGATGATCAATGCCGTGAAAGGGTATCTCGCGGAATCGAAAGATTTCCGGCCGGAAATCCTTGGACGAATTGATAAAGTTTATGTCTTCCAGCCTCTGGAAGGGATGGTGGTCGCCGAAATCGCTCTGCTCAAAATCTCCAAACTAGCGAAGGAATATGGCCTCGGCATTCAGTTCGTTGCTCCGGAGCTGATCATGCAGGCGTTGAGCGCCAACGATAAAGTCAGCCGATTCGGGATTCGCGAACTGGAACGCATTATCTTTGATATGTTCGCCACCGAATTAATTGACGCGAAAGACAGCGGAGCGACCAGAGTGCAACTCGCCGTAGGGGACGACGGGAGGGTCTCGGTCAGGACCGCGACCTAGTAGGCAAAGTAGCCAGTAGCCAGTAGCCAGTGGCACGTACCAGTAGCCAGTAGCCGAGTCAGTAGCCAGTGCCAGTAGCCAGTAGCCAGTAGCCAGTAGCCAGTAGCCGAAGCAACTTGGGCGTGGGCGGGCGTTTTGGGGCAAGGGATGCGCTCCTGCGCGTCCGGCGTGGCCCGTCCGGAAAGCATCGTATCGGCTTATCGGCGTTTGACCGCGTGGGGTGTGGCCGCGCGTTCGGCGCTTAATCAAGCCCGCAACTCAAAACCCAAAACCCAAAACCTGCCCTCGGGTCACAGAGGTTTTTGTAATTGTCGACCAATCGTTGATCCTTTCTTTAGCGACGCCTCGCCATGATCGATCGAACAACCCAAAACAAACTCTAAAAAATTCTCTGAACCTCCGTGCCCACCGTGTCCTCCGTGCGAGCCTAGAGGGTTTTGGGTTTTGCGTTTTGGGTTTTGCGTTGTGAGTGAATCCCGCGCCCCGAACACAATCGATCGAATAACCCAAAATAACTCTAAAAACTGTCTGAAACCTCCGTGCCCTCCGTGTCCTCCGTGCGAGCCTAAAGGGTTTAGGGTTTTGAGTTTTGGGTCTTGAGTTGTGAGTGAATCTCGGGCGGCTTACCGCAACTCAAAACCCAAAACTCAAAACTCAAAACCGATTTCCCCCAGCCGATTGACAACTGGTTCTGGCCTTCCTTCCCATCGAAATTCGTAATAGGCAGACGGACGCACGTTGGTTACCAGCTTCGGTCGGAAACACGCGATACACTGACCTCCTGGTCGTCGCACACTGCGGTATAGGACTCCTTTGGAACGAGCGTCAAGGAGTTGGCGTCCGAGCGCTTGTGATTCTGTGTAACTGGCAGGATCGTGATACGAGGCGAAGGCTTTGTCCGTACCGCGGACATCATGGAACGCTGCATTGAAGTCCGCCACATACTGACGCATCTCCAAGCGCGTTTCTAAGACGCCGATTTCGACTAACTCCTTGGTGCGGTGATAGATCACTTCGGCTTGGGCGGTGTCCAGGTCGCAAGCCGCGTACCAGGCGCCGCGATGTTCACCATTGAAGCGACCACCGCCCGGCCTCGGATGACAAAAGGCCGCCATGATTACCGTGGCGTGAGAGATGCCTGTCACCCATTCAATCTCAGGAAGAGAGTGAATCAACCCGAGCTCGACTGAAATACGGTCGTTAGTCCACCCTTCCAAGGCAACCATGAGTTCCAAGTCCTCAGGAGCAGCCACGGCATCCAGAATACCGACCGACGGATAACGGCTAGGGATCAGCCGATGGGTATCGTCGAGCCGGATTGCCGTGAGTGGGGGCAGCATCGGTCGTCAGTAGGCGGCGCGCCGGCTATCAAGTAATCGTCGGACCTGGTAGAGGCCATCAATACCTTCATCAACCATCAGCGACAAAGCTGGCTTGCCACCGAAGAGGGGATTCGAATTGGGCAGCTTGACCCAGCGGTCGGCTAGCTTTGGCTCTGGAAAAAGAATGTGCAGAGCCTTGTAGATGCCAAGCACGAGCGAAATACGCGTCAGCATGTCGTAAGAGAGAGTGCCGACATCACCCGTTTTATATTTGTAGAAGGTGGACGGAGCAGGCCACCCAAGCAGCGAGCGTTGTTCCTCCGCGCCCAGTTTCCAGATTTTCATGATATTAAAAAAGGTGCGAATGGCTGGGGCTGACATCGCCTTTCGCACCTCCGGATCCCGCCGCGGAGGAGTAAACGATGGTTCCTCGCTCCCAAGTTCGGGCCGAGAACTGGCCTGTCCAGCCTTCTGAGCACCTTCATCCATATATGGAGTATAGACTCCATATATGGAGCGAGCAAGAAGAAGTAGCCAGGAGTCAGGAACACCCTCAGCGTGGTCGCAGGTTGGGAGTCTAAAGGGTTTTGGGTTTTGCGTTGTGCGTGAATCCCTGGCGGATTAGCGCAACTCAAAACTCAAGACCCGAAACTCAAGACTCAAAACCTGCCCACTTGGGTCCGCGAAGAGGGGGAAATTCTCGCACGGAGGCCACGGAGATCGCGGAGAAAATTCTAAATTGTAGATCAAAGGCCTGATTAGTTTTCAACCGTGTCTCGCCGCAAACCCATCGAACAACCCAAAATAACTTTAAAAACTGTCTTAACACCCTTAGTGACCTCTGTGACCTTGGTGTGAGGCAAATTGATTTGGGTTTGGCTGGCGGCCCCAAAACTCAAAACCCAAAACTCAAAAGCTCGCCGCCTCGGCGCGTCACCGCCTCGGTGCGCACTCCGCATGGGAGCGGATCATCGCGAGTTTACATTCCGCTCGCCGCATCAGATTATGCAGTTCTGCCGCTTCCGACGGTATCCGAGCGGGAAAGCGACCAGGTGCAAGCCTTCCGCCATGATCGAAGCATTCGGGATTGGCTTTGATTACGAACCCGATAAAGCGTTTGCGGAGGCGGGCCAAGAGCTTTTGCACCCGCTGCTCGGAGAGCAGACCAGGTAATTTATTCATAATAACCATAATAAATATAATTGCATTGGAATGCAAGGCGTTTGTTGAGGAGCCAGGAGCCAGGAGCGCGACTTTCAGTCGTTTCTTCAAGGTCGTTCTCCTTCTCGTCGTCGTGAGCCGATCCTTTGGCGGCTGGCCGCAACCCAAAACCCAAAACCCAAAACCCAAAACCTGCCCTCGGGTCACGAAGGTTTTTGCACTGTTGACCAATCGTTCATGCCGTTCTTTAGCGGCGCCTCGCCATGAATCGGTCGAACAAACTCAAAATAAACTCTAAAAAAATCTCTGAACCACCGTGCCCACCGTGCCCACCGTGCGAGACATTCCCCTCCCGGCGCTTAAGCCCGCAACTCAAAACCCAAAACTCAAGACTCAAAACCCAGAGTATCTCGCACGGAGGCCACGGAGATCGCGGAGGATTTCTGGATCTGTTGATCAAGTCATTTGACGGTCCGCGCCTTGCCGCAATCCGTCGAACAACCCAAAATAACTCTAAAAAACTGTCTGAAACCTCAGTGACCTCTGTGACCTCTGTGTGAGGCAAATTGGTTTTGCGTTTTGGGTTTTGCGTTTTGAGTGAATCCCTGGCGCCGTGCCCTTCTGCGGAATCGAGGATCAAACGCGATGATTTCCGGACCGCTGAACACTACGCGACCAATCTCCGGGTGTTCCGGGTTGATAATGCAATTTCGACTCTCGTCTCTTCCCGATGTCAGCACGCTTGGCAGCAGCAGTGCGACAAATTGATTCGATTTGAGCCAAGCGTCGCCGAATTCCATCGTGGAGCTCGGAGGGAAGATAGATTTCCAGTCGCGAGGCAGATTTTTCGCCGTTTCGACAAGAGCATCCGGTACATCCGCAAAATAAAGAGGATATACTTTTAAACTCGTCGTCCGGTGGACGATTTTCTCGAGTAAGGCGAGGGGTTCGTTGTTCGCTGCATAAACCACTTTTCTCCCTTTGATGTGCCAGCGCCCGGCACCCAGCACTCCCCCTTTTCCATCGAATTCATCGGACGCGTCGCGCGTGGAATTAACCCCAAATCGATAGAAGATCACCAGACGTTTCCGTATTTAATTGCACTTAAATATTCTACAACATGCCTGGCGCCGACGTCGGTATCCAGTAAATCGATTGGACTTTGATTCTCCAAGCCGCGTTGTGGTGAATTCATCCAGATTCGTGCCTCTCTTACCGAACCAAACACCTCCTGGGCCGCGGAGAAGATCTTGTCCGCCCGGCTTGCCTTTTCGGCTACGTGCGGTTTTAGAATCTTGTTTGTTCGTGCCGCTAGCGTCCGCGGTGCCATGCCGAGCTTGACAGCAAGACTCGCCCTGGAAAGGCCTAATTTTTTGGCAATCCTTCCGTAGAGCTTGGACGGCATGCCCGAGCGAATTTTGTCAACATCGACGAAAGCGCCTCCAATCGCTTCTTTCTTCGCCCGTCTTCCGCGTGAGTCTATCTTTTTCACATTGGTTTTTGACGCGTCCGCTTTCCTCGTTTTCGGTGCAAGACAGGCATCTGCCACTTCCTATCAGACCGCTGATACGCTGTGTCAATGCAATTTCGCATCGGCAATTCTGCAATTTTGCACAGAGAGAAAAGTAGCCGAAAGACTCAAACCCAAACTTCCTCACACCAAGGACGTTTTGCGTCGTGAGGGAATCCCGCCGGGTAGCCGAGTAGCCGAGTAGCCGAGGAGCCAGGAGCCAGGAGCCAGGAGCCAGGAGCCAGGAGCCAGGAGCCAGGAGCCAGGAGCCAGGAGCCAGGAGCCAGGAGCCAGGAGCCAGGAGCCAGGAGCCAGGAGCCAGGAGCCAGGAGCCAGGAGCGTGACTTTCAGTCGTTTCTTCAAGATCGTTCTCCTTCTCGTCGTCGTGAGCCGATCCTTCGGCGGCTGGCCGCAACCCAAAACCCAAAACCCAAGACTCAAAACCCAAGAGTTTCTCGCACGGAGACCACGGAGATCGCGGAGGATTTTTGAAATTGTTGATCAGTCGTTTGGGCCACGCCTCGCCATGATCGATGAACAATCCAAAACAAACTCTAAAAATTCTCAGCCCTCCGTGACCACCGTGGCCTCCGTGCGAGCATTCCTTTTCCGGCCGCTGAAGGCCGCAACTCAAGACACAAAACTCAAAACCCAAAACTTTCCCACGGTTGTTGATCAATCGCGTGATACCGTCTTGGAGGCGGCGATTGCTCGCGGGTTGGTGGCGCGAAAGGAACTCGAACTAGCCGAAGGTGGCTCGATTTCTACGGACGAGATGGCGAGGAAGATGGGTGTCCAACGACAAGCGATCGATCACAAACGGAAACAGAATCACCTGACCGCCTGGCGGGATGCCCAAGGGCACTGGCGATTTCCTTTATGGCAGATCGACCCGAAGACTGGGAAACCTCTCAAAGGCGTGAAAGGGTGCCTCGAAGTTCTGCCCGAAGATGAATGGAGCCGTATGCTATTCTTCTTGAGTCGAAATGCGGGACTGCCCGGCCAGCGTCGACCTCTTGACCTTTTGCGCGCCGAAGAAATAGCACCGGTCCTTGTCGCAGCGCTAAGATATGGACGACACGGAAACTGAGGATGGGACGTCCGAACCTTTTCCTCTTCCAGGTGCGAACTTCAATCGGCGGAGGTTTCGCTCCGCCGGCCTGAACCGGTAATCCGAATAAACAAAAGGTTCCCTAATCCTTGTTTTGGTCTCGCCAAGGTAAGTACCGTTGACTGACTAAAGCTCCCTACGGCGTCTTGTACGCTGCATCGGATGTTAAAGGGTCATCCTGACTTATTTCCTCAGTCTCCTTAAACTCACAGGAATTTCTTAGCCTTATGAAAACGAAATCGTCGAAATCCGGGTTTCTCCCGATCTACGGTTGGTCGATACGCTTGGTAAACGACTGAATCTTCTTGGCGCTGACTCTCGCCTGTTTGCCTCGACCGATTACCACTCTACACAGAGTTGGGGGCGAGCATTCATGACGCATCCTCGCGAGCCAGACGGCATCTTGTACCATTCTCGCAAAAATCCACGTAAATCCAATTACGCTTTCTTCGAAAAGGATTCCGCACCCGTTAGCTTCCAGATAGCGAATCGATTGCCGCTGACAGCCCACCCAGTTCTTGACGCCATCCTGGACCGATACCAGATCGCCGTATTGTAGATACAGTCTACTTGCCATCGTACCGGCGATCGGTGCGGGCAGAAGCAGTAGCCGGTAGACGGTAGCCAGAGCCCGACTTGCAGTCGTTTTTGAAATCCTTCTCGTCGTCCTGAGCCGACCTTTGGCGGCTTGCCGCAACTCAAAACCCAAAACTCAAGGCTCAAAACTCAAAGTTTCTCGCACGGAGGCCACGGAGGAAAATTTAAGTTGTAGATCAAGGGCGTGAGTCGGTTTCCACCTGCCTCGCCCCAAAACCATCGAACAACCCAAAATAAACTCACAAAAAATCCTCTGACCTCCGCGTCCACCGTGACCTCCGTGCGAGCCTAAAGGGTTTTGGGTTTTGCGTTTTGGGTTTTGCGTTGTGAGTGAATCCCTAGCGGCTTACCGCAACCCAAAAGTTTCTCGCACGAAGGCCACGGAGATCACGGAGGATTTTTGAAATTGTTAATCAGTCGTTTGGGCCGCGCCTCGCCATAATTTGACGAACAACCCAAAATAAACTCTAAAAATTCTCAGCTCTCCGTGACCACCGTGTCCTCCGTGCGAGCCTGTCAGCGCCGATTTAATAGTCCGCGAAGAAGGAACGAAGATGGGAAATTCATCGCACGGAGGCCACGGAGATCACGGAGGAAATTCAAGTTGTAGGTCAAAGGCGTGAGTTGGTCTTCAAACCGTGCCTCGCAATGAATCCATCGAACGACCCCAAAATAACTCTAGAAAACTGTCTGAAACTCCGTGACCTCAGTGACCTCTGTGCGAGCCTAAAGGTTTTGGGTTTTGCGTTGTGAGTGAATCCCTGGCGGTTTACCGCGACTCAAGACTCTTTAATCCTCTGGAACCCCAAACCCAAAATCTCGCTTGGGTTCCTTTGCTACCTTCTGTTCAAATATCTCATTGTCGGCTCAAACGCTTGCCGCCGGAGCGCGGAAGTATTCCAACAAATGATAATCCTCTGGCAATCCCAACCCAAAATATTAGCTTCGTTTTCTTTGATATCTTCTGTTCAAATTATCTTCTGTTGGTTGCACCGCCTTCTGTGTCCTTACCTGGGATTCATGAATCGCTAGTAGATCGGTCTGCAACACTTCGTGTTCCATCCCGAACTCGGAGAGCTGGAGTCGATTCAGCCCGTCACGCTCAAAGCGAATCGACGTCTGGCTTCGCTCCAGCAAATCACGGTCCCGACAGTAAAAGATCCGAAACCCATTCTCAGACAAGAGATCGAGGATCTGTTCCGGCACCAAATCGTATCGTTGAAGAATCTCAGATCTGACCTCGAAATAAATCGTACCGATTGCCCGGCGCTGGAATGCTCTCGTCAACCCGCGCAGCGCATTCAGTTCCTGACCTTCGAGGTCCATCTTGAGAAGCGTCACGAAATCGATCCCGTTACGCTCGATGTAATCGTCCAGCACGACATTCTCCTGGTCAAAGGTGCCGCCGGAATCGACGTGAGTATGTCCCGAGAATTCAGAATCGATCTGCAAACGGGAGGTACCTGGTCGATCGCTGACGCACCCTTCGACGACGTTGATGGTTGCCGAAGGATACAGGCTCTTCGATTTTTCCAGGTAGCGGATCAAATTGCGATTTGCCTCGAACAGATGGAACGACACACGATCGAGATCGATGGAAGGAATGAGACCGAAAGAACACAAACCGAAATTGGCGCCGCAATCGAAGAAAATCCCTCCATCCGTGAGCACCGCCAAAGCCAACTTCACATAGTCCGGTTCAAAGCTTCGCTTAAGAAAGACGTTTCGAACTTCCGGATCGCGCAAGTCGACAAACGCTTTTGCGTGATCATTGAACTCAATCCATTGATCGTGAGATTGCGGAAAAGCGCCTAGTAAACAATTGACCAGAAGATGTTTTCTTAACCACAAAGGAGCCGGCCCGAGTAGCGTGGAAATATTCATTATCCAGGAATTTAGCTGACAGTAATGAACGTGGTTCTAGTCAAAGTGCAAATTAAAGGCAAGGAGCCGGGTAGACAAGTAGTCGATTAGCTAGGAGTGTGCATGCTATGCCGAAGACGGAAGGTATTCGCATTTTTGGTAAAGCGATCGCTCGACAATTCAAACAAAGTCTTCAGGGACGGCTATGTTGATCAATTCTCGCACGCAGATTACAAAGGGATTCTAGATCATCGATCAGCTCGATCCCGGTTTAGCGAGGACACGCGCAGAGTAGCTATTTATCGGTTCAAATAGGTAAAACACACAGCTGCATCTATCAAGTTGTCCATAACCACCGTGACCTCCGTGTGAGCAGATTCCTCCTAGTGGCTTAGCGGCGACTTGGAGACCTTTGCTGGTGATTCTCATTTTTGATTTAGTCACTACGTCAACGATCGCCGGGACGTCCGTGCGAGGGGTCGTTGTCTGCTCACTTACGGAAGGAGACGTTCTATGGAATTGCCTTTATACAATCCTTGGAATGTGTTAGATATGTCTTTATATGTTTTCAAGTAAACCGGTTCGAATTGCTTCGCAAAGACTCGCGAAACTGGGCGCGGAATGAGCCGAAATGGTAGGATTAAGAGAGGTCGATTTGCGAACAACTTGCGCAACAATACCGTCCACGCAATAAAAGGACTCGCGAATAGACTCGATCGACTAGCGGACGGAATAGGGGGACTGAAAAGTTACCTACGGGCTGAGCACTGAGACGCAGGTCGCCAGCCGATTCTTGGGCGAGCCAGGAAGTATTTTTTTTGACGTTGGGGCTAATGTTGGCGGTTATACGAAATCATTGCTCAGTAACTCGGCGATCTCAGCGAATCTGAAGGAATTGCACCTTTTTGAACCATCTGCCAAAACGTTCGCAGTACTCAAAAGTAATATGACCGACTCCCGTGCAAGATGCGTCAACAAAGGATGTTCGGATACGACACAGATATTGAAGCTCCACACGAATGCAGATACGAGCGGACTAGCTTCCCTCTACCATCGTCGGCTTGACCATTTTGGGATTGCCATGGGCCAGTATGAGGAAGTCCAGGTTATCCGACTCGACGAGTACGTAAAGGAGCAGGGGATCGATTACATTCACTTCGCAAAATTCGACGTCGAAGGGCACGAGTTGGCTTGTTTTCGTGGAGGCGAAAGCCTTTTCAGCGGGCAAAAAATAGGGGCTCTACAGTTTGAGTTTGGGGGATGCAATATCGACTCGAGAACCTATTTTCAGGATTTCTTCTATTTTCTTAAGAAGTACGGCTACACTATCCTGAGACTGACCGCTCGGGGTAGCCTGTTCGGAATTGAGCACTACTCAGAGGATCTCGAGTATTTTAACACCACGAACTACTTTGCCGTTTCACGTAAGATGCTGGGGTCGGTTTAAAGTTCGATTCACCGAATAGAATTCATGCGGCCAAACGCAAAATGAGAGAACACGATCGAGTTAACAGGGGCTTAAGCGAAGCGTTGCCTTTTAGGCCGACTGAGCTTGACATTGGCAATCTAGTATGACTGGGCCGGTGGTGGGGAAGTTACCAGACCTGCTCCTGCAGGCGCTCGCATCAAGGATAGTATTTGCTCCCGATGGAACGACTCGAGCACTTGAATCGAATGTTTCCAGGGAGGAAGCAGAGGCTCTTTACGCTGCGGTTCGATCAATACAACCGGCCTGTTCACTGGAAATCGGATTGGCGCATGGGATTTCTGCTCTGGCGATCCTCGGCGCGATTCTTGCCAATGGAGCGGGTTATCACTACGTGATTGATCCGTTCCAAAAAAACTATGCAAATTGTGGCGAGACGATGATCGCCTTGGCCGAATTTGCCGGACGCCACACCTTACTGGAGCGATTCGCGGAGGAGGTCGTCCCGCAACTTCCTCGGGTGCAATTTGCGTTCATTGATTCTTCACATCTGTTCGATTATACGATGATGGAGTTTGTTCTCGCCGATAAGAAACTCGACGTAGGGGGATTATCGTGCTTCACGATCTATGGATGCCATCAATGCGAGCTTTGATGCGATTTATCTTCGCGAACCGCGCTTATCAGATCTGCCGCGACTTTTCAAGTGCGATTTCAGCTCCGACCCTGCGACAGCGATCCGCCGAGGTATTCAGTCGCTTTCTCAGGATGGTGCCCGGAACGGGTCGGGTGCTGAATCCCAGCGTCCTGGATCCGTGGTCCAAGTTTCGGCTTAATAACCTGGTGTTCCTGAAAAAGGTGCAGGACGACTCCCGCGACTGGCGGTTTCATCGCCAGTTCTGATGGGAATAGAATTCGGGTTTGGTCCGGCAGCAGGCGCCGGGTTCCGGTAATCTAGTGAAACGATTATGCAGTCAGTACGAGAGAGAATTGCGGCCTATGTTCCTTGTCACAACGCAAGGGCAACGATTCGCGCCGCCATCCTATCTATTCTCAATCAGAGTGTCCCGGTGGGCGAAATCTTTGTGATCGATGATGGTTCGACGGACGGCTCTGGCGACCTTGTGGGAGTGCCGGTGATCCGATTGGACGCTACAGTTGGAAGGGGTGCCACCAGGGCGAAAGCGATGACCCATGCGAAGTCCGAGCTGGTCCTGGGATGCGATGCTACCATGACGCTCGACAAGATGTTTTTGGAGCATGCCTTGCCCTGGTTCAGAAGCGATCGGGTGGCCGCGGTATTTGGTCGCATCCATGGCGGAGCGGCGCTAAGCGTGTCTAGTCGATGGCGCGAACGGCATCTGTTTCGATCATTGCTGCCGTTGGAAGTGAGACACTACAGCTCTCTCGCCACAGGGTGTTGCGTGGTGCGAAAGTCTGCCGTGGAAGAAGTCGGCGGATTCAATGCAACGTTGCGCGCGGGCGAAGACGCTGACTTGGGGCAGCGTCTATTGGGGGCAGGATATGATGTCGTATTCGATCCAAAGTTGTTCGTGACTACCGTTGCAAAAAATTCCCTGATGGGGGTGCTTGAACGGTATGCACGCTGGAATTCCCTGGAGCGGATGACCTTGCGGAATTATCTGCGGCAGGTTAGCTACGCGGTCAAGGTGATGGTTCCCATGGATCTTAAGGTCAAGGATCCTTTGGGAGCAGTCATCAGCATTTTGACGCCACACTATCAGTTCTGGTGGAGTAACACTCGTAAGACAAATGAAGCTTCTGAGGTCTCACGCGAAGAGAGCCATCGACGATGAATGTTGACAGCAACTTCGCCGAGTTATTTGTCGAAAGGAAGTATATATTCGCCGTGCCGGCTCATACCCTGCGTGCTTTTCATCCAAGTCCGAAAGCAAAATGTCACCCGGATGTGCTGCGATGCAAAGGCTACCAGATTTGGGCGGTACACCACAGGCAATCCAAGAAAGAGGCTGTGAATCTAAGGGCAGCGCTATTAGTATGGAAAAGATTGTAATTATGTATATAAT
Source organism: uncultured Verrucomicrobiae bacterium (assembly GCA_963789065.1). Taxonomy (GTDB): domain Bacteria; phylum Verrucomicrobiota; class Verrucomicrobiia; order Chthoniobacterales; family JAFAMB01; genus JAFAMB01. The sequence continues at coordinate 10,011 of CAWBKA010000012.1, read as the reverse complement.
GAAATGAAAATGACAACCTATTTTCGCCTGTCTGCGCATCCCAAGCCGTCGCTTTCCGTCGAAATCGTGGCAGTGATGCCGTTGCTTGGATATGGCCCGGGCCTCGGTACGCACGCAGTCGGCGCAGTTCTCACGCCCACGAGATCTCGGCGATTTCCAGCAAAGGAAGCAATTAGGTCGGCTCTAAATGCGAGCTGATGACCTTCTGCCTTTAACTTAAGCCTTGAGAGCGACGATTGAACGTCTGTTTCAAATCTTTAGGCAGCCACGCTACACCTGCCGTGGAAGACCTGCCAACAACTATGGATCGAGCTCGCGGCCGAGATTCAATCCGCTGCGTTTGTGCCTTGTGGGTTTTCTTCGGCCACGGTGCGGCGCCGCAACTGGCGAATCCGTTTGCTTATGTCTCCTTCGCCGAGGATTAAATTTATGATTGACAGGCGAACGCCGAGGGAGACCGGCTCTTGCCGCCGCTGGTCACCGTGACGCCTGACCCTGGAGCGGAAGATCTGATTGACTCTGGGCGAACCGGGTTCCAGGTACCGATCCGGGCACCAGAAAAGCGTGAGGGAGTAAAGAGCTCCTATCGGCGGTCACTGGATGGTGAGATCCCCGGCCCACCTGCCGCCCGGACGATTCGACTTTTGCTTTGGCTCTATATATGGCTCCTTCTCGGGGAAGGAGCATTACGGAAGTGGATTTTCCCTCATTTGTCGGGACCGCTTCTGGTGGTCCGCGACCCGATTCTGATTGCGATGTATGTACTGGCCCTCGGGGAGGGAATTTTCCCGTTCAACGGGTTTGTCCGCGCCACCATTTTTCTGGCCGGATTGAGTTTCTTCTGCTCTCTCTGCGTCTTCGGTCATCTCGGGGTCATCCTCTTTGGCGTGAGAACCAATTTTCTTCATCTGCCGTTGATCTTTCTGATTCCGAAAGTATTCAATCGGGAGGATGTCACCCGCCTGGGACGCTGGTTTTTGTTGCTCTCGATCCCGATGACTCTTTTGGTTGCCGGGCAATTTCGTGCTCCGCCAGGCGCCTGGATCAACGCCACCGCCGGCGGCGATCTCGGCGGCCAGTTGCTTGCCTCGGGATCGCACATTCGGCCGCCCGGAACCTTTTCTTTTGTCACCGGAATGGTTTGCTTTCTCGCCCTTAATTCGGCTTTTCTACTCAGCGGATTTGTCGATCAGGGTACTGTTCCAAAATGGCTCCGCACTCTCGCAATCCCTTGCCTGATTGTTTCGCTGGCGATCTCCGGAAGTCGCGCGGCAGTGGCGTCGGTCACGGTGATTGTGCTGGTGGTCTTCGTCGTCTGTAGCCGCAAACTATCCGTGCTCCGTCGGTTGTTGGTGCCGGCGGTACTCGGGTATCTTGCTTTTCTGGTGCTAAGTCATTCGACCTTGGTTCAGGAAGGATTGGAGGTCCAGCAGGAGAGATTTCAGCAAGGTGGAGGCGTTCAGGAAGGAATAGCGGGGAGGTATCTGGGCGCCTTTGGTCAATCGGTCGACGTCGCCTGCAGGGTGCCCCTGCTCGGATATGGGCTTGGACTCGGAACTAACGCGGGCGCCGCACTCCTCACTGGATCTCGACGATTCCTGATCGCCGAATCTGAGTGGCCCAGGGTGATCGCTGAGAGCGGACCGATTCTGGGCTATGCGTACCTTCTGCTCCGCTTGTGGATCTGCGGGTTTCTCGTTCGGCAAGCATGGCTGGGCCTGGCGCGCGGACACTCGATGCCATTTTTTCTGGTGGCGGCAGCCGGCCTCAACTTGATTTCCGGACAGTTTGGTCAGCCGACCGTGCTCGGTTTTGCCGTTCTCGCGGCAGGGCTTTCACTAGCCTCCAGCGGGCCTACCACATTGGCGCGGGGCTTACCAGCAAACTCGAAGCAGGACCGCCGCATCCGTGGCAGATCCCTGGTGGCGGAGACTATTTTGGCGCAAAAGGATAAGCCACCTGGGCATCTGTAGTCGCCATCAATGCTGGATTTATTTCGGTTATTCTTCGGTCGTTTTGGAGAGGTCTGAAAAAAAACGGGATGAGTTCCGACTTTAACATCGCCCTTTGCGCTGATGCGACAATACTTCCAGGTCTGCACGCCACTCTCTTTTCGCTCACTGAGCGCTTGGGCAGTCGGCGGAATGTGGTTCTGACACTCTTCGTTGACGATCTTACCAAACGGGAATGCGAGGAGCTTAAAGAGACCTTGGCCAAGGGAGGAGGAGTGTGCGCTTTAAAATTTGAACTGGCCGACTTATCCGATTTTGCGGCCCTTCGCCCTCTTCATGGCAATCTTATGAATTATATGCGGCTGCTCTTGCCCAAATTACTACCCAGCGCAGGCCGAATTCTCTACCTCGATTCCGATCTCTGCATTCATACGGATCTCTGTCCTCTTTTTCACGAGGACCTTGAGGGCTCGCCTCTTGGCGCGGTCGATGGGGGCACGCTCAGGTGGTGCATCGATAACGATTTCTACCCGAAGGTAGGTCTAAATAATGATGATCGATCGTTTAATTCCGGTGTACTCCTATTTGACGCTGAGATCTGGCGAAACAAGGATATCGGTGGGCAGGCATTAGCTTTTGGGAAGGCCCATAACGTTCATGACCAAACCGTCCTTAACGCCCTCTTTTCACGTACTTTTCATCCTCTTCCGGAACACTACAACCGAGTCCTCCAAGCTGAGTTCCCGCCTGTGACCGTATCGGAAGGAATCTATCATTTCGTAGGTTCACCCAAACCGTGGGATATAGGTGGAAAGTATGCTCACGGCAACTGGCAGTTGTGGCATGAAGCGAGCGTCCAGACCCTGTTTCATCCGACCCAATACTTTCTCCAACATTTCGCCCAACGCCTGTCCCGCACTTGGCTCTTGCGCCGATCATACGCGCGGGCGTTGCTGCAAAGGAATGGCTTGTCGACAAGATTTCCCTATTTTCCAGTGAAAACCAACCAGTGACGATGCAGTTTTATATCTGTTAGTTGGTTCCGTGATCTCTGCCCTTCTGTGAGCGCTTGTCCCTTGTGGCAGTTTGAGAGCGAACGAGTCTTTGCCCTCGGTTATGTGGTCGAAAAACAAGATTTTAAAATGGTGGAACGATCTGGCGATGATACTGAGAATAGACACAATGGACTAGCTCGCCTATTTCGATACCAACCTGACCTCCGGAGTCATCGAGGCCGTCAACGGTATCATCCAGCTCGCAAATCTAAGAAGCTTCGCTTACTTCAAAACCGCCGCCTATCATTCAGCCGGTCAGTTGGGCTTAGTTTAAACCTTATTTTTAACCCATTCTTCATTCATGCGTGCCATGTCGCGATGTTTTCCTGCACGGAAATAAGAAATTTCCCGACGCGCGCCGTCGGCGACGGCCAGCAGGCTCACGAGCGCCATTTTATAGCGGCGGTTATGCAAATCGTCGCGCACCTTGAGCAAGCCCGCTTGCATGCCTCGCTTCCAGATGAATCTGGCCAGTTCTCTACGGCCCTGCGGCGGGTTCAATGTGCTGTAGGGGCTGCGCATCCATGCCCAACGCATGCGCAGGACGCTGGTCAGACTATCCTCGCGCAAATGATAACAAACAGGCGTGGGGTCGAAGACAAAATAACGGCCCACTTTCCTTAGTCGTTCGGCAATATCAACGTCCTCGCCGTTGGTTTTAAGGCGCTCGTCAAAACCTCCGAGGGAAAGAATATGATTGCGGCGCGACAGGGTGTTCGCGCCGTACAGAAATAACGGTTTTACAATACGGTTCGGCCCCCAATCCTGCGTCAGGTGCAAACCACGCCATTTATCCCCCACGGTGCGGGTCACGGTTTCGAACAGGCGGCCTCCATACGCGGTCGCTTCGGGAAACTCTTCCGCAAGACGCATGATCGCGGTCAGCCAATCTTTGGCGACAATGACGTCGGCATCGGCGGACGCGACCAGATCATGCCGGGCTTCGCGCAACCCTCGATTACGCGCAGCCGCTAACCCCCGATTGCGATTTTGCTGAATGAGACGCACGCCCGGATACCGGCGCACGATTTCGGCCGTACGGTCGGTGCTGCCGTCGTCGATGACGATGATATCGTCCGGTTGATCGTCAAGCTCCAGCAGGCCTTCGACGCAGCGAGCAATGTACTTTTCGCCGTTGTAGCAGGGTACGTATAATGAAACCGGCTGCATGGATTAAGCCTCCTTTTTTGGGGAAATCCCAGTGAGTTTATTATGATGTGGTTTTCTAAGGCCAAAACCCAATTGAATTAAAGAAAAATCAAGAAGTTGTTACAATCGCTTTGTGTGGTGGGCGATCAAGAGTCGGTGGGATCATTTGTTCATGAACTGGCCCGTGCCGGCCGGTCGTGTGTCGAAGCTATGCTCGACAGCACACATGTTAACGTACATCGCTCGGCTAGCGGCAGGCGTCAAAGGAAAAGGACTGATACCCGGTAAGATGCGCGAGCCGGCACAAGCAGAGGCGAGCGCAATACAAAAGTCCATCTGATTGCCGATGTTGTGGCCACTCCTCCATACGTAAGAATTGCACACTTAAGTCAGAAATTACGAGGAGAACTGGCGTAAATCCGACTTCACAGGTCCGTAACTGGGCAAGTCCCCGACCTGATCAAGATAAAGACCGCCGGCAGCGGACCTTTCTTGTCTTCCGCGATCCCTGCTGCTGCGGTATATTCCAGACACTGCTCAAGCTTATGGTGGCAGCCAATTTCGTTGCCTTGCCTCCCCTCGCTCTCAGGCGCAGCTACCCAGCGTTTTGGAGCGGCAAAAAATCTTCGACCGTTAGACCCATCACGGCTGAGATGCGTGCTAAGGCGTAGATCATGACGCCGATGAGCGCGCGGTCGCGCAGGCCCACTACACGCTTCGTATCAATGCTTTTGATAAATTCCGTTGTTTTCTGGGAGGGCAGCACCGTGGTCGGACCTTGACGAGGGGTTCCCTGGCCGGTTGGCCTAAGATTGGACCGTGTTTGTAGTCCGCCAGCAGGCACGAAGACGCTGAACCCCGCATTTACACGGTTCCATCTCATTAGCGAAGTTTTTGCCAATATACCCCAGTCCAGTCGATCTGCTGCAGTTGTTCCGTAATCTTATGTGCGGTGCGAAAATCATCCACCGCCCGTTTGCAATTAGGGATGGCGCCATAGTCATCGATAATCACATACCCCCAAAGAGAAAGCCTATGGTAGAGACTCCGCAAGGCGTCCATAGTCGACGAGTACATATCCCCATCCAGGCGAAGCACCGCGAGTTGACTGATAGGGGCTGCTGGCAGCGTATCTTTGAACCAGCCAACAAGGAAACGTACCTGCTCATCAAGTAGGCCATAGCGTGTGAAGTTCCCCTTCACCTGTTTAAGAGAGATGCCTAGAGTATGATTTGATTCCCAAAGCCTGTCCCCCGAATCCTGCTGATACCGTCCATCCGGCTTGGGTAAACCCTCAAAGGAATCTGCCACCCAAACTAATCTGGTCTGATCTTTATACACCTTCAAGACTGCCCGCATGAAGATACTCGCTCCGCCGCGCCACACACCAGTTTCCATTAGGTCACCAGGCACATTCTTACGAAGCACTTCCGTAACACAATACTGAAGGTTATCGAGCCGTTTGAGACCTAACATAGTGTCCGCCTCTAGTGGCCAGTCCCTGCCATTTGCCCGTGCCTCCTGATCGAATCGGGCATACTTAAATAGCTTCACGTTCCGTTTCGCCAATACCGATGTGACCAGTGGATACATAGCCCAAGCGACCGGGTGAAGTCTTCCCGAAGGACGAGTCTTAATCGGCCGGTATATTTCAGGAAAGATAAACCTCGTGAGGCACTTTTTCATCAGGTCCAGATACAGTTGTGCTGCAACTTCGGATATATTTCAGCCATATTTACCTCATGTTGTTGTTACGCGTACTTGTTTCATTTGGATAAGTAGTCGAAGGCGTTTCAAATCACGCTGTTGCGCGCCACGCTCATTTAGAAATGAATCCAGACTACACATTGCACGTTAGGTTGCGCCGAAAGAAACGGATTTAATCTAGCTAGCTAAGGCTCGCAGAACGTTCTATCGCTTTAAAAAAGCGTTTAAATTCATCGAGATTCACCGTTACGGGCATACGATTCTTGAATCGCCAGCCGGTTGCTCCGCGAAAGTTACTATCCTCGCAGTATGCGGTATGATGAAGCTTGGCTAAGTTAGAGAGCCTTGAAAAATAGGGGGTAATGTAGTCCGGAGACAGAATTTCGATCACCGTGGTCCCCGGTTTGCAGAATAAGATGTTGGTGAGAGCGGCTCCGTGGAGGCCTACAACTATTCTCGCCGTTGAGAATATTTGAGCCTGCCTCCATACCGGAAAATCCTGACAATGCAAGATGGAAAAGTTTTCTTTTTGGAGAAATGAGATCAGCTCTTTCTCATTTATGATGGATCGGCGGCCCCGTCTGCAAAGATAGATCCTCTCCATCGGATGAATTGTAGTTGGTCTTGTCGGTGATTGAAATAGTTGCCTCAAGAAATCCAAGTCGTGGTGGGAATAGGTGACTGTGGTCGTGTCCGCTGCAGGGTTTGTATATGAGGGGACGATGAGGGTTTCGGCTTCGATATGTAGGTACCGATGAGAAACTAAGACCTTCTCCTCCTTTATACCAAGGGCCTTCAGTGTTTCTAATTGGAATGGTAAGTGCGAATGATCTATAATCCACATCGCGTCGAGTGTGGCATTTGCCGTAATTCCTGCTGCCTCTAGAAGCCGATAGCGGGTAACACAGTCCATCATCCAGTGCCAGTAATTCGGTTTGGCCAAGCGTGTGGCCAGATTGATGACTAAATTATACTTTCGCGGCGGCGTAAGCAGTAGACGATAGAAAGCGTGATGCAATGGGAGTTCGAACGTGTAATTCGTCGGCGAAAGGGTCCATACCAACCCATCGTCTCCCGAGAGGACCACTCCGCCATCTTTCCCAAAGTATCGACCGTTACTGAATTGGGCGACAGACGTTGCCACTATATTTGGGTTCGGTAGCGCTCGAAATGCATCCTGGACCAAGCGGCTATTAGTTACGGGTGGCTTCTGAAGGGTCGAGTATTCTTTAGTTAGGGGCGTTACGACGCATCCGGGTGCATCGTGAGGGGAATAGTGTAGTTTACGGGGTGGTCCAAAGAACTTAGAGTTTCCCGGTAAAAAGCGCAGCGGGAAAGCGAATTTGCGGTACCATATGATGATCCGGATGCGAAGGCCTCGAGTCCAGGGTAGATATTTTGCTACGTACTGAAGAAACATGGCAAAACCTCTGCTTTACGTTGATGAACGTCTTTGCAGCGCATCGGAAACAAGAGATGAGTCTCTTCGGCCTGAAAGAATCTGGCCCAGTTCACGAGTGAGAGTGCTTGTCCACCAATTGTAAACGTGCATCGTTAGTGGCAGGAACTTTAGGAAGGTTCTCATCGACGTCTTTTGGACTTCGTCGTGGTGACAAATAAAAGCATGATATCTTACTGTGTTCTCGGGCTGCTTGAGCAATAGTTGGACTTAATGTATATGTAGCTTATCTCGATACGCTTTGCAACCGGCGAAGCCGTGGAGGTCGATGTGGCAAAGAGAGTCGTGTCTTCTTGAGGCGCGACGGATCGTAAGCGCTTGCAAACATTTAGAGCGCCTGAAGCGCATTGAGGCCCGCCCGAGTCAAGAAGGTAAAGCGGATAAAATGGAAGACCCCTAAAAGGTTGTACAGTAGGAACATCGACTTTTGACGATGCAAGAAGAGGAAGGTTAAAAGATGCCAGAACGAATAGAAAAGTCATTCCTCGGATATTTCGTTCCACAGGAGGTAAGGGAATTTGTTCGCCAAGCCAAACGTGTGATTAACAATTGGGTCGGAAGAAATAAATCGCAGATTTGCTCGGCCGTACCGGTCGGTCAAATGTGAGATGTTGTCCACCTAGAATCTCTACGATTGATTGTGTGAATGCTCTTCAGTGGACAAGGGGCCTACCTAGACGTAGAAGGGTTTCATGCGATTGCGATCAAAAGTGAAGGCGGTCCTGGCAGAATTTATTATTTCTGTGGAAAAGAACTCGTTTGTTAAATTACTTTTTCGTTATCTGCTGCGGAAGACCGGTACCGGTCGTCTATTCAAAATCGTAGCGCGATTTAGACGCATGGAATTGACCGAGCGACTTATTTCAATATATGGCAATTGCGTACAGTCTGGCCCTTTTGTTGGAATGGAACTTCCCGATGGTAAGGCTTGGCGAGACGGCGACCGAGCACCCAAGCTCTTAGGTTGCTACGAGGCCAGCCTGCATGCCCATTTGCTAAAAGCCGTGGAGCGGGCCCCTGGGACGGTTGTGAATGTAGGGTGTGCCGAGGGTTACTACGCGGTCGGCCTGGCGCGGCTTTTGCCGGATGCCGAGGGATTTGCCTTTGATATCAATCCACAGGCCGTTGCTGTTTGTGACCATGCCGCCGAAGTCAACGGCGTCAGCAACCGACTCGTTGTCAATGGTTTGTGCACGACGGAAATCCTCGGTCAACTCGTTGCTCGCGGTAGACGGCCCCTAATTTTCATGGATTGCGAGGGAGGTGAACTAGAACTTCTGGATCCCGCGCGGGTACCTCTTCTAGTAAGTTGTGACATCATCGTTGAGACCCATGATTTTCTCCTTTGTTCGATTACCGCTACTCTTCTCGAGCGGCTTCGGACGAGCCATACAGTCGAGCTCGTGGGAGGGGGCGCCCGGGATCCCAACAAATTTGTGAAATTGGAGTCGTGGTGGGAACTTGATCGTTGGCTATTGGTCGATGAGGGCCGCCCCGAGACAATGAACTGGTTGGTGTGCTGGGCTAATAATTGACCTGCTTGTAGAAGTGAGGAGATCGTGCTGTTTTTCGGCGCGCGAATCTCCGGGATCGGAAGAAATTATCGAGGGTCTACTTTTTTCGAATGAATGTGGCAGGATAGAATGGAAGTCCTAGGCACTAGCCAAACCCCTGCGGCGAATCCAAATCGGCTTTTTGCCTTCATCAATCCGATGTTTTTTAATAAGCTAGCAAACGGACTTCTCATAAACCTCGAACGGTTGGTCTCCAGATGGTATAACGGTCTAAAGTCCATTCACATCCGTCATCGCTTTATGCGGCGCTTTGTTGGTCTCCAAAACAGGGTGATCAGCCGGCTTTATGATTCGACAGAGAATATTCGAGTGCTTGCAGGCCCGTTCCAAGACATGCGGTATTTTAATGAGGTGACGTGGGGATCTCTGATTCCGAAGTGGGTAGGCACCTATGAAATGGAGCTTCACCCGTGGATCCGGCGGATGGTCGAGCGGCCACCGAGGATCGTGATCGACGTGGGTTGTGCCGAAGGGTTCTACGCGGTCGGTCTGGCGCGACTGCTGCCGGGAGTCCAAGTATTCGCCTTTGAAATCGATTTTATCTCCCGCCGTCAGTTGAGGAAGTTGTCCAACCTTAACGGGGTGGCCGATCAAATTCGGATAGGGGGTTGGTGCAGTCATCGGGAGCTTGAGCGATGGACTGCCGGAGGAGACGCCTTGCTGATCGCGGATATTGAGGGACACGAAACTCTCTTGCTGGACCCGGTCGCTTGTCCGTCCCTCGCCACTGCTCGAATCCTGGTGGAACTGCATCCGGTTTGTGGTCGAACTCTCGAAGATACCAGTCGGGAACTAAAAGCTCGCTTTGCCGGTACCCACGATGGGGAGGAAGTACCATCGGTCTCCAGGAGTGCGCCAATGGAAGTCATCTCTTAAATTTGGGTTTTCAAACCGGAGAAATTCCTGCCCTGCTCGAGGAATACCGTGGCATGGCTCAGTCTTGGCTGTTTCTAACGTCGAAGCGCGGAGAATCTCACAAGGTCTTTGGCTTTTGAGATTTTCGGGCTAGGGTTTTCCTGAACCGGCACTCCCAGACAAATAGATACAGAACCCACGCAGGAAGGAAGACCCACTCTAAGGTCAACCGGGCAATCCCTTGGGTGTTTCGTTTTGTA
>CAWBKA010000011.1:0-24446 GCA_963789065.1 uncultured Verrucomicrobiae bacterium | reverse complement strand
TGCCAAGCCAAGGGACGACCCCACGCCAACCCGCCTCGTCCCTTGCTCAGGGCGAGGCTCCGTCCGAGCCGGAGGCTTTTCGGTACTTTGCAGCGTTCGGCATCGAGTAAAGTAAAAGCCGGCTACTGGACTGAGACCAAACCTACGCTATCGCATGCGCTTGCAATTCCTCCCGGTTCACGAACTCGAGGGTGGAAGAGTGGGTCGCCTGCAAATCCACCGGCGGGGCCACACCGGCCTCCAAGGCCTCCATCCAGCGAGTCACACAAAGGCACCAGCGATCGCCATTCTTCAGGCCGGGAAAGTTAGAACGCGGTGTGACGAGGTCATTGCCACGCGCGTAGGCAAACTCGAGGAACTCGTCCGTCATCCGGGCACAAACCGTGTGCAGCCCTGCATCGCCCGGACCGGTGCGGCAATAGCCATCCCGGTAAAAGCCGGTGAGCGGATCGCTGCAGCAGCAGCGCAAATCTGTACCCAGGACGTTTGTCGGCATGACGACATCGTAGCACATCTGCGCCAGGTCTCTAAACCAATCAGCTGGCAGTTCCGATGTTAATCGCCGACTCAAAGATATGGACAGGCGCCGTTGGCGAGATCATGCCACAGTGAGTGGGGCACGGGAGCCAGGATTAAGACCAGGATGAAAAGCGTCAAATAGCCGACCAATTGCCGGCCGGGATCAAGCGGAGTCAAATCGTTCAGGGGAGGCGCGCCGCGGCCGGCGATCAAAAAAACGATGATTGCCCACATCATCAGACCGGGCCAAACAAAGAGCGCCAGCAAGAATAGCGACCACATCGCGATCGAGCTGATCGTCTGACCAACCCGGCTTCCAAACATCGCCCGAGTGATGTGGCCTCCATCGAGCTGGCCGATTGGCAGGAGATTGAGAGCCGTAATAAAAAGTCCAAGCCAGCCGGCGAATGCCAATGGGCTGAATCTCACCACGGCGCCATATTGAGCAGAATCGCCAAGCGAAAGTTTTGCCAGTAAAGTGAAGAGTAAAGAGGAGCCCACCGTTGCACCATGAAGAAAGCCGTGGGCCATTCCACCGTCCAAGCCAGGCACAATCGTCGATTGACGCAGCCCGATCAGGAGCGCAGGAACCGCGATGACGAAGCCGGCCAGGGGTCCGGCGACGGCGACGTCAAACAGCGCTCGCCTGTCTTCGCTCGGCGATCGCATTCTTATGAAAGCACCAAAGGTCCCAAGCCCGAATGGCACAGGAACGAAATAGGGCGGTGTAACATCTATCCGATGCCTGCGTGCCATGTAGAAGTGTCCTAACTCATGCACCCCGAGAATCAGGAGGAGCCCTATGGCATACGGCAGACCGGTGGTAAAGCGCCCAGGCTCCCGGGCGAGATCGACACCTTGATGGGCGGCGCCGGCCCAAGTCGTGGTGATGACAGTCACAGCGAAAAGGAGCCAGTGCAGCCACAGTCGGGCAGGCGCATTGGGAACAGATGCGCCAGCCGGGTTTGGCATCAGAATGATCTTCGCTCCGAGTTGGTCATCTTTCTGAACCAAAGGCAACACTCTATCGGAAAGCACGCGTCGAAGCTTTTCATAAGCTACTCCTGCCGATTCACGCAGCGGCCCGCGGAACATCTGGACGCCCCTTTCCTCAATGGCCATCCTTACGTCCATCACCTCGCGAACGATGTCAGGCTGGTCGACCTCATACAACATGCGAGGGCCGAGATTACCTCCTTCGACCGCCTCTCTGCGGCGTCGGGCGGCAGACATTACCCAGATCGAAAACAGACAAAGCACTATCGCGATCCAAAAAAAAGAGAGGCTGAGGAGCGTGCGACCGGGCAGAAGAAGAAAGATCAACCAGGGCAGCAGCAGCGAAAAAATGAACAATATCCGTAGAAGCAAGGGATTCATTTGCCTTTTCATGATCTCTGTCGTTACAGACGAAACTAGTGTTCCGTCCCCGAAATGCATGTCTTTTGTTGCGATCAAAGGCCCGCCGGTAGAGGAACGTGTCGGCGCCCGGGGAAGGAAGATTGGTGTTGCACAGTTGCATACAGCTGTAGCGACAAGAAGGTCTCGACAAGGTTGATGCAGCTCAGCAAACGCCGATTCTCCGATGCGCCGACACGCCTGTCCTGCCGCGGCCGGTTTATTGCGCCCGAGTCCAGACGTCCGTCCGCCCGATCAGTGAGATACCGATAAAACCCCTTACCCTGATTTTGTCCGGACCTACGAGTTCCATGAAACAGGAATAAGTGCCTCCGGTCTTCGGGTCGTAGATGGTGCCATTGTCCCATCGCGTGTCGCTTTTCCGGCTAAATCCGGACATGAATACCAGTCCGATGATCGGTCTATCCCGCTTTGACTGATCCGGATTATGGATGTCCGTTTTTTCTTTTCCTTCGGGGGTCTTCGGTTCCCTCAGGGCGACAATCCTGGCACTTAGCTTGCCGTCATTTTCGAAGATCTCGAAGGTCGCATCCTCGTTTTTCCAGAGACCAATCGGTGAAGGCACGTCAGCAGCGCGCATGCCCGTCAGTCGCCACGCGGACAAGGCAAAAATAATGAGATAAACGGCAAATCGCTGGTTTGACATACGACCAGTCTGCATCACTGACAAATCCTTAGAGATTTGGCAGCCATGGAGGCTTATGCGAATTCCGCAAAGTACTCGTTCAAAGGCGCGCTCCCATACGCATCCATTCCACCGAGTAAGTATTGGACGCTTTCGAAGCCGCGCGCCTGCAGCCAGCTTGATGCCAGAGCACTTTGGTAGCCGTTCTGGCACGTAACAACCAAAGGCTTTGCAGGAGACAATTCGGAAACTCGCGAAGCTAGCCTCGCCAGCGGGATATTTTTCGACCCGGGAATTTCACTCCATTTCCATTGGTCGGCCGAGCGTACGTCGAGAATTTCGGGCCTCCCACCTCGGCTGAGGGTCGACTTCAGGTCAAAGACGCTCAATTGCGTAAGTCTGTGCAACACCTTGAGACGGCTCGCCTCGATAAAGCCGCCAACCTTGTCAAATCCAGCGCGAGACAACGCGAGTCGCGCTTCACGCGCCTGTTCCGCTTGATCGACGACCAGAAAAATCCGATCCATTTTCGATAAGAAAATACCAAGGCAAAGATCGAACTCTCGACTGCCCAAACCAATATTCAGACTGCCTGGAAAGTGCCCTTCCGCGAAGTCAACAACATACCGTAAATCGACCACCCAGGCCCCGGCCGCGGACTTGGTGTTCATTTCCTCATTCGTCATCCGGACAAGACCCGAAACATGTTGCAGGAAAGCCTCATGAGCCCTTACCCGAAATCTTTTCAAAAACATCTTGGCCATTCTCCTTCGTTTCGACTGAGCTCTAGCACGGTTTAGCGAGCTTTACTACTATCCTATATCCGCCTTACCCATTCGGGTAAGCCGGGTTTACTGCCTGGAAGCATCGTGAAGATGAACGATTTCTACAGCTAATTCATTGTCTTCACAAACCACCTTCGCGAAGGAAACAGGTAAGCTGAACCGGCGAGGACCGATGCTGCCGGGGTTAACGTACAGGACACCACCCCGTCGATCAATTCGGGGCTGGTGAGAGTGCCCTGAAACGACCATCGCGATTCCGGCGGCCGCCGGGTCGAGGTCAAGCAGGCTCAAATCATGCAAGACGTAAATAAGATGGCTGTTCACCGATACCACCTCTGCAAGAGGAAGATCCATCAACGCGTGATCGACGTTGCCGCGAACGGCGATTACGGGAGCGATCGCTTTCAGACGCTGAAGCAAGCTGAGGTTGCCAATGTCGCCGGCATGAATGATGAGCTCCACGTCCTGCAAAGCAGCCGTCACAGAATCGCGTAAAAGCCCATGAGTGTCGGAAACGAGTGCGAGTCTGCGGATAGCTTCGAACTGATGGTTCGCCGTCGTTTCCAAGGTTTCCCCTCTCATAAGAGATGTTATCAGCGAAGATCCAACATTTGCACGGGCGTCACTGAGAAAACCAGCTGGACAGAATCGAGCGAAGGACGCTGATCGCTATTCAGTTCAACCAGCCCCCATCGACGATGTGCACCTGGCCCGTCGTGTAGCCTGACTCGTCCGAAGCCAGGTAGGTGGCGAGAAAAGCAATTTCATTCACTTCACCCAGGCGCCCCATTGGCTGGCGGCCGACAAACGACGCCCGCACCTCAGCTTCCGAACGCCCGGTGCTGGAAGCTTGAACCCGGATCCGTTCATTGAGCGATGGAGTTTGCACGGTTCCAGGACAGATCGCGTTGCAGCGGATCCCCCGGCCAACGAAGTCCGCGGCGACAGATTTCGTCAATCCGATGACAGCCGCTTTCGTTACGCCGTAAACAAACCGATTCGCCACCCCTTTCACACTCGAGGCCACGGAAGACATATTGATGATCGACCCGCCGCCACGTGCGAGCATTCCGGGCAAGAACCCCTGAATGAGGCGGTACATGGACCGAACGTTCAGGTTGAAAGAGAAATCCCAGTCATGCTCCGTACACTCGAGAACTGTCCCACTGTGGACGAATCCGGCGCAATTGAAGAGCACATCGATCGATCCGATTTCAGCAGTAAATTCCCGGATCGCTTCCGGATCGGTGACATCGAGCCTGCGGACGGTTACCTCGGGAAGATCAGACAGGGCTGATTCGTCAATATCGGTCGCCACGACTTTCGCACCCTCGCTTGCAAACATCTTGGCCGTCGCCCGGCCAATACCGTTACCGGCGGCGGTCACCACGGCGATTTTTCCGGCAATTCGTCTCACCATTCTTTTTCCCTGTTTTAATAGACGGAATGATTCGGGTATACAATCAGTATTCAACCATGAAAGCAGGCGGCAGTACCCTCGACAGATTATCGATCGGAATCTCTACTCGACCTACGGTTGCTTCCTGGATCCTGGCGGGAATCAGCCTGTTTCTGGTGCTCCGCCTTCATTTGCTCTCCGCTTTGCTGGGGGGCCTTCTGGTCTACGAGCTCGTCCATCTGATTGCTCCACGCGTTGCGAAAAGGTTGACCAATAAAGGCTCCCGGTTAGTTGCATTGGCTACTCTGTCGATCCTCACGATCATCGTTCTGATCGGGTTAACCCTTGGGACAATCGCCTTCTTCAAGAGCGATACCGGAAGTCTACAGACGCTCCTGGACAAGGTGCAGCATATCCTCACAGATGCGCGCACAAAGCTACCGCCATGGATCGTTGATAATTTTCCCGGCAACGTCGATGACCTGAAATCTTTCGCTACCGATTGGCTCGACGCGCATTCCAAAGATGTTCAGCACTTCGGAAAGGAAGTCATGCACTTTTTCGTTCGAGGACTGGTGGGTATGGTTATCGGAGCGTTGATCTCTCTGCATGAGCAACCGGCGACCAGTCGGATGCGGCCCCTCGCGGCCGCCCTCACCGCGCGCATCTCCCGGTTCGCGGACGCGTTCCGGCAGATTATTTTCGCTCAGGTTAAGATTTCCGCTATTAACACGGTCTTCACCGGGATCTTTCTGGTCGCAATTCTGCCCGTCTTTGGAGTGCATTTGCCTCTCACCAAAACCCTCATTGCCATTACTTTCCTGGTCGGCCTTCTCCCTGTGGTCGGCAACCTGATTTCCAACACGCTGATCTTCATCGTCGGCTTGTCACTCTCGCTCTACGTCGCGATGGCGGCGCTGGTATTTTTGGTGATCATTCACAAGCTGGAATATTTTCTGAACGCCAGGATCGTCGGCACCCGAATCCATGCCCGCGCGTGGGAGCTTTTGATCGCCATGATCCTCCTGGAAGTGGCATTCGGTATCGCCGGCCTGATTGCTGCTCCAATCTATTATGCCTACATCAAAAAGGAGTTGTCGGAGGCAAAGTTGATTTAGGGTTGCTGACGGCTAAAAGTTGATCTTTCCAAGGGGGCGGAGCCGACGACTCATTTGCCTGCGTTGGGCTCCTAGTTAGTCAGCGCCCCCGTCAAGTCGGTCGGTCGTGGAGGAGCCGAAAGGCCATGCTATCAACGCCCAGAGCCGATACAAAATTGGAGCTGATGAACCTGCGCCGAGAGCCAAGTCATCAGTAACAGGAAAAGGCAGAGCATCGCCGCAGCCATTCCGAAGCCTGCCAAAGGCACCGCCAGATGCTCGCGGTGGAGCTCTTTAAATTCATCTTTTTTCATGTGACCTCTCTTATCCTGATCAAAACCTGGTCTCGCCCGCCAAAATCACGCAAAGACCGAAGCGACGAGCTCATTGCTTAGACCGACGCTACGCGTCGGTCTAAGAGCGTGTTTTAAAATAATCGAATCGACAAACTGTTTTTAAACTTTCTCTCCAAAAGCAGGCTCGGGGGGATCCAGCGCGCGTCCCATTCCCGACAGGGGAAGAGTATCTGCAGTGAGCGTATCGGCGTTTTCGCTAAAGGGCGTGTCGGCCTTGTCTTTCAATAGGAGTGGAGCAGCCACGCCCCCACGCCGATACGCCGACCCGTTCCGATCACCATGGCTCGAAGACAACCGGCGGACCGTATGGAGGCATGTATGGCCCGTACGGACCGTACGGAGGCATGTATGGCCCGTATGGATCGTAAATAATCATCATCCTTTCGTGGCGATGATGAGCGGCAACTCTTCGATACCTGCGGTGAGGTCCTCGAGTCGCCGTCCGGTTTGAACGTGATCGATGGGAAATGCCGTTGCTCGAACTCGCGGCCCCCGTCACCTGACCAACCCGTGCTTCTTCGTACGCATCGATTGACGACTTCAATTCCGGGTCGAGCTTTCGCATGCGGGCGGCCACGGTGGAGTAGTATGCACGAAGATAGGTGCTCCGGACGCGAACACTCCTGGAATTTCTGGCCCGTTTGAGCAGATTGGCAGCGCGCGGGTTACTCATCGCCGCGGACCGAACCTCGTCAAAACGTACCTTTTCTTTCGCCGATGGCTCCACCGACCCCCGATTTATTGAAGAGCTCGCGGGCCGCTCGACACCTGGTCTTGCCGGGAGTTGGCCTGACTCCGGTAACAGGACCGGTCCAGCGTCTTGCGGCGTAGCGTCGGGTGTGGGCAGGGCGGGTTCCTCCTCTTCGCCGGAGGTCGGCCCGGGAATCGGCGAAGATTTCGGCCCCGAGCCTCCGGCTTCGGCCACGGCCAGGAAAACCAACACACCAAGCGAGAGTACCACGAGAGATTTCATAAATCTGAACCGGAAGACTGCCTGAATATATCATTGACTGCAAGACACAGGAGCCGAGTCGCAGATCAAATCGAGTTCGAATGAGAAGCTCGTTCCCTCGCTATTCTCCGCTGCGTCCACTCCTCGGTCGTTAATCGGGCCTGGGGGGTTAGCTTGACGCGGAGATAAGCCGGTGTAGCGTCCCGGACGTTCGCGATTTTCGTTCTCCTGCAATCGGACTGTTTTGGTTTCCGCGGATTGATCAGCGCTAAACAGATCTTCCCGATCTTTCCTGTGACGTTCCGTCAAGAAAGCCTTGGAGCGACTGAATCAGGGGCCCGATCTCGTGAACGGGTTCCGCAAGGAAACGCCGAATCATCGATTGGCTTTCCCCCCAGGACGCCACGAGCGGGGGGAGGATCACCTCTTCCAGTTTCTCGGGTTCGAGTAAACGAGATTGAACCGCGCTCGCACGGGCAGCGCACAAAATCGCCTCTCCGATCGCTTCGCGAGCCTCGTCGACTAATTCTTCCGCGGCAAGAATACGACTCATTTTCAACTTGCGTCTGAAGCGTTCTCGGTGTGTGACAACGCGAGCCTGTTCTTCGTCGCTTAATGGTGTGGAAGAATTGTCTACTGGCGGATAGAGGTGGCGCGTCGCCCGGATTTTCATTTGCAAGAGCCCAGAATCGCAAAGACGCCGAACCACCTCGTCCGTAGAACGATCAATGACTTCAAAGCGCATGTCCTCCGGTGAGGCCGAGGGCCTGCTCCCGAATAGCTTTTCGTGGACCGCGCGGAGCCGCTCGCGCCACACCGTTGCGTCGCGCTCAACGACGACCACTAGAATGGCATCGCTTTGACCGTTCGGGAAGCGCTCCGTGCACGCGATCAACTGCGTGCCAAGCAGCAGCGCCGCCTGCTGTGCAAAAGCTTCAGCCGGGTCGACAGGAGGCGGTACGGGGACTGCAGGCGCCCACTTCAAAATAGTTGGGAGGGTCGGAGCGATCATTTGCTGCAATTTGCTGAGAAACGTCTGCCCACCTGCCTTCAGTTTGATCTCTTTAAGGTCGCCAATCCGATCCAGAACACCATCTGCCAGAACTTGTTTCGCAGCTAAAGTCCCGAGCATCCGGTGCTCGATGGTCTCTGAGGCGATCAGATTGATCACGGTGACTGCCCGCGACTGGTTTTTGCGCCAAGCTCGCGCAATCCTTTGCTCCAGCTTCGCCGGATTCCACGGGAGGTCACAATTGATAACGACACTAGCGCTTTGTAGGTTCAGCCCAACTCCACCAGAGTCAGTGCTGAGAAAGACGCGGCATTGAGGGTCGCTCTTAAAAATTCGAATCTCTGCCCGACGCCGTTGTTGGGGCACACTGCCGGTATGCCAAGCGTATCCGATCCGCATTTTGCGAAGGCGATCTCTGGCAAGTTCCAGCATTCGTTCCCATTCGGAAAACAGCACAACCTTGACCTCTGCCTCCGTCAGGCACTCCTCGAGAATCCGCTCAAGTTCTTCCACCTTCGGCGACGTTCGGTCCTCGGGGTCGAGAATATAATTTGTATCGCAGATCATCCGCATCATCGCCAGTTCGCGCATCAGCTTTTCCTGCTGTTGTTTCGTGAGCGGCCTCCGCTCGGCGATGTAAAGCAATCTTGAAACTTGAGCCTCATGGTCTTGATATGCCGCGCGCTGTCCAGGGCTGAGTGCAACAAAAAAATTCCGGTCCGTCCGCCCAGGCAGTTCGGTCTCTACGTCCGCTTTTCGCCTGCGCAGCAGCAACGGGCGAACGCGATCATGCAATAGCTCGAGGTTGCGGTATTCCTTTGGCCGCCCGCGTTCGTCCAATACATAGAAATCGCGATTGAAGCGAAAGAGCGGACCGAAAACGCTCGGATCGAGAAAGTCAATAATCGAGTACAGGTCGTCAATCCGGTTTTCGATTGGCGTACCGGTCAAAACGAACGCATACCGGCTTTGCAGGCGCTTGATCGCCTGGGCTGTCTTGGTGCTCCAATTCTTGATCCGTTGGGCCTCGTCGAGAACCACCACGTCGGGACGTAGCAAACGATTTACCTCAAGGCCGTCCCGCACCATCTGCTCGTAATTGACAATGTTGAAAAACGCCGAACTCTGGTAGGCTCGGAGCCTGTCCAGATAAGGACCAAAAACCAGCTGATAAGATAGTCCGGTGAAACGCTGGATCTGTTCCTCCCATTCCGCCTTGAGCGAAGCCGGCGTGACCACGAGCACTTTAGCTGCTTTGCCCATTCGATGCAGCAGGGCACAAGCGGCGATGGCTTGAATCGTCTTTCCAAGACCCATTTCATCCGCCAAAAGGGCCCGTTCGCTAAACGCCAGATGCAGCATCCCTTCGCGCTGGTACGGAAACAAGGGCACCCGCGTTTCCTGTTGCGGAAAAATACCGGCTTGCACTTTCTCCTCATACTCGCGACGCAAAAGGATACGTTCCGCGCGCCTCCGCCTTTGTTCAATCCAGCGCGGCACTTCTTGGGAGATCCGCAAGCGAGGTATGCCGAGTCGGGCCAACCTATCAATGACCTCCTCAACATCAGATTCTTTACGGAGAATCCCCTCGATGTCGAAAAAGCCCCTAAGCGCATGGGGCAGTTCCCGCGCGGAATTTTCCACCCGCAACGAATTGAGCGCTTCGTCCCAGATCACGTCGATGCGATCAGACCCGTTCTGCATCGCGCGATCGAAGATTTTTGGAAAGCTGGCTTCCAGGTTCAGAAGCACGGCCTCGATATGCTTGCAGGTGCCGAGCCCGTTGATACGAAAATCGGTGCAGGTGCAGGAGAAGATGCGCCCGGCCAGCGATCGCAACTCAACGCTGTAGGTCATGCCGCTTTTCGAGACGACTTCGAACTGGGAAAAAATACGCTGATCAGGTTCCAGGTTCCGAATTCGCGGCTGTTCCTCAGTGGCCCGTTGCTGTCGCAAGGTGATTTCGTCTTGGTCTGTGGTCCGCCAATCAAAACTACGCGTCAGCTTGCTGAACTTGTCGTCCCCCTCATCACGACCGGCATGCGTTTCTTTCCGCTTTTGGCCTTCGGCGTTCATGGAGCGAGTTGAAAACAAAACGCGCTCCAGGAAAAGTTGATTTTCCGGGACATCTCAAGAGTTGACCTGGCGCTTTTGCATTGCCGCCTTAAGGCGCCGCACATACCAGAAGGTCCAGCCTATCAGGCTGAAATAGACGCTGTAGCCGATGATTGGAGAAATGAGCAGGAACTGCCCCGTGGGGATGGTCCACGCTAGGGTTGCCCGAATGACAGTTTCGAAAATCAGGCCGACGCCCCAGACCCAGGTTAAAAGGTACATGCAACGAACGAAACCGGGTTTCTCCCAGAGTAACCGAAACTGATCACCTTCCTCCGGGGAATGCTGCGCGGCAGTGGATTGCGCCAGGTAAAACATTAATGGCCGCGGAAATAACATAGAAATAAGCAGTGCGACGCCCGCGAAGCCGGTGATCAACGACTCGCGCAGGAGCAACACGCGCGGACTGCCGCCCAGGGCCATTGCCAGCAGTGATAAAAGGATTCCAACGATCACCAAGATGCTCACCATGTCGAGGCGCCTGAATTTCAGTATCACACAAAGGCTCCATACGATGGGAGGGACCGTCGATAGAAGCAGCGCGCCGGTCTCCCCCAGCGAACCTTTCGCGAATCGGTAAAAAACCCAGGGTAAGACAAAGTTGACTAGCACCTCCAGTACCAGCGACAGTTTCTTCCGCACACGGCGGTTTCTTAACGAACGACTAGAGTTTTTGCAATCTGGAAAGTAAACAAGAATGGCTGAACAAAGATCTGTATTACACGAATATGACCGCTACATCAGCGGACTCTTTGCGCCTGAGGACGATGCTCTCCGCTCGGCGCGTGAGGAGATGTCGCGCGAAGGCATGCCGGAAATCAACGTCTCCGCGAGCGAGGGCAAAGTCCTGCATGTCCTGGCGCGCGCGATTGGCGCGAAGCGGATTCTGGAGATTGGCACCCTCGGCGGGTATAGCACGATCTGGCTGGCGCGGGCGCTGCCTCCACAAGGGAAGTTGATCTCCCTGGAGATCAACGCACGGTACGCTGAGGTCGCTCGACGCAATCTGAAGCGCGCCGATCTGGCGGATAAAGTCGAGGTACGAATTGCCCCGGCTCTCGAGTCCTTGTCTCAATTGGAGGCGGAAGCGCAAGACCCGTTTGACTTGGTCTTCATTGATGCCGACAAAGAGGGATATACAAATTATTTGCGTAAGGCCATGCCACTGCTTCGCGAAGGCGGACTGGTCCTGGGCGATAACACCTTGCCGGACGCGGTTCTGGATCCGGTAGCAGACAGCGGAACCAAACGATACAACGCGGAAGTAAGCGCTCGAACCGATCTGATCTCGATTCTTTTGCCGGTGCTACGCAACCGGGGCATCGACGGCTTGCTGATCTCGATCAAACAATCTCAAGGGCTGACGGGCTAGTCCAAGGGTGGCTCTCAAGAATCACGGCCTGGCGGCCGCCGCACCGAAGGGAGGAGTTCATTGTGGGCTATAGAACATCAAGTTCGCGAAGAATCTGATAACAATCCCGACAAACCTGGTTCTTCTCGACGAGGAAGTGGATCGGAACAATCGTTTCACTTTCCTCTTCTCCCAACCCCAGACAATCTTCTCCACAATTCGAACAGCAACGTTTTTGCATTTGGTTTGTCTTTCGCTCCCGAGGGACATTTGTGATTTGCGGGTGAGACGCCGTTCAACACCCCGAAGATCTGCGAAGCATATTCCGTACCCAAAATCAGCTCCTCGAACGGGGGAATGTTTCGACGGAGGAGTCGCTCCCGGTATTGAAGCCGATTGCTCCCGATCCCGCTTTAACTTAACCGATTCTCAATTCCGGGAAGACTCGCCTTAACGTCTGAAGCGCCGCACCCCAACGCTGAAAGGTGAACGGCGAATTGACTGAGACGTAGCGAGAATCATTCGGTCTTTGTCGGGCCGCTCAGCAGATACGCCCTGCGATTGGCGATCCGGTACACGATCGTGACTGCCACGTGCCGGTCGGCCCGATAAGTTATCGCAACCTTGCCGGAGTCCGACGACCACTTGGCAACGTAGGCATCGGCAGCCGTGTCCAGCGGGTCAGTAATCTCTTCCAGAGGACCGATTTTTTTCCCTGTCTGGGCGTCCATCAGATAGACATGCCAGTTGTCGTAGCCCAAGTCCCCCTCGCCATGCGTGGCGATCGAATATCGTCCGTCAGGTGAACTGCCGTTTGTCACCGTGACATACTCGCCAGGCTGGTACTCGTAGTTCGCTGTCGCGAAAGCTGAAGAGGCGCATGATAGAAAAAGCAGAAAGGTTGAAATGCGGAGCCAAGATTTCATGGGCGTTTCAAAGACTCCGGAGGTTAGCCACCAAGGTCAATCGCTGGAAGAAAAATCTGCGGTTCAAGTTGCTCATGCCTTTTGGCCTCGCGTCGCATTTCCGCGCGATTTAATGTTCCAATCGGCGCTTTTTATGAAGGAGTCTGACTCAAAGGCGAATATTGACCGCTTAGCCGCACTAAGCGACGGGATCTTTGCCGTCGCGATGACCCTACTCGCGTCCAATATCCATCTACCCGAAGCCTCCGCGGCAGACCATCTGGGGCAAGAATTGGTTAGAATGTTGGGCGAAGCCGAAGGGCTCGTCATTAGCTTCGCGATTGCGGCGATGTTTTGGATGTCTCATTTTCGACTTTTTCAGTTGCTCCAAAAAGCGGACGTCGGTTTTTGGCTGCTCAATTTTGCGCTGCTTTTCTCCATCGTTGTCCTGCCGGTCTCCACGAGTTTTGAAACCTCTTTTTCGAGAAGTCCGATTGCGGTCATGGTGTTGGGAGGCAACCTCGCGCTCATCTCCTTGTTAAACCTTTTGTTATGGCTTTATGCTGTAGGGAAGCGACTTCTCGCTTCCCCTCCCCCTGATGCTCGCGCGGCCTTGCTCCTGTTGGCCCCGGCCATTTTTTCGGTATTGGTGTTCGCTCTCTCGTTGTTAACAATGCCGCGGAAACCAGAGCTCGGATCACGGCTCATGTGTTTGGCATTTGCCAGCCCCTTAGTCGCTCATTTTGCCAAGGGGCATCTTGGTTTACGGCCGCGGAAGCAACAATGAAGGCTGGTGGGGTATTGGTGACTGGTGACCGATGAGGGAATCCCTGCGCGTGAGGCCCGCCATCACATCTCAGCGATCGTCTTGGAAAAATCGTCGAAATCAGGGAGCAACGGAATATCCCTTGTCGGCCGTTGAGCGTCTGGAACAATATTACCAGGAAAGAAGGCGTGGAACTTGCCTGATGATGCGACCGGCCAGCCATTTACCAATTCCAGTCACGCGCGGCTTAGGGAAGATCTCAGTAACGGCCCAAGCGACCTCATGAAAACAACCTCGTCTATCTTGCTGCTTCTTTTGGCAACGGTCATCTCGGCGGCCGCCGACAAGCCCAACGAATTAACGAAGACTTCCCAGGCGGAATTCAATATCCCCAAAGAAGTTGTCGCATTCGTCTCCAACCTCATCGAGACCAATCCTGAGGTTCGAAATCAGTACGAAAAGCTTACCGCAGCCACCAGAGAAAGTGCGGGCGGTAGGTTCCAGGTGGGCGATCTTGTTCCGATTGAGTGGCTCGTCCCGAACGTTGAGAACAATTTTAGGGACACGAGCGGCACAAGCGACGCGGAGTATGTTTATCTGGTTCAACAGCAACTTATTTTCGGCTTCCACCATGGCTACAGTGTCGAGGACAACGTGGTTGCTCGTGTCCATGTCAAGCTGCACGAAGTAGAAGAACCCGACCCAACGCAACAGGATAAAGTCATCTTTCAGAACTCCCTCAAAATGACCTTTGAGGGGTTCGTTACCGTCACGCTGAACCCGACCACGGCACCCAGCTCAGTCTCTGGGACACCAGTTTTTGATAGCTCCTCGACGGACGCGATGCCGAATGCGAATATCGAAGACGATCCGCGGTATGCGACACTGGATACTCGCTTGAACAAAGTGTATTCGGCTCTGCGGGCTAAGCTTTCTCCGGCCAAGAGGGAGCAATTGAAACAGCTCGAACGTGATTTTCTTGATCGACGAGACCGCCTGAAGGACAACCCAGATCGCTTCTTCGCTCTGACCGAGCAACAGATCACGGCTCTGCAGCAAATGCTGAGCGCCATACGCTAGTAGCTTGTTGGAATCGATTCCACCGACTTTGGTTGTACCGACTCGTGATGGGGTCGGGAGTTCGTCGAGCATGCTATCGGCGATGAAGCACTGATCGATGCAACTCAAGGCATTCATAAATCGCTCCAGAATTTCTTTAGCCTGCGCCACGATCTGGGCAAACTTCTCCAACGAACGTCCGCATTGGAGCTCCTGAGTTTTGTGGACGACAACCTCGAGGCGAAGCACGCGCTCGCCTTTGGTATAAATCTTCAGAGTCAACTTGCCACAGTGCAGCTTGAGGATCGTCAGATCATACGTAGTTCTCTCGACCGCTACTTCCCACAGGGCTGACTTGCTTTTGCGTTGGCGGATCTTGGACGACGCTGATAACAGAAGAGGGACGGGTCAAAGATAACAAAACGAGGGACGGGTCAAATGTTCGATTCGCCTCTCCTTTGGATCCCGTCCCTCCCTTTTATCTGACCTCTCCCTGTCCGCTTTCTTCTCCCTGTCCGCTTTCCTCAACACCTCAACAATGTTGAACACGATAGGCCTGAGGGGTGAGCGAGCCTGCATCGGGGTTAGAGCGAAGAGAACCGGACGACGCCGAACCCGTGAAGGGACGAGGCAAACTTCAGCGACCTCTTATTGCGGCGAGACAGTGAGCGTGGGAAAAGGAATGCATTAGGCAGGCTCAACTTCTGGTGAAAACCTGATCCAGAAGGAGAAATGCTCGGACGGAGGTCACAGTGGCCACGGGAGGCATTCAGGGGATTGCAACAAATTCTCCTCGGGAAGGGAACCGTCGAACGGGACAGGGACCGCGGGGCAGGCCGGTTTTTGGATTCAGTTCTCCTTTGAGCCGAGTCCGTCCCTTTTATCTGACCTGTCCCCATCCGCCCCAATAGCGATGGTTCGATCTTCTCAGCTTCGAATTCGCAGACGAGGGGTTGGCTAGAATTGTCTGTCTTTTCTGCTGTGGAAGAAAAGACTTTCATTCCGATGCCTTCGAGACGTGCCACGTCGGACGCGCGGGAGCGCGTCCGGCATAAGCATTAACTTCATGGGAGGCCCTTGGATGGGTGAATTGGCTTTTGTCCCGGAGGGACAGGCTGATAGTAGCCAGGCACGAAGTGCCTGGGTAACGATGCAGTGAGCTCCCGTCCCGGAGGGACGGTCGAAGGGTCGAAGTCATTGTCAGTCCCGGAGATATTAGTCGTCGAAACCGAGTTCATGCCGCTTTAGGAACTCCAGGTCTTCCGGTTGACAGGTATCTTGGCGTCTGATCTAAGCCGAGATCCGTTCAATCGTCCCGCTGGGACGGGGCTCTTTTCCTCATGACTTCAGGCACTTCGTGCCTGGCTACTATCTTGCTGTCCCTCTGGGACGAAGGCATTCTCCGCGCCGAGGCTTTGATTAAGTTAGCGCTTATGGGAGCGCGTCCCTTGCCCCAGGCCTCCTCCCCTTTTCCTCAAATCCAATCAATCCTCCAATCCATCATCTAGGAAATCTGAGGGATCGGCGGTTGAGAAATCCGGAACGCGGGAAACGAGGGGCAGGTCAAATATTCGAGGACGGAAATAGGGGCACGGGTCGGTTTTTTTTCACTTCTCCTTTGAACCCAACCCCTCCTTTTATTTTATCTATCTATCTAACTAACCTGTCCCATCCGCTTTCCGGGCCGGTTTTTGGATTCAATTCAGTTCTCCTTTGAGCCGAGTCCGTCCCTTCTATCTGACCTGTCCCCATCCGCCCCAATCTGACCTGTCCCTGTCCGCTTTCCGACCTGTCCCCATCCGCCGTACCCAGAATGCCTCACTGACCCAGCGCCAATAGTAGTAGCCGTGCGCCTCCAAACTCTGCCCAACACCGCAGTTGGGGCACTCACTCGGAGCACTGAGATCAAGGCACCGGGGACAGGTCAAAGATCCGGCTGGCATAGCGATGGTTCGATCTTCTCAGCTTCGAGTTCGCCGGCGAGGGGTTTGGGGAAAATGGGGTGTCTTTTCTGCTGTGGAAGAAAAGACTTTCCTTTCCGATGCCTTCGAGAGGTGCCACCCCGGACGCGCGGGAGCGCATCTACCAAGCCACTCCCCTTTTTCCTTTCGCTTCTCCTCTCTCCCTCAATCTGCGAAATACGAGGAATCGGCGGCTTAAAAATCCGGAATTGGCGGTCAGCCCAGACCTTGAAAAACGAGAACCCCGAGCGGCTTTCGCCGGTCGGGGTTCATTAACTCTGGCAACGTCCTACTCTCGCACAACCTAGAGATGCACTACCATTGGGGCTGCAGCGTTTCACTTCCGTGTTCGGAATGGGAACGGGTGGTGCCACTGCGCTATGATCACCAGAAGGCTGGTGAAGCCGAGGCTAGCCCGTGGGGGGCCGGTCTCTCCTCAACTTCACCAGATATTCTAGCGACAAGAATTCTCTGAAATCTGCATATAGGAAGAACCTTCGGATCTGAACTTAAAAAAAGATTGTCTTACGCTGCTGATCGCAAAGGCCTGGCCTCAGCCAGGCGAACCGATCAGAAAGCAGAAACAATCAAGCCGGACGAGTAATTAGTACTACTGAGCTGAACACATTACTGTGCTTATACCCGTAGCCTATCAACGTGGTGCTTGAAATTTACGGTGGCGCGGACTACGGGAAGGGATTGGGAGTCTCTTACCGTCCCGGAAACAACGGCGTAATTGCTTTGGCCCACGGCAAGCGCGGATAGAGTCAGTGCACACACAACGAGCGACAGTGTTCGCATGGACTACCCCACAGAAAATTCTCGGGCGGTGCTTGAGATTGCGCGCTGCAGAGGATTCCCCAAAACACCCTGCCCCACGAGTGTCCGAAACTTTATCCGCGGAGTAGATGGGCGATCAATAACAGGAAAGCACTAGCGGAGAGGGCGGTTGCTGGGGTAGGGATGCTTCGACTGCGCAATCTCCTTCGCTTCGCTGAGGGAGATTGCTCCGCTCAGCATGACAAATACCCCCGCGCCGCGCGTGACGGGCTGCCCTCAGGCTTACCATGTGCTGTAGGCGGTGCCGTCGCTGGCGGTATTGTTGGAGGCGGAATGCACATCGATCAGGCCGGGTTCCTGCTGGTCAATGGAGAGCAGGACCTCATCCTGAACGACCTCCCAGTTTGGTTCGTGGGTCATGGGATCGTCTGGAATCTTGTCGATGTAGCCCGCGGCTCGGAGATCATCGAGGGACTGGGGTGCTTTTTGCTTGTCGAACGTAAATCTCCAAATGGCGTTCCGCAATTGGGTAAGGTCCGCTCGCAGAGCCCTTTCACGGGCCGCAACAATGGAGTGGCTGTAGGTCGGAATAGCAATGGCCAGCAGAATCGCGATGATGCTCAAGACGATCATCAACTCCAGCAGAGTGAAACCGAGAGTCTTGCGCCGGCCGCACGGCTTCCGTTTACCAGGTACTGTATGCTTCGCCATTGAGTGCCGTTCCGGCCGAGGAAGAGTGTACGCGCGCAATTCCGGTTTGTTGCGGATCTACTGCATTATTGGGATCCTCGGGATCGGTTGTCCAGTCGGCTTTCAGGGTCATGGGATCGACGGGCACCTTAGGAAGATAGCCTGCAGTCACTAGATCGTCGAGGCTCTGCGGGGACTGGCCCTTATCCAATCGGTACTGTTCGATGAGACTGTCCAGTTGGAATAGATTCTGCCTGAGCACGGCTTCGCGAGCCTGGATGACGTGCTGCTGATATAAGGGCACTGCGACGGCCATGAGAATCATCATGATGCTGATGACGATCATGAGCTCAAGAAGGGTGAAGCCGCAGTATCTGGCGAGCGAGGCTAGATACGTCTTTTCCCTGCGGGCCACTTGTGGCACCCGCGTTGTTTTCCTTCGGTCGCATGGCAGCAGATCAGTCCTGGGCCAAGCCCTCGTCTCTAGAACCTTGTTACGCGGCGCTAAAGCGCCATTCCACCGCTACCAGTCTTTATATTTCGTGCCATCGAGGCCTGTGCCTTGCGACTTGGTGTAGACGTCGAAGACGCTCTGTCCGCCCCAGGAATCGGAATCGGCATCATCCTGCATCGACCGCAGGCCCCAGTCTTTGCCATTCGTCATGGGGTCTGTAGGGATGGAACGCAGGAAACGGTATTTCTTGCCGGCCTGGCCCTCAATCCCTTTGACAAGTTCGTCGAGATCAGGAGGATAGTTTTGGCTATCGACTTTGGTCTGAAACGCTCCGCGGTCGGCGGCTTCCTTGTAGCGGTCGATGGCGTCGCGCATCTCCCACAACGCCTCGCGAAGCCTCTTCTCCTTTTCCCGCTGGACCGTCACGCGCGCAAGCGGCAAGGCCATGAGCGTGAGGATGGAAAGGATGGTCGCGGCGACGATCAGCTCGATCAGGGTGAAGCCGCGAGCTTTCCTTGCCATCGATCTATTTTGAGCCCTGGTTGCCATCTGCACTTTGCTCCACTTCAAATTGCCAAAAACTATTGCACCGTCACCGAAGCCTGCGCCCCATTGACGGTGATCGCCTGCAGACCCGGATCACGCGCTCCACCACGTGTGATGGTAAGAGGAGTTTGTCCGGAAGTCTTAGCCTCGAAAGTTACTGTGACAACCGCTCCCTGGCCGGAAACTCCGCCGGCGCCGCTGGGCCGCGAGGCGGTGATCTGCGACTGGCCCATAGATTCGTCCTCGCGATGGACGAGGGTGACGACCTGTCCGTCTTGCGAGAGAAACCCTCCATTTGACACGTTCACCAGTTGCAGCATTTTGGGGTCATAGTTCAGCTGAACCGGAACGGAATAGACATTCTGTGCGCCGGAGATCAGCAGGTTCACGGCAAAGGTGTTGCCCTTTTCCGCTTGAATCTGTGGCGGATCGAACAGGAAGCTTGGATTGCCTCCCGGGTTGTTTTGGCCGGCCGGCTGCGTGGGAGCCGGGCGGGCGGATTGATTCGGTGCCGAACCGATGGGGGCGATCGATGGATTTCCGTTCTGGCCGGGCTGAGCGGTCGAGGACGACGGTGCGACGGCCGGTCTGGGCGCATGGTGCAGCTCGATCGTGGTAGCGGTTCCGATTTCGATGGCGCGCTGATTCATTTCGTTGACATCGGTGGCGCGGATGATGTGAGGAACGACGGCAAAAACGATTTCGTTTTCGGAATGATCCTGAGTTGTCTGGCCGAAGAGGTATTTGAGAATTGGAATCTGCGCCAGGCCCGGAATTCCGCTCAACTGCTTGGTCTGCTGGTCTTCCATGATGCCGCCCAGCAAGTTGGCCTCGCCATCTTTCAGGCGAATCTCGTGCTCGATCTTGCGCTGTCCGATGATGGGCTGGCTGATGCCGCCGATGTTCTGCTGGCCGGTGACGGCGGAAACGTCCATCGTCATCTTGAGCGTGACCTCGCCGTTGGCGTGGACGCGCGGCGTGATGTCGATATTGACGCCGACGTCCAGATACTGGAATTGAGTGTTGACCAGCGGATTGATGCCGACGCCGCCGATGCCGGGCTGGAACGATCCGGTAGCGACCGGCACACGGTCTCCGATTTTGAGCGATGCCTTCTGGCCATCGAGGGCGCGAATTTGCGGATTCTGAATCAGCTTGGTGTCGCTGGCACCCATCACGAACGACAAATTGGCCGCCGGTATTGTGACCTGGAAGTTCGTGGCATTGAGATTCCCGAGCGTATTGAGGTTGATGCCGTTTGATCCTGTACTCTGGTGACCGTTCCGCCTGCGCCAGAATTGGTCGTACCGGTAGTGGTCGTGGTATTGAGGTTGTTCTGCAGTTGAATGGTGGCGCTAGTGGGCGGATTCAGGCCCAGGGTGCGCGAACGGTCTTTGCTGACCTGCATGACAGCGATATCGATGACGACTTCGGGACGTGCTTTATCGAGGTCCTCTACCAACTTCTGAGCGAGGGCGATTTGATCGGGAGTGCCGCGCACCACCAAGGCATTCTGTGAAAGCAACTGCTGCACGCGCTGCACATCGAGCACCGCGCGGATGGCGTTCACGACATCCTGGAGTTCGGTGGGCTGGGAAAGATTTGTAAGATAAAAGGTTTTGAGGACGCTTTGTTCCAGCTCTTTCCGTTTGGCAGGGTTGTCGGCGGCGACAAAAATGGTGTTGGAAGTGACCGGCCGCCAGAAGGTCTTTGATTCGAGCGCGGTGATCTCCAGCGCTTCTTCCAGGCTGACGCCATTCAACTCGACTTTGATGGGGCGGGGAGTGTAGTCGGGATCGAGCAGTACATTGATGCCGGCTAGCTGTCCGATGGTGCGATAAACCGTGTCGGACTTGTCGGTCATCTTGATCGTGATCGGAATATTGGAGATTGCATTGAGTTCAACGGGGCCAGCGGCTTCGTGGACTCTCTGCAGGAGGCTGGCTGGCGGCCCGGCTGCCTGCGGCGGCGGATTGTGCTGGTCGTTGATCATCTTCTGGGTGCGGAGCAGTTCCTGCTTCGCGATGAAGAGCGACGGATCAACGGTCAGCGCTTTCTGGAACTCGGCGATAGCTTCATCGAGCTTGCCTTCTTCCCGCAACTTCTGGCCGCGATGCACAATCGAGGCTGCGGCCTCGAAGCGGGCATGTTCGAATGAGGCTCGATAGCGGAGGTCCTTCGGCTTCAGGTCGTAAGCCTGCTTGTAGAAGTCGTAGGCAGCCTCATACTGCTGGCGGGCCTCGGCGTCCTGGCCCTTGGCGAACAAGTCTTTGGCTTTATCGGCGACGGCGGGGAGGGTTACGGCGACCAGCCACAAAAAGAGGGCTGGACGCATTAGGCGTCTCATTCGATGATCCTCACAACGTGGTCCTCTAAAAATGTAAACTTCGTCGGGGACAGCGGCTTCCCGACGTTTCCACCCGTCTGATCGACGCTTTTGCGGCGGAAACCACTGAATTCACGAAATAAACTCGCGGTAGGGCGATTATAGCATCGCCATTTTATGGTCCCGAAGTGCTTGCGCGCACGAGAGTTACACTCTTTGGTCGTAGGACCAATGGGGTACTCCGGACCTCGGCCCCCGGATCTCAGACCTCAGGCCTCGGACCTCACACCGCTTTGCTGAGGTCCGAGGTCTGAGGTCCGACGCCGTTCTGCGTTAAGATGAAATTTCGCTTTCACTCCTATGGCCCGCCAATCCACGCATCAGACGAAACCGAATGCGGAGAAGTCTCCGCGGCGAGATCCCACTGCGAGCGGGCAGAGGGATGCCGCTGTTAATAGGATCGCTTCACATAACTATTTCTTGCTGGAAAAATTTGAGGTGGGGGTGGCGCTGACCGGGACCGAGGTGAAGTCCGTCCGCGGCGGGCTCGCCAATCTCAAGGATTCGTACGGCCTAATCAAGGATGGGGAACTGTGGCTGCTCAATGCGCACATCGGTCCTTACGAGCACGGTAATATTCACAATCACGCTCCGCTGCGGACCCGCAAGCTGCTGATGCATCGCGAGGAGATCCGCAAGCTGATCGGCAAGACGCAGCAGAAGGGCCTAACCCTGATACCAGTTCGAATGTACTTCAAGAACGGCCGAGTCAAAGTCGAACTGGCGCTGGCGAAGGGCAAGCAGCTTTGGGATAAGCGCGAGACTGAACGTCGGCGCACGGCGGATAAGGAAGCGCGGGAAGCGGTGGCACGGGGCAGGGCTCGAAGCTGAGCGACATCCGTTTCTTCAAAGATGCGCCGTTTCACCATCGGCGCCGCTCTCGCAGGTGTTCTTCTTTCCCTCTTCCGGAGCTTGGTCGAATCGTTTTCTGCCCACTACGGTTTACGTGGGCTTTAAGCTTTCGAGGCTTCCCGGCTGCCGGGTAGATGACCTCTCTTCGGTCCTTTTGAGCTCCTGAGAAAATCAAAATCCCCGCCCTGTCCCGCCCCAGAACGGCGGGACAAGGAGGGGGCACCCTCAGGGTTCTCAACCCTCTTCAATTTTTTTGCTTGGTGTGCTCCGCACCTGCATTCAAACGTTTCATCACTCCATCAGGAAATCTGCCGCCGCATCCTATAAGGTGAGACGGGCGGCCTGGCGCGGGGTTTCGGTTGCTCCGCCAACCGACCGGCCGAAATTTGCCTCGCGGAGAATCTTGTTCGGTTTCCGTGACTTCAAAAAAATTCTTTAAACAAAACAATCAACCTCCGTTATTATTCCCCCATTTTGACTGACAGTCACACTCTCGCGCCCCTGTGACTAAGCGCGCGCCGCATGCGGAATCGAGCGCGCCCGTGTCGTTGCAAGAAGGAAAACTGACTATGAAGCCCAGGAGACAATCTATGTCAACCGCACGCTGTCGAACGGTCCAGCACTTCGTGCTGGCCATGTTGTGCCTTGCCCTCCCATTGTTCGCGCAGTCGGGCCCTACGACCATCCGCCACGATGTTCACCATGACGTTTCTCTACCGCTTAGCGAAATGATCAAGCACGCTCCGCCTCCGTCGCTTGCCCGACGCCGGGTCGAACCTCTGAAGCGGATTCCGCTTCCTCCTGAACTTGCCGCAGCGCAGCAGGATCCTGTGATCCAGGTCGGAACCGTCTCTCCACCGACTCCGCCTGTGACTTTAGGCTTTGAAGGGTTGGGAAACGGGCAATACGGATTCAGTGTGACCGGAGCTCCGCCGGATACCGAAGGCACGGTTGGCGCAACGCAATACGTTCAGTGGGTGAATACGTCTTTCGCAGTCTTCAATAAATCAACCGGCGCGTTGGTCGCCGGGCCAACGGCGGGCAACACGCTGTGGTCGGGCTTTGGCGGAGGCTGCCAAACGAACAATGATGGCGACCCGATCGTGCTCTACGACAAGCTGGCACAGCGCTGGGTGTTCAGCCAGTTCTCGGTTTCGACGACGCCGTACCTGCAGTGCATCGCGGGTAAGCAATTGGTTGTTGCGCCTTGACTCGCTCGGGTACCCGCGATGCATTGCAGGTAGGGCGTCGTCGAAACCGAGAATTGGCAGAACGCCCAGCGCTGTGCCAGCTTGTCGTAGAGCACGATCGGGTCGCCATCATTATTCGTCTCGGCAGCCCCCGCCAAAGCCCGACCACAGCGTGTTCCCGGCAGTCGGCCCGGCGATCAACGCGCCAGTTGCCTTGTTGAAGACCGCGAAAGACGTGTTCACCCACTGAACGTACTGGGTTGCGCCAACCGTGCCTTGGGTATCAGGCGGAGCTCCGGTCACACTGAATCCGTATTGCCCGTTTCCCAACCCCTCGAAGCCTAAAGTGACTGGCGGAGTCGGTGGAGCAACGGTTCCCACCTGGATCACAGGATCTTGTTGCGCTGCGGCCAGTTCAGGAGAGAGCGGAATCCGCTTCAGAGGCTCGACCCGGCGCCGGGCAAGAGACGGAGGCGCAGCGTGCTTGATCATTTCGCTCAGCGGTAGAGAAACGTCATGGTGAACATCGTGGCGGATGGTCGTAGGGCCCGACTGCGCGAACAAGGGGAGGGCAAGGCACAACACGGCCAGCACGAAGTGCTGGACCGTTCGAAAGCGAAGCGTCCAGGTAGCGATTCTCTCCTGGCTTCCAAGTCACTGCATGGTTTCAATGCTTTAACGACGCGAACGCACTTCTGTTCCGCACGTGGCGCGTTCTGGATCACAGGGGCGCCGGGATGTCACTGTCAGTCAAAATGGGGGCATAATAACGGAGGTTGATTGTTTTCTGTACGGATTTTTTTTTTAAAGTCACGGAAACCGGACCGAATTCTCCGCCAGGCAAATTCCGGCCGGTCGAGTTGGCGAAGCGCCCCCGAAACCCCGTGCCCGACAGCCTGTTTGACCTGATCGATGCGGCGGAAGAAATCCGTGGCCTTCTGATGAAACGATTGAATGACGGCTTCAGGCACCTCAAGCAAAAAAATTGAAGAGGGTTGAGAACCCTGAGGGTGCCCCCTCCTTGTCCCGCCGTTCTGGGGCGGGACAGGGCGGGGATTTTGATTTTCTCAGGAGCTCAAAAGGACCGAGAAGAGAGGTCATCTACCCGGCAGCCGGGAAGCCTCTAAAGCTTAAAGCCCACGTAAACCGTAGTGGGCAGGAACGGATTCAACCCCCCTCCGGAAGAGGGAAAGAAGAACACCTGCGAGAGCGGCGCCGATGGTGAAACGG
>CAWBKA010000010.1:0-94824 GCA_963789065.1 uncultured Verrucomicrobiae bacterium | reverse complement strand
AATGCGGTTGGCGTCTACAAGACCCTAACCTCATCGCCGGATGATCTGAGCTACCTTTACGACGGAGCCGCGGCGCCTGCCGGACATCTGACGACCCTCACCTATCCAGGCGCGCCGGGATCGATCTTGAACACGTTCGCCCATAGCACCTTCGGTAACCAGGTCGTCGGCGACTACGATACCCGGTTGCTGACCGGCAACGCCTTCATCTACACGCTTAGCACTGGCACCTACACCACGAATAACTTTCCAGGCGCCCTGAGCACAACCGCCTACGGGGTCTGGGGCAACAAGATTGCCGGCGGGTATACCCCGCCCGGGTTGGGGTTCGAGCAGGGCTATATCTACGACCAGACCACTGGCGTCTGGACCAGTTATAACCATCCAGGTGCTCTGGTCACGCATTTCGAAGGCATTACTGGTGCGGGTCGCGCCGGGGAATACAATCTGGTGGCCGATTGGGTCGGCCCTGACGGGCAATCTCACGGCACGCTGCTGCACCTCGGCGCCGACGGTAGTCAGACCTGGATTGATCTGGCCGTTCCAGGAGCTACGCTGACCTCCGCCAATTCCATTTACGAGAACGTAGCGGTCGGCATCTACGTTGACGCTAACTCAAACATCAATGGCTACGTGGTCACAATTCCCGGGATCTACGATCCGATCCGCAACGTCGGCGTTCTCGACACCAGCATTCCCAATGTCCCAGCTTTAGCGGGTGGGGAGGGTGACGACCTGGTCAACGACGGGACGATTAGCACCACCGCCGCCAATAGCTCCGGGATCCGGAGCGGCTCCTACGGAGTCGTGACAAACAACGGCTCCATCACGGTCGTCGGTGCCGGCAGTGCCGGCGTCGAGATGAATGGCCTCTATGGCACGCTTTTGAATCTGGGTTCAATTTCTGCCGCCGCGGGAGCCGAAGCGATCCGGACAGGTTCGTCCGCGGTCGGCGTCACTATTGTCAACGACGGCACAATTGATGGCCAGATTGCGGTTACGCCGGTTGGCGCGGGTGCACGCTTCGAGAACAGCGGCTGGCTTGGGATCAGCTCTCCGGGCGTTGGTATTTCGCAGGTGATCAGCGGGACTTTCGCGCAAACCTCCACCGGCACCTTGGCCTTGCGCGTCGCGCCGGGCCAGAGCGACTCCCTGAACGTCAGCGGACACGCAAACCTGGATGGCACGCTCCAATTGATTGCCCTCCACGGTTTGCCACGAAGATCACCGATCAATTAACTCTGGTGACCGCCGGGGGCGGTATTTCGGGAAAGTTCGCCAATGTTCTCGATCCATTCAGTCCCGTGATAACCCTGGACCTGATTTACGGGCAGAACTCTGTTCAGCTGGAGTTTGGCACGGACTTTACCTCATTCCCACTGACCCCCAATCAGCGCGCGGCTGCCCACTTGCTCGATCAGATCGCTTTCAATCCAAAGGCGGCTGAGCTCATTAACTTCCTTTTCACCGAGCCTGTCTCCAATCTTCCCGGCGATTTGGAGAAAATCTCTCCTGATGGCCTGACGGCGTTCTACGAGATCAGTTTCTCGAACGCTAACATCCAGAGATTGAACTTGGAAGGCCGCCTGGACGATCTTCGAAGCGGATCCAACGGCTTCAGCTCCAACATGAAACTCAACGGAGCCACGGTAAATCTCGAGGACAAGGCGACAGTGGATGGAAAGTCCACCGTAGAAAAAGCACTCCAGCCCACAGCCGAAAACCGCTGGGGAGTCTGGGTGACGGGCTTTGGTGATTTTGTCAGCGTCGACTCCGACGCGAACGCCAAAGGCTACGACTTTACCACTGGTGGAGTAACTCTGGGTGCCGATTATCGCCTCACCAATCAGCTGGCTATCGGGGTGATGGCAGAGTACGCCCATACCTGGACCAGCCTTCAGCCGAGCGGAGATATCGATGTAAATAGTGGTCGAGGCGGCGTGTATGCCACCTGGTACCACCAGGGGATTTATCTCAACGGAGCCATCTACGGCGGCCACAACGCCTATAGTTCGAGTCGCCCGAGTCTTGGCAGTCTCGCCTCTGGGGGGACCGGAGGCAACGAGTTCAGCACCTTTGTCAGCGGCGGTTACGACTTGCACTTCGGCAAGTTGACCATCGGCCCGATTGGCGCACTTCAATATACTTACGTGAACATCCAGGGGTTCAACGAGAACGGCTCGCTTGCCGCCTTGCAAATTGCTTCGCAATCGGCGGACTCTCTCCGGACCGATTTGGGTTTGAGAGCCTTTTATCTCTGGCAGGTCGGAAAGATCTTGCTCGAACCGTCCTTGAGCACAACTTGGGAACATGAGTTCAAGTATTCCGCCCTGCCAATAACGGCGGGATTCGCCGGAATTTCCGGACCTTCTGCCACCTTCTATGGGCCGAGCGAAGGTCACGATAGCGCGATCGTGAGTGCGGGCGTCTCAGTTCATTGGACCGATGCCATTGCCACCTATGTGAACTACGATGGCCAGCTTGGTCGAAACCGCTACGATTCAAACGCGGTGACCGGGGGAGTCAGGATCAACTTCTAATTCGTTTTTCTGCCACGGCCTATGCCGTTGCGAGACTGTTAGAACGATGCTTGAGAAACGCCAGTTATCGTTGTTTCTGCCTTGCCCTGTTCTCTATCCTGTCCCCTGGAGCGAAGAGACTTCAGATCTAAAGACTTGAACTCGGGATCCGGTATAACCTTGAAATCCTTGAAGAGTTCCCCAAGAGCCTTGGCTGGAAAGCACGGATTACCTCGGGATTCGCGGTAAAAGCAATTGTTAAAAAACATATATTTAACCCGCCTTTTTCTCGTTTAGACTACGACAATTGACGGCCGGTTCAAGCAGATTCGGCAAAGGGCGTTTCCTCTCGCGCGGTGGCGGGTGTACGGTGAACCCACCACGAGGAGGTGCCGGCGCAATGGAGCATAGGCTTCCAACCTGTGTTTTGTTTGTTCGCTATTCTCTGTCGGTATCTTGATTAAATTGGGTCCAGTCCACGTCGCGCTGTGCCAGAAAAAGAAGTCATCGCACAGAGGTCACGGAGGACATAGAGGCCTTACAGATTTTGTTCGTTCTGGAGCGCACCGCTTCACCTCGGAATTCCCGGCTACTCTTCGACTATTGTTAGTTGCCCGTAACCAGATTCACTTTCATAACGCAAGGGTTGTATCGGCAAACTCGACATCATGAGTAAAGGGCTGAATGTAGGTCTGAATGGCGCTAAGTTTATTGCCTTCGGAATGCCTAGCGCCGGTTACACCGCCTGAAGGGTTCGCCCATCGGCGCTCACTTGTTGCAGTTGGCTTCGCCTAAATTCTCCGCCAATTCCATTGTGGGTTTTGGATCAGCAACCGCACCGATCAGAGAGTCTTTCTTGAATTGATTAAGATGATCCAGAATAAGCTCCTGGACCTGTGACCTGAGCATGAAAGCGATTTCAGGGTTAGCGGCACCCAGAGTGATTCGAACAACCATTGATGTCTCACCCAGTTCGCTGATCATAACTTCCCATTTGCCGCCGTTCCAAAGTGGATTGCCGCGCAGAATTGTTTCCACTTGCTTGCGTATCGAGGGAAGCGATGCATCTAGAGATAGGACCAGCGAAAAAGAGGTGAGCGATTCGGCGGAGGTTCGCGTCCAGTTGGTAAAGGGTCTTTCGAGGAAATAGGTCACAGGCAGGATCAAACGGCGCAGATCCCGCAACCTTACCGAAACGAAGCTGAAAGTAATTTCCTCAATTGTCCCGACAACATTCTCGACCTCGATCACGTCGCCCAGGGCAATGGGCTGTGTGATCGCCAACTGCAGACCGGCGAAGACGTTTTGCAGTGTTCGCTGAGCCGCGACCCCGGCCACCAATCCAAGGATCCCCGCGGAAGTCAGGAGGCTGGCACCAAATGCCCGTACTTGATCAAAAACCATTAAAGCCGCGCCCATGGTCGCCAGAACCACCAGCACATTTAGCATCCGATGCATCACCGAATACTGCGTTTCCGCCGCGCGAATCTGTCGTTCCTCACCACCTGATTTTAACTTTGCGCGATGAGCTATTTTGGCCTCGACCAAATGGAGTGTTCGCAAAGTATCGAGCCCAACGAAGATAATAACGAGAACCAGCGTAAGGCGGACAAAAAGTCCCTCAACCTGACCTGGAAGGCCGAGCATCGGGATGACCAGGAAAGCGAACATCAGTGGCAAAAGAGCCTGCAGAGCTTGGGCGCCGGTCAGTAGCAGGATCGCATGAGAATGTTCGAGATCTTTGAGCGCCGCCTCTCGGAGGCGACGGCTGCGCAGCCTTCCGACCGTAACAATAAGGTTAATTAAAACGCCGAGAAGGAGGGCAACAGGCAATTTCCACTCCCATCCTGGTTTGCTGAACCAGGTTGAAATCGTCGATCGAAGCCCGAAATCATAAATTACAATTAGATAAGTTCCGATGGTCGCGGTGAGAAATATCAGGCGGGGGAAGATCAATTTAACAATCAAACACAGGACGGTCCAACCGCGAGGCGGCGCCTCGTATTGGCCTTGGGCGGCCAATTGCGTTGGACAATGGACGCTGGAGCCCGTGAACCGGCGCTCGGTATAACGGCGCGAAAGTTGCAAGCCGAAAAGCGCCAAAGCAAAGAATCAATAAATGGCCGACCGCACCTATGACAATTTGCCACATCGAATAAAGTCCCGTGGCGAATTAAGGCGATTTAGACTCGAAAGCAACAGAACTGCTATTGGCGGATCGCTTTTTCAGCGGCTCTTAGAGAAGCTCGCAGATTTCCGGCCGCCGGCTGCTTGGAAATCTCACGAGCGCTTTGGCTCTTGAGATTTTCGGGCTATCTGCTTGAGATGGTGCTCATCGTTTCAGACGGCGGTCGGAGATTATCAATCAGGATGTAGATGCTGATCAAAAGAACCCAGAGCGGGAAGACCAGCAGAATCCAATCAATATAGCGGCCGCTGAGCATGAGAAACAGCGCCAATGCATAGCCTAGGAACGCAATCCAGCGCGCAATGATGCCGGTGCGGATTGCGAGCGTAGATGTAGAGATCATGAATACCGCTGCCATCTTGACTGCGTAGAGGTTCATGATCTCGTAGGTGACGGCCCGGGCAAAGGTAAACGTCGGCGAGCCCAGCAGTACTTCGGGTCGGGCCGCGTAGGCCACAATGATCCCGCCCGCCACCGCGGCCGAGGCGAACAGCATCGCGAGGAACAAAACCCCGCTGCCAAAAAAAACGGTGGCAAAGAAGCGGTCTTCCAGTTCTCCCAGGCGGTCGCGAAGCACGCCGATGAACCATAAAAAGGCAATGCCCGCGAATGGCACCAGGTTTAGCGCTAGAGCTACTCTGTTCGAACTGGTCTTAAGCCAAGTCCCCGACTCCAACGGATCCGCCCGGACAGAAAGCCGGAAGAGCAAA
Organism: uncultured Verrucomicrobiae bacterium; assembly: GCA_963789065.1. Lineage (GTDB taxonomy): Bacteria > Verrucomicrobiota > Verrucomicrobiia > Chthoniobacterales > JAFAMB01 > JAFAMB01. The sequence continues at coordinate 89,407 of CAWBKA010000010.1, read as the reverse complement.
AGCCCGCTAATCAGGAGGACCGCAAAGAGGATCCCGGCAATGGCGGCGGCCCGCGGCGTCTTCAAACGCGCACGAATCAAGTTTGCTTCCGGCCTCATCACTTCCTCCGACGAAAATGCTGTCTAGCCGCACGCATATGATCTGACGGTCGAGGATTTGACGACCGTCCCGGCCAAACCCCTTCCTGAACCCTCTTCGTTTCCTTTGCAACCTTCTGTTAAAATATCTTCTGTTGTCAGGCCGTGCGCAGATGATCTGACGGTCGAGGTTTGACGACCGTCCTGGCCAAACCCCTTCCTGAACCCTCTTCGTTTCCTTTGCAACCTTCTGTTAAAAATATCTTCTGTTGTCAGGCCGTGCGCAGATGATCTGACGGTCGAGGTTTGACGACCGTCCTGGCCAAACCCCAATTCCTGAATCGTCTTCGTTTCTTTTGCTGCCTTCTATCAAAAATATCTTCTGTTGTCAGGTCGCGCGCAGATGATCTGACGGTCGAGGTTTGACGACCGTCCCGGCCAAACCCCAATTCCTGAATCGTCTTCGTTTCCTTTGCTGCCTTCTGTTAAAAATATCTTCTGTTGTCAGGCCGTGCGCAGATGATCTGACGGTCGAGGTTTGACGACCGTCCCGGCCAAACCCCAATTCCTGAATCGTCTTCGTTTCCTTTGCTGCCTTCTGTTAAAATATCTTCTGTTGCTTCTTCTGTTCCTGGGCGCGCGCATAGGATCTACGGTCAGGGTTAGCCTCTTTTGTATTCTTGCCGAAAAGGGCGCCCTGTTGGATGGTTCTTGGATCACGTCAGCTATGAGGAGAAGGACACACCACGTCCGGGTCCGGTCCGGGCAATTCGAATTTGTTAAGCTCAATGCGAAAAAGTCCGATTTGCGAGATACCTACCATTTGATCCTGACCCTGAGCTGGCCCGCGTTCGCCGCTTTTGTTTTCAGCATCTACATCCTTATCAATCTTGTCTTTGCTGGGTTGTATATTCTCGATCCGCACGCTGTCGCCGAGATGTCCTCGTTTTTCGACGCTTTTTTCTTCAGCGTGGAAACACTGGCGACCGTTGGCTACGGCCATATGTACCCTGAATCCCTCTACGGGCACCTTGTCACCATGCTCGAAATCATGGTGGGTTTGTTTGGCTTAGCGGTGATCACCGGCTTGATCTTTGTGCGTTTTTCTCGTCCGACCGCGCGAATGCATTTTAGTAAGGTCGCGGTCATCGCGCCCTTTAATGGAGTGCCCACTTTAACGATTCGCGTGGCCAACTTAAGGCACCAGGCCATGGTCGAGCCCGAATTCCGGATGATCTTGCTGCGAAACATCGTCACTACCGAAGGAGACGATGTGCGACGTTTTAGTTCCCTCAAACTCGATTTTGATCATTTGATTTCGTTTCCGGCCGTTTTAACGGTACGGCATCGGATTGATGCAGAGAGTCCGCTTTTCGGGATGACTCCGGAAGATTTTCAGCAACACGACGTGCGCATCATGGCCTCCATTGTTGGCGTCGACAGCGTCATTGTTGCGCCAGTCCAAAGCCTTACGGACTACAATTACGATCAGATTGAATGGAACCGGCGTTTCGTCGAGATCTATGACCAGAGTAAAGAAAGAGAATGGACGGTCGACTATGGGAGAATCGACGAAACCGAAGATATCCCTCCGCTCCAGAGCCTGGGAAAACTTCAGCAGGAGCAGGCGGCCAGCCGCACCGAGATATTGGGTGAGAGCGAACTGCGGGTGTGACTAACCATATGCCGGCAACGACGGCCTCTAACGTCTGATCGAATTTCGCGTTGACAGAATATGCAATTGAGAGTCATTCTCATTAAATGAACGCCGGAGTCTATCTTGCTCAATTTTTCTCCGCTTTGCCCGCCGCCCTTCCCCTTCACTTGCCGTGGACCTCTTCAGTATCCTTTCCAAATCGAAAAAAGCATCGCCAGGGCGTGCGAAAGCGCAGTACACCGTTACCCCATGGCCGGCTTGGCAAAGCAATTGCCGACCTGAAGATCGGCCGCTTTGGAAATCGAGGATACTCGTGCCGCAACCTCCTGGCGGTCTGGCTGCTTTCAATTCTGGCGAGCGCGCATTTCGCGGCGGCAGACGACGCGGGCGATCCGATGGCGCAGATCAAAGGCTTTCTGGTTTTTAAATTAGAGCGAATGGACGCCGCGGCGCATGACTATGTTGCCAACGCCAATGCTTACCAGGCGATCATTGATAAGTGGGCAGGGGACTACGACCGTGCTGCGCTCGAGCAGGGCCCGGAGCTTCTGCAGCTCATCACCAGGATGCAGGACGACTACCGGGTGTACCATAACCATGGGTACGAAACGATCGAAGGCATCACGGCCGGTACGAAGGCCATGGTGGCTTTTGACACTTATCTCGACGGTGGGGTGGCCAAGTCCGAAGCATCCACCGATTCACCATATTCCCCGATGGTTCTAAAAACGCGCGACGGACGGGTGATCAGCGACCGTAGTGGTAATCTCTTCCACTACGTAATCGAACCTGCGCTGTGGGGAACCAAACCGTATCTTGTTAAAAAGCTAAGCCCAGCGGCGGCCGAAAAATTGAAACCGGTGCAGGTCCTGCCACGGGCAGAGGTCTTGACGGCTTCCGCAGATGAATGCGCCCGCAAGCTCGATGAGCTGCTCGCGGTTGCCAAGGCCTGGCAGCCGACCATGGATGAATGCGTCGGGGCGCTAGTCTGGATGACTCCCACTTTGAACGGATATTTCGATGACTGGAAAAATTCGCGTTACGACCCAATCGCGTCTCAGGGTCGGTATGTCGCTGAAAGCCGCGTTCTCGATATGCAAGGGATCATGTCCAGTCTCGCCCTGGTCTGCAATGCCATGCTGCCGCGGGTCCAAGCCCAGAATCCCGCGTTGGCCAAACAACTCAAGTACGAATATGACGGTATTGTGAGCTTTCTTCAGCGCGTCGATGACCGTGACAAGCGCAGTGGCGGAAAAATGTCCATCCCTCAAATCGAAGAATTGGCTCTTCAGGCCAAAACACTGACTGACCAGCTCGACCCACATCTCCGCCAACTGGCCGCAGTTTTGAATCTTAGAATCCCCTCCAAACCCACGCTGAGCTGATTTGCGCTCTTAAACTAATCGGGGGCCTTTTTCCATTGAAGACGATTCGCCATGCGATGCGGCGCGCCATTCTTATGATAGCGTCGCTTGCTCTGGTCGCACCGCTGATGTGTCGGGCCGATTTAGCGGACGATTTTCACAAGATCGAAGGAGGATTGGACGATGCGTTGCTTGACACCTACTCTGGAACGCCGGATTCGACCTCGGCGATCGACGTTGTTGTTGAGATCTTGAAAGGGCTGAAGCCGTACGTCCGTACTGCGGAGGCGCTCCGCTTGCTCGACGTCGGTGGAGGAAATTTATCCGGCGCCGCGCAAATCGGCCAGGCACGTGCACGGATTGAGCAGGTCGCAGCCCTGGAAATGCTCAGGAGCCAGCAAGCGGGCGATGTTCAAGAAGCCTTGGCGTGGCGAATCCTGATTACCCTTCCGCAATTTGCGAACAGCGTCCCGGGAGAAATGCTTTTGCAAACGCGGGACGTCGAGCAGGCGAAGAGTCCTGAGGTGGGTCAATCGCTGGCCAAGGAATATCTGCTATGGCAAACGATGCGCGTTCGACAACTGCTCGACTTTTTGCAGGAGCAGGTGACCCAAAACATTGCGACCAAAGAGGTGATCGAAGCGTACAGCGCGGAAATCTCCACCCTGGCTGATTTTCCACTCTCTTTGCTCCAAGCCGGCGGGCTAAAGTCGCCCGGTTCATTGCCCGGACCACTGAAATGGCTCGGGAATACCGAACCGAAGCCGAACGCCGAAGCAATCGCGGTGTGGCGCGGCGAAGTCGAGTCCGCACTACCTAATCTTCTCACCGAAAAGGATATCGGGCGCATGCAGAGGCTATTAGTCCGTTTTGTCAAGCTTGTTCCCGCGCGAGTACCAAAATGGAGTGCACAATGGCGAGCTGATCATTCCCCTGGAGTATCGGGAAGCGACCCAATTTAGTGAGCAAGCGCAAACTTTAGTGAATCAGTTGGCGCCAGTTTGGAAACAGGAGGAACCACAAGCTTACCAACAGTATCGCCGGCTTCTGGACTACAAGCTAGCCGGTCTGCGATCGATGCTCGCCCATAAAGCGTCCCAGGAGAAAATCCAGGAACAAGCAGACTCCATCGCCAAAATTCTCGAGAATGAATTCAAGATTAGCGCTCGTCGAACCGGGGATATCGCCGACGTCGTCGAAGAAACCGCTTTGGAAGTACGAACGGCACTTGGCAATTCGTTAGCTGCCGCGAAATCCGACCGTTGGCAGGAAGCGGAGTCCAACCGTCTGGATGCCTATACCGCTTTTGATACTGAAATTGAACCCCGAGTTCTGCCACGTGATCCCACTCTGGGCTATGCTTCTGAACGCAGCTTCATCGAAGGAGACGGTGCAAATTTAGGGATTAAGGCCTTGCTGGATAGCAGGGCTCCGATGGATCAACTTGAGGCTGCTTACTCCCGGACGCTGCAAAACCTGGACCGATGCATGGAGTTACTTAAGGTGGCGGTATCGCCGACGACCGTCGGATTTACCGCCTTTAGTATTGTCGGTCGAGAAGGACTGGAAGCGGTGGTCATCCTCGCTGCCTTATTGGCGGGGTTACGTGGGCAAGGGCATGCACAAACCCGGAAGGGAATTTGGTTAGGCGCCTGGTTGGCAGTGTTAGTCACGATCATCACCTTCTGGTTATCCCATACGGTGATCCAGTCGTTGAGCAGGTTCGGGGAAAAACTCGAAGCCATCGTTTCCGTGCTCGCGGTGATTATCCTCCTGATTGTCACCAATTGGGTCTTCCATCGATTCTACTGGACCGGATGGAATGCGAAACTGCGCTCCCTATCGAAGGCCGCGCAGAATGTCACATCTTCGCATTGGGAGCATTTTGCGCTGCTGGGAGTCGGATTTTTAACCGTCTACCGCGAGGGATTTGAAACGGCTCTCTTTCTCCAATCGTTGCTGCTCGAAGGCAATATCCCGGCCGTTGCCATCGGCGGCGGAGCGGCGCTGTTAGGTATCGCTTTAATAGGGCTGCTGACTTTCAAATTCGGATTGAAACTTCCTTACCGTAAACTCCTGGTTCTGACCGGGCTGTTGGTAGTCGCAATTATGGTCAGTTTCATCGGTCAGACCGTTCGCCTGTTTCAGACGGTGGGATGGATACCAGTGCATCCGATTCCCAATGTCCATATCCCGGATTGGGCCGGGCTTTGGCTCGGACTCTATCCGAGTTGGGAAGGCCTTTTTATCCCACCCTTGGCTCTGCTCTACGTTGGAGGCGCCTGGCTTATCACCCGGTGGCGTTCGTCAGTCGCGAAACGCGAGATGGTGTTAGCGGTCGCGACTTCTAGTTAGCCCGAGCGCTCCGCACATTCAATACTTACTCTGCAAAAATGAAGCGGACATTGCTCGTGGTTAGTCTCGCGTTGTTAGCGGGAGTCCAGAAGAATCAGGCTGCGACCAACCTTTTCCCCGGACCTGACTACGTGGTGCCTGGCGGACCTCCGCCGGAAACCGCAGTGCATCCCGGCCCCGAGGGCCTTACTACGGTGCCAGAAACACTCTGGGAGCGGCCGCTCTTGTTGGGCGACATAGGCGATCTGCGTAACCAATTTATGTACCACGGCTTTACCATCTCGCCCACTCTGATCACCGAAGTGATGGGGAACGTTTCCGGTGGTATGCGCCAAGGATTCATCTTCGACGGTGTCCTCAACCTGGGGCTCGATATCGATCTTGAGCGATTGACCAACTGGTGGGCCGGCGGCTCCATCCACGCCAACAGCCTTTGGATTTACGGACCGAGTCTCTCCACCCAGTATGTTGGAGATATCAGCAACACCAGCAATATTTCAGGGTTCAACACGATCCGTCTGCAGGAGCTCTGGTTCGAACAATCCTTCTGGCAACAGCGAACCTCTTTGCGGGCCGGGATTCTCGCGGCGGATGCAGAATTCTTTACCTCGACACACGCCACCCTCTTCTTAAGCGGAACCTTCGGCGCCTTTACCCTGGTTGCTAACAATCTTCCAAATCCTCCCGTCTATCCGGTGGCCGTGCCCGGCGTCAGACTATCGATCCAGCCCACTTCCAAATTCTATTTCCAGGCCGGGATCTACGATGGCAACGCGCAGAGCCAACAGGAGAATAACCATGGCGTCAATTTCCATTTAAGCACCACAGACGGAGCCCTGATCTTTTCGGAAATTGGGTTTCTCCTTAACCAATCCCCAGGCGATCGCGGCTTAAAAGGCACCTATAAACTCGGTTCTTTCGTGCATACCAATGAGTTCGACACCTGGAATTCGCAGGCCAAGGCCGCTCTCGGAACTGGCTCTCTTCAGGGCGCCGGCTCTGACTACGGTATTTATGGGGTGATCGACCAGGAACTCCTGGAGTCAGGAGGCCGAAGCATCGCCATGTTTCTCCGGGGGGGTGGCGCTCCGCCGGATGTGAATTTCGTTGATTGGTACGTTGACGGTGGTTTTGTTTTCAAAGGATTTGTTCCGGGCAGAAACGAGGACACTGCGGGAATTGCGGTTGCTCATTCGTCGATCAGTCAGGATTTCAGCAATGCTCAAGTCTTACAGGGTGGCCCCAGCTTCACCAGCGAGACCGTGCTCGAGGCGACTTACAGCTTCTCTGTCGCGCCGTGGTGGACAGTCCAACCGGACTTTCAGTATATCTGGACACCGAGCGCTCAGAGCGGGTCTAAGAACGCGGCGGTACTCGGGATTCGGACGGTAATTACGTTTTGATCAAATTCCCCGAACCGCTAAGATCCAAGGGGCTGGTCTAGCCAAGGGCTTCGCCTTTGTAGGTGGATAGGAAGCGATTTCAACCGCGAATGACACGAATTGACGCGAAGAGAAACCACTTGGAAATCCGACGATGTCGATAATGCGAGGCCGTGACAGATAGGAAGCGATTTCAACCGCGAATAGACACGAATTGACGCGAAGAGAAACCACTTGGAAATCCGACGATGTCGATAGCGCGAGGCCGTGACAGATAGGAAGCGATTTCAACCGCGAATAGACACGAATTGACGCGAAGAGAAACCACTTGGAAATCCGACGATGTTGATAGCGCAAGGCCGTGACAGATAGGAAGCGACTTCAACCGCGAATAGACACGAGTTGACGCGAAGAGAAACCGCTTGGAAATCCGACGATGTCGATAGCGCGAGGCCGTGACAGATAGGAAGCGATTTCAACCGCGAATGGACACGAATTGACGCGAAGAGAACCACTTGGAAAATCCGATCTCATTGGCGTCCATTCGCGGTTCTCTCTGCGCAAAATGCGGCCAAACAATAAGCAACGCAGGGGAAGCGGCGACGCGGACCGATCATCCGGCGGCTCAAGAACCGGCGCTCGTCCTCGAATCCAGTAACGAAAGTCAGGCCGTCACGTGGTGCGAGTTGCTCCATGCCATTGCTTGATGATCATTTCAGTGCGTCGACAATCGTCGAGATGTTGTGCCTGAACATTCCTTCGTAGGTGCTGCCATCTCCCTCGCCGAGGCCGTCGGCATAAAGCGAACCGCCTATTTTCGCTCCAGTTTCTCGGGTGATCTCGGTACTTACCTTCGGATTCAGCGTGTTTTCCAAGAAGATCGCTTTGACCTGCTGGCTCTTGATGTCGTCGATCAGTTCGGCCACATGCCGATTCGAAGGTTCGGTTTCGGTGCTCACGCCTTCGATCGCATAGACCTTGAATCCATACTCCTTTGCCAAGTATTGGAAGGCGTCGTGTGAGGTCACCAACTTGCGCTTGTCACGCGGCAACTCGGCCACTTTGCGTTTCGCCCAGGCATCCAGCGCGTCGAGTTTATTTAAATAAACCTTCGCATTTTCCTCGTAGTCTGCCCGGTCCGCCGGATCTAATTTGATCAGCGCGTCTCGAACGATCATCGCGGCCTTTTCTACATTAGCGACACTGTTCCACCAGTGAGGATCGTCAATTATCCCGTTCTGCTTAGCAATTGCCCCAGCCTGCGATTCGTCAGGATCTGCCTTCATCTTGAGCGTGGGCAGGGAATCGCCCACCGCGAGAGACTCAGCTTTGGTGCCTGTCGCCTGCTGAATTTTATCCAGGTAATGCTCTAAATGCTTGCCCGACAGCAGGATCAATTTGGCATCTGCCGCTTGCTTGAGGTCAAAGGGTGTCGGTTGATACTCATGAGGGTCTTGCCCAGGTTTTACTAAACCGGCGACCCTTACGTGATTGCCGCCAATCTGCTGGACGATTTCCGTCAGCACCGTAGAGAAGGAGGCGATCTCCAACACGTCAGCTCCGCTGGCTGACAGGTTGGAAAGGAGACCGAAGGCGAGAAAAATGAAAAGGCCCTTTCTAATGGTCATGGCAAGGTATTCATTCGCTTGTTGCAAATTATTTGCAATTAAAATTTCGCCGTAGCCGATAATTTGGCAGGACTACTCGACTACTTTCTTTACGCGGCTACTGGCTACTGGCTACTCGACTGGCTTCCGGTTCATCGCGTTGGCGGTGTCGTGATTCCAAGCAAGCCAACAATGAAAATTACTAAAGTACCCAATCCAATTTCCCAGACGACGTTCCGAAGCAGTAAACGAACGGCGCTCTTTTGGGCAAGGCTAACGGTCGGAAGGTCGACTGCGATCCTTGGCTTCAGCAAGAAAAGATTCCAGGCTCCGAACCCGATCATCGTGCCAAACAAAATCAGCTTGGAAATCAGGATCTGCCCATAGAGACTTGTCGCCAGCGTCCGAAAACTTCCGACCACGAAGACGCTATTCGACAGTCCGGTCAATGCGATGCTGCCCACCGCGATCAGACTGCTTGCTGAGAATCGGCGAACCACTGGGACTGCCAGCCCGATGGCCTCGACTTGACTCGAGTTACGCAGCAGAAGTAAGAATGCGGCGAGAGGCGCTAAAGCTCCTGGCCAGAAGGCGGAGGTAAGAAGATGGAGAGCATCGGCAAAAAGGTGGACTACTCCGAAGAGGCCCGGAGTTGCGGCGGCGTGGCCAGCCCAGGCCAGGGAGATCAACTCTATTACTGAAAGCCCCGTAAGGGTCGTCCGTAAAAAGCTTTGTCGCCCAGAGGTCCGTGTCGCCACCCAGAGGGTGATCCCGAAGACCACGCAAACGATCACCCGGAAGAACCAGAGATGACCAAATTGCGTGTCGGTCAGAACGGTCAACCAATCACCGGTCTGCCAACACTGCACTAGGTCGTCTCCACTCATTGTGGAGGCGACCAGCCAACTCCAGGCGAGCCATGATACGAGCGCCACCGGAAGCGTCCATAGCGCGCTTCGGCGGGTCAGTCGGTGGATCTGATCAAGAAGTTGTTCGATTCCCGCCGAAGTCTGCCTGACCGCGGGAATAACAATCGCCGTCTCAAACAAAAACAGGCTGGCCAGCAGAATCGAGGCCGACAGATGCAACCAACGCACCAGGATCAACGCCAGCGGCATAGGCGTAAGTCGACCTGCAGAGCGGACTACATCCCTGCGTGTAGTCGCCATTCAGATTAATTCAAACGTGAAGCTTCCAGTCGTCACATGCGTGTCCACTGAAACGGCGCGCCAGGCGACTTTGTATTTTCCCGGCTTCAGATCGAGAAGCGAAACAGTCAGCACGGCCCCATTCGACTGATCTATCTTCGTGTCCCGTTTATCCACCTCCTGGCCGGAGGCGTCGAATACCTGGATCTTACTCAGGGCGGGTTCTAAATTCTCGTTGTACCAGATCTTCACCTGGGTCGGTGGGCTATGGATCTGGCTTCCCACCGCCGGCTGCGCGTGATCGACAAACGCGTGTGCCCAGCTGCCTTGGATCACGAGCAACAGCGTACACGCAGTGAGTAATAATTTTGCGAAGGCTTTCATCAGTTTACCTACCAAATAGAGCTTTGCCAGAAGTCTTGAGCAAAAGATCATCCAGGTAAAGGCGAACCTGGGCGATCGTCCGTGGCAGGGATACGCCCAGGATGCGCTGCGGGTGTCCAAATCGATCTCGCGGACCTTCAAGACGAGAGCTTCGTAGAGAGGCAGACAATAGGCCGCTGACAGTGATATTTCGCCGCTGGAGATCCAAGATCGGCCGTAGACCCGCCTCTGGTGGATCGTCATAAATTATTGCTTTTACCACATTTGCTTAACTAACTAAAAAAATTAGACGAGCTGACAATGGAACCCTGAATAGACCGGCTAGGTCCTGAAACTCCGACCCGCCGATACGGTCTTCTTTGGACGTGCCACGCCGGACGCGCGGGAGCGCGTCCCTACCGTGCCCGGACTCGGAAACCTCGGTTTGCCACCGGGATTTTTCTTCCAAACTCGACACCTCTGGCGTCAATCTATATAGTTAACTTCTGTGCGGGAGAATGTTTCCACGAAGACACCAGTCATGATCACCCAAATGACTAAACAGGTACGCGCCGTGGACAGTGCGGCGACCAAGGCGATGGCCATTTTCCGTTTGATGTTGCAGGACTACCATCCGCGCGACTTCGCCATTTCCTTGTGGGACGGCAGCCAGTGGCCACCCGAGAACGGCTCATCTCGTTTTACACTGATGGTGAGACATCCGGATGCAATGCGGCGAATTATAAAAGCGAGCACCAATGACCTTCCGTTGAGCGAAGCGTATATCAGCGGAGATCTTGAGGTGGAGGGAGATCTGGAGGCGACGATGCCGGTGGCTAACTATCTGGTAGGTCGCAACTGGCCCGCTGTTACGATGCTGCGCATCGGAAAGAACTTGCTGGGGATGCCTCGCCTGGGTCGACTTCGACAAAAGCATCGGCGGCCGGCCAAACTATCGGGTGAACTTCATTCAGTCGAGCGTGATCGGGACGCTGTGAGCTATCATTACGACGTGTCGAACGATTTCTATGCACTCTGGCTGGACCAGCAGATGGTCTACTCCTGTGCTTATTTTGAAACCGCTGACGAGGGCCTTGAGACGGCTCAAGCGAGGAAACTCGACTATCTTTGCCGAAAGCTACGTTTGCGCCCTGGCGAACGCTTGCTTGACATTGGTTGCGGGTGGGGTGGCCTGATCATCCACGCCGCCCGAAACTATGGAGTTGACGCACTGGGCATCACTCTCAGCAAACAACAAGCGATGCTCGCCCAAGAACGAATCGAGCAAGCCGGCTTGCAAAAGCAGTGCCGCGTGGAAGTACGCGATTACCGCGACCTGAATGAAACGAGTGGTTTCGAGAAGATTGTCAGTGTCGGCATGTTCGAGCACGTCGGTGAGAGCCAACTTCCGCTCTACTTCCAACGCGCCTGGCGCCTGTTGCGGCCAGGAGGGATTTTCCTCAACCATGGGATAGCTAACCGTCCTATCGATCCGAACCCCAAGGGTCCTTCATTTAAAAATCGCTATGTCTTTCCAGATGGAGAATTAGTCCCGATCAACGTGACTCTGCGTCACGCCGAAGAGGTCGGGTTTGAAGTGCGCGATGTCGAAAATCTGCGCGAACACTACGTGCTCACTTTGCGCCATTGGGCGCGGCGCCTGGAGCGGCATCGCGATCAGGCCTTGCAGGTGGTTGATGAGCCGACCTATCGCGTATGGCGCCTTTTCCTGCCCGGGTCAGCCTATGGATTCGCGGCTGGATTGTTGAACGTCTTCCAAACCCTATTACTCAAGCCCGATGAAGGCCGGAGCGGTCTGCCCCTGACGCGAGCGGATTGGTATCGTGAAGCGTGATGGAAGCCCATCGGGCGGTAGGAGGGATGCGCGCGCGTCCGGCGCGGCACGTTTGCACGACGCTAACCGCGGGCGAAAAGAGAATTAAGAATAAAATGTCGCCGCCGCATCCTTGCCTCGATAAAGGGTAATCTCCGTTGGCGCCGCCAACGGCTCTCAATGCTCGTGCGGGTGCTCGTGCCCGCGATGCAAGTGGGAATGAGCGTGCACGATTCCGGAGCTGTGGCGATGGCGGTGGGAGTGGAGCAGGTGGGTCTCCTTTAGCAAATTTTCATCGGCTAGAATTTGCGCGGGAGTTCCGTCGCCGACCACGCGCCCATTCTTCAAGACGATGCAGCGATCGGCAATGTCTTCGACGATGTGCAGTTCGTGGGTGCAGGTAATCGTGGTTTTGACGCCACCGCAGTCGATGAGAAAATCGAGCATCCGGCTTTGGCTCTGCGGATCGAGCGAGGCAGTGGGTTCATCGAGGAGCAACACCTCTGGATCGAGGACAAGCACGGAAGCGAGGGCGACCCGTTTTTTTTCCCCACCGGAAAGTCGGTGCGGTGCGCGGTGTTTCAGATGCTCGATTTCCAGCGACGCGAGGACCACGTCCACCCGCTCGAGGATTCGCGCTTTTGGCCAGCGCAATTGCAGTGGGCCGAAGGCTATTTCGTCGAACACGCTGGGATTAAAAAGTTGTGTTTCCGGGTTTTGAAAAATCAGGGCCACGCGATGGCGAAACTCAAAGGCAAATGGGTCATCGTGAAAACTTTCTTCAGTGAGCGGCTTTCCACAGAATGAGATTGTGCCGCTGGATGAAAAAGCCAGACCGGCGAGCAAGCGAAGCAGGGTGGATTTGCCTGAGCCGTTGGCGCCCAGAACCGCGATCCGCTCGCCCTTTCCAATGGCCAGCGTCACGTTTTCCAGGGCGCTGACTTCGGCGTAATGATAGCTGACCCCGCGAAGTTCGAAAACGCTCGGAAGGCTGGTCATTTACGGCCTCAGTCCCAGCAAGAGGGCGACGCCAGCCAGCGCAGTGAAGAGCGCCAGCGCACGCCAGTCGCGCGAGTTCATTTGGAAATCATCGAGGGTGTAAATCTCGCCGCGAAATCCGCGCGCTTGCATCGCGGAGTAGACCTCGCTGCTAAACTGGACGCTCTTGTCCAACAGCACACCTCCGCTGGAGGCGGCAACCTTCCGCCGCTGCCGCTCATCGAGCAGACCGACCAATCGGCTGCAGCGCGCTTCGAACTGCTCGCGGGCAAGTTGCAGGAGCAGAAAAATGTAGCGATGCGTCATGCCTAGAATGACCACCGCAGTCACTGGAACTCGAAATGCCCGCAACGCTTTTAGCACGTGGGTCCAGGACGTGCTCAAGACGACGAGCGATATCCAGGTGGTGCTGGTTTCCGCCCGCACGAGCAAATGCGCCGCGCTATAGACACCTTGCGCGGTCACGGGCCAGCCAAGCAGTGGCAAGTGCCAAATTGCAAAACCTGGTGTGGTGAAAACTGCAGGTAGCGCGATGCAGCCGGTGAAAAAGAGCACGCCAAGCCAAACACGCATAGCGAGCAGACGCAGCGGGATACGCGAAAGCAGCGCCAGTGCCACGGCGATCATGAAAATTGACGCGGTCACCCATAGCCGTCGGGAGCAGATCGCCGCCAAAATCAACAGCAGCGCGCCGAGGAGCTTCACGCGCGGATCGAGGCTTTGTAAAAGCCCCCTCTGATCCGCCAATCGCTCGGCGGTACCAGAGTGCTCCAGAACCTCAGCGAAGCCTGCCAGGGTTCGTTCAATAAAAGGGTGAGCGGTCGATTTTTTCACAGCGTGGCCGGGGCCTTTGGACCGGGCTTTCTGACGCGCAGAATCGCCTCCAGTAGTAAGAAAGCCAAAATGATCAAGCCCGTCCCCATCATCGCCGACATGATGTAGCCGAGTTCCTTGCTCTTCAAAAAGGGAGGCGCATAGTCCGGCATCGGCGCGGTCCAGAGTGTTGAAAGCTGCTCCAGTCCTTTCGGTGCCTCAGAAGGCGGAGGGAGATTATGCGAGGCGGTGGCCATTTCCTCGCGCGCCTTCGGGTCTTTGAAATCTTCGACGCCCCATTCGCCCCAGGCGGTGCCTGCGGCGAGCAGGCCCAGGGGGGTGAGAATCATCAGCGCCGCCAGTCCGATCCACAATGGGCGCGTCATCCGCCAGCCACCCACGGCTGAATTGAGGCCGGAGGTAGCTTGAAGCAGTGAGGGATTCGCCCGCTGTAAATAGGCTACGATCCCGCCGGAGATCAACGCTTCTCCCAAGCCGGCGAAGGTGAGATGCCCGATCAGCATCGCCGGGACCGAGATGCTCAACGGGTAAGGCGCATAGAGCGGCGCCCCTGAAGCGTCGTGAAACAGGGCGGGCTGGATGCCTAGTTGAATCGCTGCGGACAGCGCCGAGACGTTGATGGCCACATAACCCGCCATCGCCGCCGCGACAATTCTGCGCGGGGAATCAATCGAAGCGCCACCGGAAATCGCTCGATAGAGGACGTTGACCACCAGCGAACCGATGATGGCCATGTTCAGACAGTTTGCCCCGTATGCGGTGATGCCACCGTCGCCAAAGAAGATCGCCTGAATGAGAAGCGCCACGGATATCGCGAGGATCGAGGCCCACGGTCCGAGCACGATCGTGGCAATTCCCATTCCGACGGCGTGGCCTGTGGTGCCGCCCGGCAGCGGTAGATTGAGCATCATAACGACAAAACAAAACGCGGCCACCAGCGAGATCAACGGCACCAACTGCGCGCTCATGACTCGCCGCACGCGTCTCAGGGCGATCACCCAAAACGGTGCTGCGCCCGCGTAGAACACCGCACAGGTAGAAGGACTTAGATAACCATCCGGGATATGCATTATTCGATTCTGACCGTCCGGGGTTTCTCTGCCCGCCACGTCACAGGTAGTTTTCTCCTTCTCAGGAATGGGCCTCTGTACGAACGAATAACACGTTTGCCAAAATCATGTTACTAAAAAGTGACGGGGGCTTCGGCGTGGGGAAACGGGTCGGGGGATCGGCGCGGGATGCGCTCCCGTGCGTCCGGCGGTGGCGTCTCGCCTTACACAAGAGCAAGCCGGGACGGCTGGCCTACGTACGTAAGGCGTCCCGCCTTACTTGGACGCGCCGACACGCCGACCCGTTTCCCCTTTGCGATTTGAAGGTTGACACCCCTTCTGCCCAGACATACCCTTGCCCCACGCTTATTATTACGAAGCGAGGAAGCCGGTGAAACTCCGGCGCGGTCGCGCCACTGTAATCGTACCCGGCCAAGTGAGCATGCGGTTCGAAAGTCAGACCTTCCTTCGTAGCATATAGTGCAGTTTCTTAACGGACGCATGATCCTAAGGAGGCCAAGAAATGCTTGAGAGAGTTCTAACTCCGACTTCGGAGCCAGTTCCTATTCCAATCGGTGAGTTGTTCCCGTGGTTAGTGTTCGCGGGAGTTCTGCTTTTGGCGATTTACTTTGTCGGCGTCGAGGAAGGCGCCACGGCGATCTTTCCCGGCATGTATGTTCATGAATATGTGCACGACGGGCGCCATCTTCTCGGCTTTCCCTGCCACTGAGCCGAAAGGAAGCTCCTATGGTCAGAACGCTCCTCATTTGGGGGATGGTCGTTGGGTTGGTCGCCGGGTTGCTGGCGTTCGGATTCGCCAAGACATTTGGTGAACCCCAAGTCGATCTTGCTATCGCGTTTGAAGACCAGATGAATCGGGTCAAAGGCGAGACGCCCGAACCGGAGTTAGTCAGCCGTCCGGTGCAAAGTGGAGTTGGTTTGTTGACCGGTGTAGTAGTCTACGGGACCGCGCTTGGCGGGTTGTTCGCCCTGGCCTTTGCCTTCGCCTACCAGCGGGTCGGACGTCTGAGCGCGCGAGCGACTGCCGCGCTCCTGGCCGCCGCGGGCTTTGTTGCCCTCGTCCTAGTCCCGCAGCTCAAATACCCATCGAGCCCGCCTTCAGTTGGCCAACCGGAAACCATTGGGTATCGAAGCGAGTTGTTTTTCTTAATGATCGTGATCTCGATCGCCGCTTTGGTCTTTACAATGATGATCGCTCCCCGTCTGGCGGCGCGATACGGGAGTTGGAACGGTGCACTTCTCGCCGCCGCCGCGTTTATTGGCATCATTGTGGCTACCCAAATTCTTTTACCGGATATCAACGAAGTCCCGGACCAATTTCCGGCCGTTGTCCTGTGGCGTTTCAGGATCGTTTCGCTTGGTATTCAGCTGGTCTTGTGGGCCACGTTTGGTTTGCTATTCGGCGCCTTGGCCGAGCGAGTGGTAACAAATCAAGAACACTTCGCCAGGCCCGCCTTGCGTTAGCGTCCTGTCCCCGAAATAGCAGGAGTCGGCGCGCCTTCTGGTCGTCGATTGATTAGCCGAAAAATCTCGCCCGGTCACCGTGACCTCCGTGCGGAAATTTCCCCAATCTTCTTGAATTCTTCGGGAGTAGCCTTTTCCGATCTTCAAAGGCACAGCGCAAACAGTACCCGGTCTTACAGGGCCTCGCCGAGTGAGGCGAGGCTGGTGCCAAAAATCACTTTATCTTCGGATTCAAAAGCTCCTGCGAACGGGGGGAGTTCATGTTCTCCTTGGTGATCAGATTGGCTCCCGTGTCGACGTTCGCCTCAACCTTCTCGCCCTTGGAGGCGGCAAGGGCGGTCTTGACCCCGTCATAGCCCATCCGGTAGGGGTCCTGGACGACCAGCGCCACGATCGTGCCGTCGGACAGCAACTTGATAAGCTTGTCATCCGAGTCGAAGCCGACGAGTTTGATTTTGTCGGCCACCTTGTTTTCAGCGATCGCCTGGCCGGCGCCCTGCGCCATGATCAGGTTCGAGGCGAAAACACCGCGCAGGTTAGGATTGGCGGTGATCAGGTCGGTCATGATGTTCAAGCCGGTCGTGGCCTGACCGTCGGCCACCTTGTCGGCGACCAGCTTCAGACCCGGATATTTGGCCGCGAGCTCCTCTTTGAAGCCCTTGGCACGCTCGTCCAGCGAACCGACCCCGGCAATGGAGGTAATCAGCGCCACGTCGCCTTCGGCCTTGCCATATTTGGCTTTGATGGCTTCGCCGAGACCGTCTGCCGCGATCCGACCACCCTGCACGTTATCGGTGGTGAGGAAAGAGGTGAAGGACTTTGAGTCCGCCGCGGAGTCAATGCCGATAATTTTGACCTTCTTGGCGGCTTCGTCGATCGGCTTGCCGAGCGCCGCTCTTTGGGTCGGCGAAATGACGATTGCCGCCGGTTTGCCGGAAACCGCGTTCTCGAGGATCGAGATCTGGCCATTGATATCGGATTCGGACTGAGCACCGAGTTCCGGAACGTTTACGTTAAGGTCCTTGCCAGCCTTGCGGGCGCCTGCCAGCACAATCTGCCAATAGTTCGAGGTGGTGTCCTTGACGATAATTGGGATGGTTGGTTTCTCATCCGCAGCCGGGGCTGTCTGAACCAGACCGGCGATGGAGATAGCTGCGACCAGACTGAAAGAGATTCGCTGGGTTGCCTGGGAAATGGAGAGTCTCATGGGGGTTATTTTGTTCACGGTTTTTGATAGGGGTTATGTCGAAGAGGAAGCGGGTGTCGAGGGGGGATGAGGCCGGCAAAAGTGGATTCTAAAACAACCCTCGGCAAGTCGTTTCTGCAATCGTTTGCAAAAATTTAACAGATGTAGAGCAAAGTCAAGATTGTTTATTGATGTTTTTAATTGTCCTTCTAACTTGTTGCCCTACGGCATACCCTTGCCGGCGTCGCCAAACGCCTGGCGCTTTGCTCTCGCCCCGCCTATGACCCTGAAAGATCTCGCCAAAGAGCTTGACCTGAGTCCTTCGACGATCTCCCGGGCCTTGAGCCGACCTAACATGGTCACTCCGCGCACCCTCGCGCGCATCCGGACCGCCATCGAAGAAACCGGTTTTCACCCAAATGCCGTCGCCCAATCCCTCAGAACGAGCAAGACGCGCACAGTGGGCCTCCTGGTGGCCGACATCAGTAACTGGTTTTTTGGGTTGATTGTGGAGTCGGTGGAAGATGCCGCGCGGCTGCACGGGTACTCCGTACTGGTTTGCAACGCCAAGGAAGAGCGCGCCCGGGAAGAGAAGGCGCTGGAGCTGCTGAGCGCAAGGAAAGTCAGTGGGGTGATTAATTGTTCGACCGGGGCCAGCATCGACTCGCTACGGGCCTTCCAGCGCCGCGGCATCCCACTGGTTGAGTTGGATCGTCAGTCAGGACTAAAACGCGTCTCGAGCGTGATGCTCGACAACGAAAGGGCGGCCCGAATGGCCACTCGGCACCTGCTTCAATTGGGCCACCGGCGGGTGGCGACGATCGCCGGTCCAGGGCATCTTTCCAACAGCAAGGCGCGCCTCCACGGTTTTGTCCAGGAGATGGCGGACGCGGGCATTTCGCTCCCCAGACACTACATCGAAATTGGTGATTACCGGGATGAATCAGGGTTTCGCGCCGCTGCGAAACTGGTCGGCCTGAAAGAACCTCCGACCGCCCTTTTTGTGGCCAATAGCGAGATGACCTTGGGAGCCTTGACTGCGCTTCGCGAACGGCAAATAAAGGTGCCGCGTGACCTTTCTATCGTCGGTTTTGACGATCCCCTATGGGCACGGCACCTTGACCCTGCGCTCACTGTGGTGACGCAACCCATCGTTGAAATGGCGAAGACGGCTATCGCTCTACTGCTCAGCTTGCTTCAAGACCCCAAAGCGATCAGGGTCGAGGTCTTGCCACCCGATTTGGTGATCAGGCAATCAACGGCGGCGTTGCGGTCTGCTGGTTAGCATCCGTGACCGTGTGCAACTTCTCTTCTCGCCATACACGGAAGTAACGTCAATCTCGCGGAAAGAGTATAGGAGAAGGTGACTCATGGCAGGTAAGCTGTTTCGGAGTCTTGTTATGTTAATTATCCTTCTGATTTTGATCCTCGTTTTCGGTGGCGGTTTCGGTTACCATCGCTTCGGCTACAGCCGGTACGGCAATAGAGGTTACGGCCTGATCGGTATTCTCGTCTTAGTTTTGCTTTTGTATTGGTTATTCGGCGCGGGCGGTCTGGGCGGGTTACATAGTTCCTGACGACGATAACGAACGAAATCTGTGCCGATCGGGCCTAGGCTGATCGCGTTGGCCCCGGATCTTTCGGTCCTTGAGGTCCGCAACCGATCCGCGAGCAAAGCTTTGTCGCTGAGCTTGCTTCGAGACCCCAAAGCGATCAGGGTGAGGTCTTGCCGCCCGATTTCGTAATCCGGCAATCACGGAACAGTTCCTATAAGTTAACAGCCTCGCATGATATGAAAATACCGGCAATCATCGCATAACCGGTATGAGCGAGCCAGTTGTCGTTCGTCATGAACCAGTGGTGTTACAAACCTACGAGCCACACGCTCCCGATAAAAATCCGATGTTCCTGGAGAAACGTGTGTTCCAGGGATCAAGCGGCCGCGTTTATCCGCTTCCCTTTACTGACCGCGTCGCGGAGGAACCGACGCCAGCACACCTGGGACGCCGTGATGATGGAAAACGCCTACCTTAGCGTGATGATCCTGCCGGAGCTTGGCGGGCGAATCTATCGCGCCAAGGACAAGACCAACGGCTACGACTTCATCTACTGCAACCCGGTCATCAAGCCGGCGCTGGTCGGCCTGGCCGGTCCATGGATCAGCGGCGGAATCGAGTTCAACTGGCCGCAGCACCATCGGCCCGCGACTTTCTGCCCGTGGACGCCGAAATCGAGGAGCACGCGGACGGCGCCATCACCGTCTGGCTTGCAGAGCACGAACCGATGACTCGCATGAAAGGCATGCACGGCGTCTGCCTGCATCCGGGCAAGAGTTACGTCGAACTCAAGGTCCGCGTCTACAATCGCACCACCGATGTTCAGACTTTTTTCTGGTGGGCCAACGTCGCCACGCGGGTGCACGAGAAGTATCAATCGTTTTTTCCGCCTGACGCTACCTACGTGGCCGACCATGCCAAGCGGGCGATGAGCGCCTACCCGCTTTGCTCGGGATATTACTACGGCGTTAATTACGGCGCGCGCGGGAGGATGGCGTTCCGCCGCAAGAGCGGCCAAGGCAATATCTGCCGCCGCATGGTATGGACCCGAAATCCGGAACCTCTGACTCTCTGGTCCCTCGATACGCTCCCAACGATCTCTCATGGTACGCCAACATCCCCGTGCCAACGTCCTACATGTGCATGGGGTCACGCGGAGATTTCTTCGGCGGCTATGATCACGAGTCGCAAGCCGGCCTCGTCCACATCGCCAACCATCACATCTCGCCGGGCAAAAAACAGTGGACTTGGGGCAACCACGAATTCGGCTACGCCTGGGATCGGAACCTGACCGACGCCGATGCCAATGGCGAATTCCCCCCTTACATCGAACTGATGGCTGGCGTCTATACCGACAACCAACCCGACTTCGCTTTCCTCCAGCCCGGCGAAACAAAGTCGTGGAGCCAATACTGGTATCCCATCCGATCCATCGGCACGGCGCAGCACGCCAATCTCGAGGCCGCGGTGAGCCTAAAGATCGCGAACGGGAATGCCTGCATCGGCGTGGCGGTCACCGACCGCGCGGCCCGGCTCCAGGGTGCGGCTCGAAGCCCAGAGCGAGGCGGTGGCAGAATGGAAAAACGACCTCACGCCGGCCTCTCCTCTGCTGGTCCAGACAAAGGTCGCTACAGCGCTGGCTCCTACGGATTTGACGCTTCGGGTGCTCACCGCCGACGGTCGAGAGCTCATTCGTTACACCCCCATCGTCGGCGAGCGCGGTGAAGTCCCACGCCGCGGCGACGGAGCCGCCGGCGCCCGAACATATCGCAACTACCGACGAGCTGTTTTGTGACCGGCCTGCACCTTGAGCAATACCGCCATGCGACGCGAATGCCTGATTCCTACTGGAGAGAAGGGCTACGTCGCGACCCGAGCGATGCGCGCTGCAATCTGGCGCTCGGACGCTGGCACTTACGGCGCGGGGAACTGAAACAAGCAGAAGAACATTTGCGCGCCAGCATCGCTCGTCTAACCCTCCGCAATCCCAATCCCTACGATGGCGAACCCTTCTACCAACTCGCTCTCTGCCTCTGCCACCAGGCCTTCGTCGAAGATGCTTTGAGAGATTCCAAGCTCGAGAATCCCAAAATACAAGAAGCTTACGACGCTTTCTATAAAGCAACCTGGAATCAGGGTTGGCAGGCTGCCGGCTACCATTCGCTCGCCGAAATCGATGCCGCGCGCGGCGACTGGTCGACTGCACTCGAACATCTTGACCGCGCCCTTCGCCTGAACGCCGACAACTTGCGCGCCCGCAATTTGAGAGTACTCGTGATGCGGTGCCTAGACTCGGAGAACGAGGCCGACACATATCTGGCTGAAACCCTTGCGCTCGATCCGCTTGATTGGTGGGCTCGCGATCTGCGCGGCGACGAGCTTTCTTGTGATACGCAAGTGCGCTTGGACCTCGCTCTTAGACTATGCCCGCGCTGGATTTTATCGGGCAGCGCTCGATGTGTTGGCTGCCGCCCAGCCTGAGCCGCATAGCGGAACGGCTCCGATGGTGGAATATTATCGGGCCTGGTTACATACGCGGCTTGGCGAGGTTGATGCCGCCCGTCGCGCTTATCTTGCCGCGGCTGTCGCCTGTCCAGATTATTGCTTCCCAGCCCGCCTCGAGGAAATCGCCATCTTGCAGGCGGCTAATACTGCCAATCCTGACGACGCCCGCGCGCTGTTTTACCTCGGCAACCTCCTTTACGATCGCCGACGCCACCGCGAAGCTATCACCTGCTGGGAAAATTCGGTCCGTCTCGAGCCCGCGAATGCAATCGCTTGGCGCAATCTCGGTATCGCCTATTTCAACGTGCTTGGCCAGCACGCCGAAAGTCGCCGTGCTTATGAAGAGGCGTTTCGCGTCCAACCTGGGGACGCTCGCCTTTTTTCGAGCGTGATCAATTGTGGAAGCGGACCGGGGTGCCGCCTGCCAAACGCCTTGGCGAACTCGAGGCCCATATTGACCTGGTGCGCGCCCGCGACGATCTCTCGGTTGAACTATGTGCTCTTTACAATCAAACAGGCCAACCGGCCAAAGCACTCGCTATCATCGCGCACCGCAAATTCCAGCCATGGGAGGGTGGCGAAGGCCAGGTACTCGCGCCAGCATGTTCGCACCCACCTGCTGCTCGGACGGGCTGCCCTCGCCAGTGGCAATGTCGCAGAGGCCCGGCGTCTCTTCACTGTCGCCCAGGCAGCACCGAGAAATCTTTGTGAGGCTAAACATCTCCTTGCCAACCAGAGCGAAATCCATTTCTGGCTAGGCGAGGCCTGCGCCGCCGGCGGCGACACTGTTTCGGCTCAGAAGCACTGGATCGCTGCGGCTACCTTCAAAGGCGATTTCCAGGAGATGAGCGTCCGCCTGTTCTCGGAGATCACTTATTATTCGGCGCTCTCCTGGGCTCGGCTTGGGGAAAAGTCTCGTGGAGAACAACTCTTCCGGGACCTGCTCGCTTATGCGGACGAACTCGCGCTCACCCCGGCAAGGATCGACTATTTCGCCACCTCCCTACCAACCATGCTTCTTTTTGAGGAAGACCTTCAGGCTCGTCAGTTGATAACTGCGAAGTTTCTCAAGGCCCAAGCCCTACTCGGATTAGGCTGAAGCAGGTCGCAGCAAAAGAACTTCTTGCCGAGATTCTTCGCTGCGATCCAAACCATGCGCTGGCAGCCGAGCTGTATGACCAACTAACAAATCCACCAACTAACGGGCTAAGTTTAACTGCACCTGCTCAATGACTGGCGTGGACACCTATAGAAAAGTGAATGGCGCGAAGATAAGGAGTATTTGGGAGCTTTTTGCCCCGAAGGGGCTGTGGGATTCAGCCCAGGGTTTCATATGTGTATAGCGCCGGTCATACCGTCCGAACGGCCCGCCCCGAAGGGGCAAGAAAGCTTAGCCCAGGGTTTACCCTGGGTTAGCCGAAATAAGCGTTTCGCCCTGAAGGGGCTAGAAATGCGCTCGCGATTCGGTGCAAAGGTTCGGAGCCGATTCGCGCCGTACCTGGTGGCCCCTTCAGGGCAAATTCGGGTGGGGGAACTACCCAGGGTAAACCCTGGGCTATGCTTTCTTGGCCACTTCGGGGCACGGATTGGAAACGTCCAAACTCTTTCGGGCCCATGACTGGCGCTAGACAGATACTAGGTTTCAACCCTGGGGCTCCAACGAGTCCAGGTGCTGCGCATTTCCAATCGTTTCGTATGAACTGCCACCAACAATCGCCAGCCTAACATTCAAATATAAAAATGAAAGTAAACACAAAAATACCCTTTTTCATTACAGCATTGGCCCTCGGGGTTTTTACTGCTGTGCTGGTCAGCCGCTCGATAGCGGCCGAAAACGTTAAGATCGGTTTCCTTGTCAAACAGCCGGAAGAACCCTGGTTTCAGGACGAATGGCGTTTCGCGGAGCAGGCTGCCAAGGAAAAAGGATTTACGCTGATCAAGATCGGCGCGGTCGACGGTGAGAAGGTGATCACCGCCATCGACAGTCTGGCATCACAAAAAGCCCAGGGATTTATCATCTGCCCTCCCGACGTAAAGCTTGGACCCGGGATTGTGGCGAAAGCCAAAATGCACAATCTCAAACTGATGACGGTCGATGATCGGCTGATTGATGGCAAAGGCAACCCGATTGAGAGCGTGCCGCATATGGGGATCTCGGCCTACGATATCGGCAAACTGGCCGGACAAACAATGGTTGACGAGATGAAAAAACGGAACTGGAACATGAGCGAAGTCGGCGCGATTCGCATCCTTTACGAACAGCTTCCGACGGCGCATGAGCGCACTTCGGGCGCGACGGATGCGCTGGTCGCTGGGGGTTTCCCGAAGGAAAACATTATCGATGCTCCGCAAGCAAAGAACAGATACCGAAAATGCCTTCAACGCCGCCAACATCGCGATTACCAAGAATTCAAAGTTTCACAAGTGGATCGCCTTCGGACTTAACGATGAGGCGGTCCTGGGCGCCGTCCGGGCGGCGGAGGGTCGTGGTGTTCGGCGCGGATAGTATGATCGGCGTCGGCATTGGTGGTGCTGCCTCGGCTCTGAATGAATTCTGCAAATCCGAGCCGACAGGGTTTTTCGGTACGGTTCTGATTAGTCCGAAGCGCCATGGTTACGAAACGACGATTGATATGTACAACTGGATCACCAACAACCAGGAACCGCCGAAGCTCACGTTGACCACCGGCAAGCTGATGACTCGCGAAAATCAGAAAGAGGTTCGAGCCGAATACGGTCTTTGAGTCGCCAGGATCAACGAATCAACCGGAACCGCCGACTTTTCAAGATTGGGAGCAGATTTTAACCGCAGATTTCGCACGGATTTCGCAGATTAAAATTTGGCGCGGGCGAGCAGATCTTCACGGTGACATGACCAGCCACCAAAGAAAAAGCGTTTGGCGAAATGGATGCTCGACGCAGTTCGTCAGAGTGATCGGGTTCGTCCGGGTTGAAAGGTGTCCGGACTGATCTCGACATTGAGGCACCGACAATGTCTCCGTATCTTCAGTTTAACGGCATCACCAAATTGTTTCCCGGCGTGAGGGCCCTCGACCAAGTGTCGTTCGCCGCTGATGCCGGGACGGTGCACGGGTTAGTCGGGGAAAACGGTGCCGGCAAATCTACTTTGCTCAAAATCTTAAGCGGAGAATACCAACCCAATCAGGGTGAGTTGCTCATCGGCGGAAAGCCGCGTCATTTTACCGACGCGGCAGACGCCATCTCCGCCGGCATCGCGATTATCCCTCAGGAGTTGCAGTATGTTCCCCAACTGAGCGTGGCGGAGAACCTGCTGCTTGGCCGTCTTCCGAATCGCTTTGGATTTGTCCGTGCCGGCGAAGCGATGAAGTTCGTCCGCAGCCGCTTGAGAACGATGGGTGTCTCTTTGAACCCGACAACAAAACTAAGAGATCTTTCAGTCGCTCAACGTCAGATGGTGGAAATCTGCAAGGCGCTGTTGCGAGATGCGCAGATCATCGCTCTCGATGAACCAACCAGCAGCCTTTCCAATCGAGAAACCGAGATCTTGTTCAGGTTGGTCAAGGATCTGAGAGCTCGAGGCAAAACGCTCATCTATGTTTCCCATCGTCTGGACGAGATTTTTGAGTTGTGCGACGCCTGCACGATTTTCCGCGATGGACGAACCATCATCTCTCATCCGAGACCTTGTGGGCGTGACTCGTGAACAGCTTGTCAGCGAAATGGTCGGGCGGGAAATTAAGGACATCTATGATTACCGCGCTCGGAAGTTGGGAGAGCCGCGCCTGGACGTTCAGTGCGCTCGAAGGATCCAAGCTAAAACAACCAGCTAGCCTGTCGGTTCGTCGCGGTGAAATCCTGGGTGTTTTCGGCTTGGTTGGAGCTGGGCGAAGCGAGCTCATGCGACTGATTTATGGGGCAGATAAGAAGCGTGGAGGGCAGATCGTCTTGGATGGCAAGCCATTGAGGATTCGTCGTACCTCCGATGCCATTCGCAATGGAATCGTGCTCTGCCCAGAAGATCGAAAGGAGGAGGGCATCGTTCCAATTGGTTCGGTCTCTGAAAATATCAACATCAGCTGCCGCCGAAGTTATCTCCACTGGGGACTTTTCGTGGACAGTCAGCGTGAAGCCAAAACGGCGGACACCTTCATCAAAACGTTGCGCATTAAGACACCCAATCGCCGCCAGCAGATTCGTTTTCTTTCCGGAGGAAACCAGCAAAAGGTCATTCTCGCTCGCTGGTTGGCCGAGTCTGACTTAAGAGTGGTAATTCTGGATGAGCCAACCCGAGGGATCGACGTGGGAGCCAAGAATGAGATCTATCAAATTATTTACCAACTCGCTGAGCGTGGATGTGCGGTGATCGTGGTCTCAAGTTATTTGCCTGAGGTGTTAGGTATTTCGGATCGAATATTGGTCATGCGCGGTGGACGAATATCCGGCGAGTTGGCCCGGGAAGAAGCGAACGAAGAAAAGGTACTAGGGCTGGCTCTCAGCTGAAGAGGCGGCAATATGAAAGATACCCCAAATGAAAATCCTAACGCGATAGCTGCGGCTCACTCCGGACGAGCAAAGTAAGCCACTGCGCCAAATCCTTCACCTGGCGGAAGAGTACAACCTCGTGTTGATCTTCGTCTTGCTGTTCGCTACGCTTTCGTTCGTCGTAGATCATTTTTTCTCCATCGATAACATGCTGGGACTGGCGTTATCCGTCTCGCAGATCGGGATGGTGTCCTGTACGATGATGTTCTGCCTGGCGTCGCGCGATTTCGATCTTTCAGTTGGCTCCACCGTCGCCTTTTCCGGCGTTTTATGTGCGATGTTGCTGAACGCGACTGGCAGTATTCTCGTCGGAGTCGGAGTTTCCCTCCTGGCCGGCGCGTTGATCGGATTCGTCAACGGAGCGATCATTGCCTACCTCCGCATCAATGCACTCATCACGACTTTGGCGACGATGCAAATCGTCCGCGGCCTCGCGTTTATTGCCTCCAAAGGTCAGGCTGTCGGCGTCGACAATGAACATTTCATCTTCCTGGCCGGCGCGTCATTTCTGGGGATCTCGATGCCGATCTGGATAACCCTGATTTGCTTTATCGCGTTTGGTATTCTCCTCAATAAGACCGTGTACGGGCGCAATACTCTGGCGATTGGCGGGAATCCGGAAGCGTCTCGATTGGCCGGGATCAACGTGGAGCGCACTCGCGTTTGGATCTTTAGCGATCGAAGGCGCTGTTGCCGCCTTGGCCGGCGTTATCCTCGCTTCCCGGATCACCAGCGGCCAACCAAATTCCGCTCAAGGATTCGAGCTGAACGTGATTTCGGCCTGCGTTTTGGGAGGTGTTTCGTTGATGGGCGGTCGGGCGACGATCTCTGGCGTGCTGATCGGAGTGTTGATTATGGGAACGGCGGAAAACGTGATGAACCTTTTGAATATCGACGCGTTTTACCAGTATGTTGTCCGCGGCGCCATCCTGCTAGGTGCAGTCTTTGTCGACCAGCTGCGCAATCGCGGAAGCCGGGATTAAAGATAGGAAACTACCTGAGGAGAAGGCGCAAGAGGCGCGGACCGAAGAGGATCACCCCGACGACTAATGAACACAGAGATGCAATAAGTACGCCGGCAGCCGCCAAGTCCTTGGCATCCCGCGCGCCCGGTCGCCGCTCCGATCCTATCAAGTCAACCGTGCGCTCAAGCGCCGTATTCAGCGCCTCAGCGCATAAGACTGAAGCAATGGCGGCAATCAAGAGCAACCATTCGATCGCTGATATCCAAAAATAGCAACCAAGGCAGATTGCTCCCAGGCCGGCAACCAAATGGATCCGGAAATTCCATTGAGTCAGGCAGAGGAGGAAAAATCCCCGGCCCGCGTGGCCAAAGCTTTGGACGCGGGATTTGATCCATCCGAAAAATGGATTCGATCTGGCAGACTCTTCTCTGGTGGACTTTTCGCGCAAAACAGGCCTCACTGGCAATTGATTCGTGTTCCATACCCGATCCTCGTTAGCAAAGCCAGCATGTTGATTGAGGTCACCGTCGCCGCGAATACCACGAAGGCCCCATCGGACAGGCGGTCGCCCCTTTCGGTGCGGCGATCAGGCATCCCGCTCGATGAAGCGTTTTGCATGGTTGTACCGAGCGGCTCCGATGGCCGGCGAAGCACGCTCCTCAGGCCTGCGTCAGGCCTGGACGGCGTTTGAAATTCCAATGGCGCGGTCGACCATCTGCGGTCCCAGGCCCGGATAGTAGACCCGGTCGCTTATCCACCTCCTCGCTTCTCTTGGAAAAGAAGCCAGAATTAGTCTGTTTGAACCTCAGGAAGTTCTTCTGAGGGATCGAACGGTATTTCTCGTTGAAGTTACTAAGAACAGCTCGCGGCCGTGGCAATCGGGAAAGCCTTGCTTCCCGGGACCAGGCGCAGTCAACTATAATAAGAAAACTTAAAAGTTAGTTTCGAGGAATAAGCATGAAAGTGGATCAACTCTACTTAATCGGCATTGAGATGGACGAGAAAGAACAGGATTGCGAGACCGAGACTGGGCTGAAAGGTTTGGCCAGGCTTTACGGCAATTCTTCCTCTGAATCTGGACCGAAAGCGGCCCAAGTGGAGAGTGTGTTCGTTACCATAGCGGACCAGAAAATGTTGCTTGACGGAAATTTGAAGGAACTCCGCGGTGCAGACGGCAAGTCGCTTTCCAAGACACCGGCTGCCACAGTGGGCGTCTATGTTTACATCCACGGAGCGTCAGGAATGTCTGTGGGTCGGGTTGGCCCGGGCCAATTGGCGACGCTGATAAAGCTGCTCCCGTGCAAACCGGAAAACGTAAGAAAGGTTTGCGTCATCGGCTGTAGTCTCGCGAAGCAACCCTATGTTGCCCCGAACCAAAAATGGATTTTGGATTGCCTGAAAACGCGGGCCTTACAACCCTTCATTTACGAATTTGTGAAGACTTGAAATGGCAGAATACCATGGTTGCAGGATGGCCAGGCTATGTGGGCGTCTATCGGAAGGAAGATAAGGGACTTGGTCTGCAGACCGACGGCGCAGATGAGACTGAGGTTGCAAAGAAGTTAGCAATGAATCAGGGGAAGAAAGTGGTCGCACATAAGGAAAAGCAAGGTCTGCACCTGCTGTATCGGACCGCGAGCAATAAAGAATTGGAGCAAGCGAAGAAAGAGGTGCAAGGCGCGACCAAGATCTGGGATATGAATTTTTGGTACGAAGAAAACATGCATTATAATTTGCAGAAGAGGATTTACCGCTGGGATGGCAAGACAGTCGTTAGTGTTAGTCAAGCGGACTACACCGATAACGAACAACGGAAAAAAACGTGGCAAGAAATTCAAGAGATGGCCAACGGGAAACTCGTCAAGAAGTGAGTTTCACAAGCGGCGAGCGAAGGCCGGCGTGATCAACGGCCTGCGACATATCTCTTTCCTTGCTGAGACGATCGTTGCCCCCGAGGGCCGAGGGGCTTCGAAGCCCTTGGATGCTGATCAGCGAGTTGGGTTCGCGATCTTTGTCGCAAATGCCTCAATGATGGTCTGACACCGCGGTGATGACCCCTTCATTGCCAGCGACCTCTGGTCGGCAGAAGTCTTTGACCCGTACAGAACTCCTCGGAAATAGTTGCCTGGAATCGTGGAGGCAACTTTTTCGGCGGTAGACGCCCGCTATGTGGTAGCCTGTCAAGTAGTCGCCGCAGAAACGGGGGCAGGGAGCGCTGGCTGGCTGCGGGGGGCGTAATATGGAAATGACGGAGCTGTTCTCCCTTCTCGAGAAAAGTGAGCGGCGTTCCTGAACCGACCCGCTTCTACCGCCAGTCCGGCTCGAACCGCTCCTTGAAAAGCAGCCAACCGACCTGCCGTGAAACCCAAGGGATTTAGGAGACGGTACACTAGCCTCGATACGTCTGCTTGGCCCGCGAAGCCGGCCGGACCCAGTTTCTGAAAGGTTTTTAATGCGCTATTAATGGTATAGGGGACCGGGTTAGCATATATAATAATCTGAGAGATACGACCCCTGAGTCGTATACCAGAGAAAGACCAAGTGCATGTGCTTATTGTCGATTGCTAGCAAGCCAAGCTACCCTCCTGATCAGCTGTACGGATTAAATTCTGGATGACTATCAGCAGGAGCGATCGCGCTAAAGGTCTTCCCACGCCAGGCGGTGGCGTCAGTAGGATTCGCTCTGTCGGCATATACAAAAATCTAATCTCAATATGGAAACCATTAAAACTTCAGCGTTCGTAGTCAGTGTGCACTACGGCGATCCACGCTCTTCCGCACGCATCAATTTAAAATGGAAAGGAAATCGCGGAATTTCCGATTTTGCTTTGGATCGTCTCGGCGAGGTGGTGAATTGCGAAACCGAAAGTGAAAATGCAGGATGGGTGGTCGTTAACACTGCTCATCCTTTAAACAACGCAGACGTAGTGCCTTTCTCCCAATTTGGACACCTGATTGCTCGGTCCTCCAATTTGGTTCGCCCAGGAGACGCGATACCTCTGCGGTCTGATGACGGTCAGCGCAACGACGGTCTTCAAGGCCTTAAGAGAGGCTAGCCCGCATAATCACGCAAAAGCTGAAGCGACGAGCTCCGTGCGGGCTAGAAAGCTCTTAAACAGACGCTGCGTGTCTGTTTAAGAGCCATTTAAAAATGGAGGCATCGAAGCAATCTGTTTTTAAACTCCCGCTCTCCAAAAAGCAGCACAATTTTCCGGCGTCGCTGGAGAGTTCCGCGGCGACAGCCTGCGTCGCTGACAAATCTCTAAGGATTTGTCAGGGATGCAGGCTAAGTGCAACCCTGCAAAAACAAGCGTCATTACCGATGAACGATCGGTGGCACTCCGTGGTAAACGTTATCAGTAGTTCGGTACGACAAAGTCCCGCTCTGATATTCTAATTGGACCCGATCGATCTGATAATCGTACTTGGCAGACGCAGCGGCGATTTTAGCTTGCAAAGCATTTAGCTGGGCCTGACTTAGTTCGATAATCGACGTCTGGCCCGCGCGGTACTCCGCGTCGGCCAGTTCAAGGGCTTGCTGCGCACTCGCCGCAAGTTGCTCGGCCACCCCAATGTTTTTTAAGGCGGTGAAGGCGTCAAGCCACGAGGAATTCACTTCTTCGACAATCTGATTTTCTTCCTGCTCAAGAGATTTGTCCTTTGCGTTCGCCCTTAACGTTGCTTCTTTTTGGCGAGCCGAGAGCAGGCCTCCGGTAAAGAGGGGAACTTCGACGTCGATCCCTGCGGCCGCATAATTGCCGTATACGCTGGAAGCGCCGATCGTGGTCCTGCCAAGACTGCCCAGTGCTTCAATCCGCGGGAACCTTGCGTCCTTCGCGGCAGTCGCCTCCCTTTGGGCTCCCTTGACCTCATCCCGCAGCGCAACCACTTCAGGGCGAATTTGTAACGCTTTCGAGACTAACAAATCAACGTTCTCTTCCGGCAGTTTCAGCGGTGGCTGGTCACTCAGGGAAAACTTTTGCACCGCCCGGAACCCCATCGCCTCGGAAAGTTCTGCATGTGTTTTCTCAACGGCGTTTTTGGCCTGAAGAACCAATTGATTGGCTTGTTCCAGATTCGCTCGTGCGTAAGTTTGATCAAGATCAGATTTCAATTGGCTCTTGGCCAGAGCTGCGATCTCATCGTATAGGCCCTGGCGGGAGGTTACCGTCTCGTTGGCGACCCGTAAAAGCGCCTGCGCCTTCAAAACGTCAAAGTAGCTCCGATCCACTTTGAGCAACACCTGCGCTTTGACCAACTGTTCCCGCTGCGCTTCAGACAGGGCTTCGAACTTTGCTGCGGCCGTCAAATTCAGGGTCCGGCCAAAATCGAAGATTAATTGACTGATGTTGATCCCATTAGACTGCCGATTGAGAATGGTCGGGTTGTTGAGACCTCCAGAAGCGCCGATGCGTATATTCGTCCCACTGGTACCGACCGCGCTCAGATCCCCAACGACCTGTGGGAAAAGTCCGGAGCGAGCTTCACGAATAACCTGCCGCGCTGCCTGGGTATCAAAATACGCTTCTCCAAGGACTGGAGCCTGTCGAAGAGCAATTAACTCCGCTTGCTCCAGAGTAATCTTCCGCAGCGCGGCGCGGCCGGTTGTATAACTATTCGGGTCCTTGGATTGCCTGTCGGCATATGCGTAACAGGAAACGAGCGAAAGGACCAAGAATAATCTTCTTATCATCTCTTCTTGGATTTAGGAGATCATCCCAGCTTCTGAATTGGCGATGAAGTATCCCCTGGCCGTTTACGCCGATAGACAATCAAAACCGCAGAGGGTACGATGAAAACAGTCAGCAGCACCGAGGCCAGCAGTCCCCCGATGATAGAGCGAGCCAGGGGAGCATACGCCTCAGTCCCGGTACCGAGCTTCAGGGCCATCGGCAAAAGTCCAAAGATGGTTGCCAGCGAAGTCATTAAAATCGGGCGCAGACGAACTCGGACGGCCTTCTGGACCGCATCTCGGAGCGCCACTCCATCCTCGATCAAACGATGCGTGAACTCAACAATCAAAATACTGTTAGACACCACGATACCGACCATCATGACCACACCCATCAAAGACATTACATTCAAGGTGGTGCCGGTCAGGGTAAGGATCAGCAATACTCCGCTGAGGCCCGGTGGGACGGCCAACAAGATGATGAAAGGATCGACGAATGACCGAAACTGGGCTACCAGGATCAGGTAGACGAGCAAGAGCGATAAAATGAGCCCAAATCCGAACGACTCTAGCGAGCTGTCCATTGCCGCCGCGCTGCCCCGCACCAACACGCGAATGCCCTCCGGCTTATTAAAATGAGCTATAATTTGGTTGACCGCGTTCGCCAACTTACCTAACTCCTCGCCGGTCGGTGCGACATAAATGTCGATCACTCGCTGAAGTTGGTAATGGTCGACCTCGGTAGGTGCTTCCACCCGGCTCAAACTGGTCACTGCATCTAAGCGAGCTGGGTTCTTTTCGTAGGAAGCGCGAATCGGAATGCTCTTGAGATCGGTGAGCGTCCTGATAGCCTTTTCTGGGTATTGAACCGTCAGTAGATAATCATTTCCGGTACGTGGATCGACCCAGTAGCTTGGAGCGATCATCCCGTTGGAGGTCAAGGCGGTGATGACGTTACTGACGACTTCCTTCTGATTGAGCCCGAGTTCGTCGGCGTGATATCTATCAATTGAAAGGTGCAGGGCCGGCGCATCAACATCCTGCGGAATGAAGGTATCGCTGACCCCGGGGATCGCCTTGACCTGCTCCCTGATTGCTTCGGCCGCGGCATAGGTTTTCTTTAAATCGGAACCAGTGATCTGAATGTCAATTGGGGCAGGGAGCCCCAGATTGAGAACAGCATCCACCAGGCCGCCGGATTGAAAATAGGTTGTCAGTTCTGGGATCTCCGTTTTCATCGCCGCTCTTACTTTTTCCATGTACTGGTAGCTACCTACCCGGTGATCGTCCATCAGACTCACCTGGATGTAGGCTGTATGGGAAGCCGAATTGCTCGTGTAGATCGAGGAGAATCCGGGCGTCGAACCGATGTTGGACACGATCAACCGTAAATCGCGCGCATCGACCAGACGTCGAACGAGATTTTCTACCTTTTTGACCTCCCGTTCGGTTATTTCAATGCGTGTCCCGGTCGGTGCCTTGAGATTGATGGCGAACTGTCCTGGGTCCGTTCTCGGGAAATACGCGAACCCGAGTTTGGGAAACAGCGCGCAGCTGAGAAGGACAACGCCGAGGATGCCGATCACCGTGCCGATCGGCCGCACCAGTGCGATCGCCTGGACACGATCAAATCGGTCAAGAAAGGCGGTGAATGCTCGATTAAAACCAGCATTGAATCGCCTTCGCCATCCTCCAGACGCCTTGTTGTCGCCCACCTCTGGAGAGCCCTGAATCTGGTCCGCCTTAATCAGCTTCGCGCAAAACAAAGGCACGACGGTCATCGCGACGAGGTAGGAAGCGAACAAGGAAAGGACCACCGAGAGGGCTAAGGCGGTAAAGAGGAATTGACTGACCCCGTAAAGGAATGTGACCGGGAAAAACACCACTGCCGTAGTGAGAGTTGCCGCCAACACCGGCAAAGACATTTCTTTTCCGCCTTTTTCTGCTGCGACCATCGGGGATTCGCCCAACTCGAGGTGCCTGAAGATATTCTCCAGAACCACGACCGAGTTGTCGATTAAACGCGAAAACGCGAGGGCCAAACCGCCCAGCACCATCGAGTTGATAGTGCTGTCCCCTAACGAGAGCGCGATGAAAGTCGCCAAGACCGAGAGCGGGATCGAGAGAAAGACGGCGACGGTCGCCCGGAAATTGCCCAGGAAGATTAGGATCATGAGTCCGGTTAGGACCATACCGATGACCCCCTCATGAATGATATTCTCTATCGCGGTCTTAACAAAGATAGACTGGTCAAAGACGACTTTTGCCACCAGCGATTTCGGCACATCCACCAGATGTGCTATGCCGTTTTTAATGCCATCCACCACCGAAATTGTATTCGCGTCTCCACCTTGCTTGAGAACGGGTAAATACACCGAACGTTGACCGTCGATCCGAACGACGCTGGTCTGGATTTGTGCACCATCCTCAGCATGTCCGACATCTGCGACTAAGACAGGCGAGCCAGCCACCATCTTGAGCGGCAACTGATTTATTTCATCGACGGTGTTAAGTTGGCTGTTGGTGTAAAGACTGTAGTCGAACGGACCGATTTTAACATCGCCGGCCGGTAAGATCAGGTTGGAGTCGTTCACGGAGCGCACCACGTCCATCACACTGAGCTGGTGGGCTTCCAGTTTCACTGGATCGACGTAAACCATGATTTGCCGGTATTTCCCTCCGAATGGCTGGGGAACGGAAGCCCCTGGGACGCTCGCTACCTGGTTGCGCACGGTATATTGACCAAGGTCACGAAGTTGAGTCTGGTTCAGGCCCTCTCCCTTGAGGGTAATCAGGCAGACCGGTAAACTTGAGGCATCGAATTTCAGCACCACCGGTGGTAGGGTCCCAGGAGGCAGACGCCGCAGGTTTGCCATCGCCAGGTTGGAAATGGTCGTCACATCGGCATCGGCGTCGGTACCTGGTTGAAAATATATTTTGATTAGACTTACTCCGGGCAGGGACCGCGACTCAATGTGTTCAATCCCGCTTCCTAACGTGAAGAAACGTTCGAAGCGGCCGGTAATGTCGTTTTCGATCTGTTCCGGCGGCATCCCCGAAAAGAAGGTGGCCACCACCACTACCGGGATTTTTATCTTTGGAAACAAGTCCACCGGCATCTTAACCATGCTGGTGACACCCACCACACAGAGGATGAGACAAATTACGATAACCAGATAGGGGTAACGGATCGAGAATCGTGACATAAGCCAACTTTTCGCCCGAAAAGGAATTCCAGCGCTTAACCGCGAACCCCCTTTTCGAGTAAGGCACGTGGCTTCCTCGAGATCGGGCGAGGCATCGGTTTGATTTCTTTAATCGAATGTGGGTATGTCGATCAGCTTACCGGTCGCTTTCTGACCAAACTGGATTCCAGTCCGATTGCCGACCAACACCAATTCGTTGTCCGCCAGGCCGGAGCGAATTTCGACTTTATTGGGGGTCTGCAGGCCAAGTGTAACCTCACGCGGTTCGAGACGATGCTCTCCATTGAGAACCACCACCGTCGGTTTCTGGCCTAAAGTTACCGCTTGGAGCGGGACCGTGAGAGCGTTCTTGCTTTGTGCCAGGACTAGCCGAACGGTGGCATACATCCCCGGGGTCAACCGCCCGTCCAGATTAGGGACTTCGACTTCGGTTTCCATCTTTCGCGTCGAGAGATCTACCCGGCCGGAATAACGAGCGATCTTACCGGGAAACGTTTCGTGCAGTGCATCAACTGTCACTTGGACAGGGACGCCCGGATGTATTTCGGGAACTGCTGACTCCGGAACAGGGAAATCGAGTCTCAGCAGACTTTCTTCAGCTAACTCCACCAACGGCATCGCTTGGGTATCGGAAGCCGTTCCTGCCTGAATTAACGCACCCGTGTCGGCAAAGCGCTTGGTGATGGTGCCGCTAAAAGGTGCAGAGATGGTGGCATAATCCATCATCGTTTGAATCCGTCCCAGTTTTGCCTGGGATTCGTGAACGTCCTCACGCGCGGAACCCAGCGTGCCCTCCATCGCTGCGTCTTTATCCTTAGCTGCGTCCAGGTCCTGCTGAGCCACCATGGTTGGGTGAGCCTTGGCAACTTCCAAGAGCCTCTGGTACGCCAAGTGGGCATCTCGATAGTCCGCTTCGGCCCGCTTCACCTCTTCCTGACTCCTGGCTAAGACCGCCGAGGCACGCTTTAGATCGTCATTTAGTTCCGGAATTTCCAATTTGGCCAAGGGCTCACCCGCTTGCACATGATCTCCGATATCAACGCCGATCGACTGCACGTATCCGGAAACTTTGGCGTGAACCAGGATCTCTTGATAAGGCCTGAACTCGCCGTAAAGCACCATATCCTTGGTTAAATCTTCCCGATCTGCCTTCGCGATCGGAACCGTCTGTGAAACGGTTCCCTCCGGAACCACCGTCTGGTTATTGACCTTGCTTCCTTTTGAGCTCTCTGTCCACCAGGCGACGAGGATGACGATGGCGAACAGACCGCCGATCCAGAGTGCCGCTTTAAAACCGAATGACTTCTTGAGTGATTTCGCCGGCTCTTGAGAAACTGCAGGTAAAACTAATTCGGTCATACAGGTAAAACGCCAGGGAGTTCAGGTCGCCAATGGAAGTTGCACGATAAAGCGACAGCCACCGCTGGCAGGACTTTCCGCCTTCACTAAGCCGCCGTGCGCGGTGCAAATGGATTCCACGATCGACAGACCAAGACCAGCTCCTTCGATGGCTCCGAGCCGAACCCCATCGGCCCGGAAAAATCGGTCAAAAACGTGCGGCAATTCGCTGGCCGAAATTCCCGGACCCGAATCCGAGACTTCCAATTGAGCCCATCGTTCAGATATTTTCACCCCGACCGCCACTTTTCCACCGGCCGGCGTATACTTGATCGCGTTATCTAAGAGGTTAACCACTACTTGCTTCAAGCGAATCAGATCGCCTTTGACTTCGACTTGCTCCTCTGCCTGTGCCGTCAGCGTTACCTGCTTTTCGTCAGCTAACGGAGCCATTTGATCTTTGGTGGTCGTGACGAGATCAGCCAAGTCTAGCCTGACCAGTTCCATCTGAGCTGTGCCAGAGTCTAACCGGGAGATCGACAACAGGCATTGGACAATTTTTGATAAATTTTCCGTCTCCTCAATCACGCTGTAGATCGTCTCCCGCACATTTTTCGACAGACTATTATCCGATAACGAGGTTTCCAGTTCTCCACGAATTATCGTCAAGGGAGTGCGCAACTCGTGGGAGGCGTCGGCAGTAAATCGTTCGACACTTCGGAACGATTCATCGAGCCGGCATATCATTTGATTAAGCGTCTTCGATAGACTGGCAATTTCATCCCCGGTCTCGACGATCGGAAGCCGCTTGTGCAGATCATGCAAGGTGATTTCTTCAGCGGTGGCCGTGATCTTCTTGACCGGAGCCAGGGCCCATTTAATCACCAAAAAGCCGCCCCAGATCGCCACTGCCAGGACGACGGACAAACCGATGAGCATTGACACTAAAAATCTGGGCAGAACGTCTTTTATCGGCAAGGCGGAACCACCAACCTCGATCACGTAGTTCTGGTGCTTCGTCACGAACGGCACCGCGACAATCAACAAGTCGTTGCTTCCCACCTGTTCAATGCGAGTCATTGCCCTGGAAACGGGTCTAGCCGGCGGCGCGACGGCCTTAGGGTCGAAACTTTGATCGTTTGGTTCACCAGAAGCGTAAACGACCGCACCGTCGCCGGTGCTGACACGGATGAATCCGTCATTCGCTTCCGGGGCATATCTTGCCTCGATCTCGCTACGAACATAGCTTTCACCGTTCGTTTCGATATTTGTTAAAAGCGTCTTGGCAATACGCTCAGCTCGTTGAGAAAATGTTTCCGTCAAATAGAG
The DNA here is from genome assembly GCA_963789065.1 of uncultured Verrucomicrobiae bacterium. Taxonomy (GTDB): domain Bacteria; phylum Verrucomicrobiota; class Verrucomicrobiia; order Chthoniobacterales; family JAFAMB01; genus JAFAMB01. The sequence continues at coordinate 51,972 of CAWBKA010000010.1, read as the reverse complement.
AGAAAGGAAATGATCCAGCCGCCAATAGCAATAAGCTCCAAAGGAAAGCCCTAACACCACTAATATGCCACTATACCAAGCAGTCAGTCTAAATCGCAGCGAGCGGGTATTCATTGGTTATGGTATCGCTCCGCAGTTTGGCCAGTGAGCATATGAACCAAGTTGGAAAATTCGGCTCCGGACCTTAACTCTTGGAACCGGCATCAGCTGGTCCCGCGATGCTCGTTTAGTTGTCACGTGCGGTGTTAAACTGCGGATCCCTTGGAGGCTGGTAGAAATCCTGCTCGTCTTCTCTGCGGAGACCTGTGGTGGTTGTCGTACCCGGCCTGAGCAACCTCACATTAGAGCCTCGGCGGCCATTGGTTGTGCATCCCGTCGACAGCAATGACAGAGGTCCAGCGATGAGGCAGAGAAGCAACAAATTCAGCGCTGTCATTCCCATCCTCCACAACCCTTCTACAATCCTCGTCATATCGAAGCCACCATGCGCTTTAGTTCTCATCCTCCTCCCTGAGGCTGTACCCGACGCTCCGCACCGTATGAATGAGCTTCTGATGAAAGGCATCGTCGATCTTTGCGCGTAACTGTCTGATGTAGACGTCGACTATATTGGTCAGACCTTCAAAGCTTTGATCCCATACATGCTCCATAATCATCGTCCGTGAGACAACCCGCCCGGAATTGGCCGCCAGATATTCCAGTAAGGCATATTCTTTGGCGGTTAGTCTAATGGTTATGCCGTTCCTTTTGACGTGGTGATTCATCCGATCGATCTCCAGACCTGCGATGCGAACGATATTCGAGTGGTTGGCCTGCCCCCGCCTCAACAAGGCTTTGATTCGAACGAGCATTTCCGCGAAGGCAAAAGGTTTGGTGAGATAATCGTCCGCTCCCGCTTCAAAGTTTTTCACTTTGTCGTCCACCGCATCACGCGCTGTTAGTACGATAATCGGGACCGTGGTGTTTTGGCGTCGCAGTCTCAAGATGAGTTCGGTCCCGCTCAGTTCAGGCAGCATAAGGTCCACGATGAGAAGATCATAAGGAGTTTCCAGAGCCATCGCGAGACCCGTCCTGCCATCCCTGGCGTCGTCTACTGCGAACCGCTCCGCCTTGAGCCCTAGCGTCAAGAATCGTATCACCTTTTCCTCGTCTTCAACAACTAAGAGTCGCATCTAACCGGAGTTCTCCATACGGATATCCATATTCTCCATATTCTGGACCAGCGCAATGAGGAGACCGTTAAATTTCTCTCATTAAACTCGTTGCCTCTCGGGGTCCTGGTGTTACCAGCGAACCGAAGGGTTCTTGCTCGAATGGGCCCGTGCTTCAGAAGCCAGTTGCCTTGCCAGTTGCTCAATTTGAAGGCAAATGTGCTGAGCTCTACCCGCAGCGAATCCACCTAGATAGAACGCCAGCCGTCCGGTCCTCGTTTGCCTTCCCTCCAGCTGGGAAGGCGTCGATAGCTCTCTCGCCATCTCACTGAATCGCTCGGTTTGCTCTAAAAGGCACCCCAGGGCTTGGGCAACACCTATCGGTAAACGTTTATTCTTGTACAGAGTGGGAAGTTTTCCGCACAGCGTTCCCAGCCGAACGCTGGGCATGTCAAATGCCTCGGCGGGGAGACCCGTTCCAATTTGGAATGACTGCTCCATTTGACCGAGCATTTCGTTTATGCTGATGCAAAGATCCTTAACCTCATTGAAGACCTTGACTGCTTTGAAGGGCTCAGCTGAGTCAACTACTGGAAATGCCTGCGCTGTCAAGGCTAGTTTGCGTACGGGAATAAGGGCGTCTTTGATAACAATACAGCTTCCCCAGCCGGTGAATGCTAGCCCAATTGCCAGTCCAATCAGCATGGTAATCTCAGTTTCGCGGCGGACCGCCTTAATCGGTTGTTTAGGCGCCTCTACTTCGACGACATATTCCTTTTTTCCGAAAGTCGCAGGTACAGTTGCTATGAGTAACGGGGGACGGCTCGCTTTCGTCCGGACCACACTGGCGGAGATTGCAGGTGAACTCGCTTCATAGGGGAAGTTGCTGGGAGCTCTTCTGTGACTGTCTGGTTGCCCTGATAATCCTGCCGCCGACTCACCGCGCTCATGCACCGCAATGAGTGGACCTTTGAATCCAACCTCGGAAGGCCCTTGAGCGGCGGGTACTTGACCGGTGGTCTCTAATATTCTGCCGATCTCCTTTGCTCGGGCTGCTAGTTCCCTTTTCATTCCGACCGAGAGGCAGCCGTCGAGTGAATTGCACGCGTACGTCCCAAAGGTAAGTCCCAACACCGCGAAAAGCCAGACATACCACGCGGTAATCCTTACAACTATCGACGACGTCTGATTCATTTCTTCCCTGGAAGTGGATTGCACAGCGCTTTAAGCTTTTGCCACTAACCTAGGCGCTTTGCCGGGGATGGACCGACTACGCATCAAAAAAGTTCTCCGGATGCTTTGCTGGTTATCCATTCATTGGGCACTTGATTCCGGGCCAAAAGGCCACGGCCTGTCGAAGCCTCTGGTAGCGGTATTGTACTGGCGAGATTCGATTTGCACATAGTTTCCAGACCGATCTTGTTTGGTGGCGCCATGGGCAGTTGAGCAACCCGTGACGAAAAGTGGGGAAGTCGTGGCGATTAGTAGTAAGAGGAGACAATTATGTTTATTCATCGGGTGTATGGCCTTGCGATTGCATGAAGTAGGTGAGGCTGATCTAGTCATAAGAAGTCACCATGGAAGTGTGATGTCTTGAAAATTTCAACTGAATACAGTCCATCTAACCCATTGGAGAATAGGATCAATTAACCGCACATTAAGATTTTATAATGTTCCTGGGTCATTGATTTCTCATTGTTTGGGTAGGGCTAGTATTTAGATGCCTCTTTTCCAGCAATGGCAGATAGGACAAGAGGAAAAGGAAAGGGCACCGCTGCGAGGCGGAGGAACCACGGACGCGCTCGGGCGAATCAATTGAGCCGGCCCGAGGGTGGCGTGGGCTGGTGTTGAGCGTGGTCCGCTGGTACACTGCATGAGCGCTGAAAAATCAGTGCGCGGACCCTAGCTTTAGCCCATCCAAATCTTTGCTTCCTTTGCTCCCTTCTGTTCAAATCTTCTTTGCTCTCTTCTGTGGTGGCTCCGAGCCCGGGCGCACCCTTCCGCTCCGCCATGTTTTAACCCGTGCCGAAGAAAAGCCATGAGCTGGGTCACTATCATATGGGCAATGATCGCCTCCGCCTGTCTGACATTGGCTCTGGTGCATCTGTTGGTCTGGTGGCACCGACGTGAGGCCCGGGCCAATCTGCTCTTTGCCCTGACGGCGGTGGGGACAGCGGTCTTTGCGGGTTGTGAGTTGTGGATGATGCGGGCGGAAACGCCCGGAATGTACGGCATGGCGGTGCGGTGGGCTCATGTGCCCGCCTGGCTACTGATCGTGTCGCTCGTCGGATTCGTGCGGCTCTATCTGCGGGCTGGACGGTTGTGGCTGGCCTGGACGGTTTGCGGTGTGCGGACCCTGTCGCTGATTCTCAATTTTGTTTTCGTCCCGAATCTGAACTTTCGGGTGATCAACTCCTTGCGACACATCTCTTTCCTCGGCGAGACCATCGTCGCCCCCGAGGGTATTCGAAACCCTTGGATGCTGATCAGCCAGTTGGGCTTGCTGTTGCTCGTGATTTTCGCAGCGGACGCCTCAATCATGGTCTGGCAACGGGGCGACCGCCGGCAGGCGCTGTTGGTGGGTGGCAGCATCGTTTTCTTTGTCGTGACAGCGACAGGGCAACTGATTCTGACCCTCTGGGGAATTGTTCATGCGCCAATCACCGTGAGCTTGTTCTTTATGGGCATCGTGACGGCGATGGGCTACGAGCTAAGCCAGGATGTGCTCCGCGCAGCGCGGCTGTCAGATGATCTGCGTGAGAGTCAGGAACGGATGGCCGTTGCGACTCATGCCGTCAACCTGGGCATCTGGGTTCGAGATCTCGTGCGTAACGAAGTCTGGGCAACCGACAAGTGGCGGGAGTTGCAGGGTTTTGCGAAGTCGGAGCGGATTGATATCAATAGCTTTTTCCAAAAACTGCACCCCGAAGATCGCGAAGCGGTCAGACAGATCTTTGCCAAAGCTCTGGCCGGCGAAGGCAGTTACGAGACGGAATATCGCGTGGTGCTTCCAGACGGTGGGACCCGTTGGATCGGCTCCCGTGGTCGCGTCGAGTTTAACGCCGCTGGCAAGCCAGTCCTTATGCGTGGCGCCTCAATCGATATCACGACGCGCAGGCAGGTTGAAGAGGAACTGTTCCGCGGCCGCAAGTTGGAGTCGCTTGGCGTGCTGGCTGGTGGAATCGCGCACGACTTTAATAACTTTCTTACGATCATCGCCGGGAATGTCGCTCTGGCCAAGATGCACCTTAAGCCTGCTGACCCGGTGTGTGACGTACTCGAACAGGCGGCGCTGGCGTGCAACCGAGCTACCTCGTTGGCCTCGCAGCTCTTGACTTTTGGGAAAGGCGGTGCTCCGGTTCGCAGGCCATCACCACTAGACGGGGCGGTCAAGGATGCGGTGGACCTGGCCCGGGCGGGATCTAGGGTCACTATCGACCTCGTCATTGCCAGCGACCTCTGGTCGGCAGAAGTCGATATTGAACAAATCAATCAGGCACTCTACAACATTTTGCTCAATGCGCGACAAGCGATGCCGGAAGGCGGCATGATCGAAGTGCGTGCTGAAAACGTCGTCTTCGACGCTGACTCGCAATCGCTGCGTCACGGCAAGTATGTCATGATTTCCGTTCGAGACCACGGATGCGGGATTGCCGCTGACGTCTTGCCCCGCATCTTTGATCCATACTTTACCACAAAACAAAGCGGCAGCGGCCTCGGCCTTGCCACCGTGCATGCCATCATCGCAAAACATGAGGGCTACGTTACTGTGCAGTCGATACCGGGCGCGGAAACTGCGTTCTCCGTCTATCTCCCTGCCTGTAACGAAGCGCAATCCGCGGAATCCGGGGTTGGCCAGCAGTTGCACACCGGCTCGGGCCGGATTCTGGTCATGGACGATGAAGAGGCGCTTCGCGTACTTCTCGTGCAGATTCTGAAGCGACTGGGTTACGAAGTAGAGTGTGCAAGAGACGGAACGGAAGCAATCGATCTTTATCAAAAAGCAAAAGACTCAGGACGCCAATTCGACGTGGTACTGGTAGATCTCACCATTCCCGGCGGCATCGGAGGCAAGGAGGTTGCCGCCCGACTGCGAGAAGTCGACCAGTCTGTCGTATTGATCGTTTCCAGCGGCTACTCTAATACCCCTATTATGTCCGAATTTCGTAAGTATGGCTTTGACGACGTGTTATCTAAGCCTTGGTCACCCCTCCATCTGAGTAAGGTGCTACGGCGTTATACCCGGCCGGTCGGATAGTTAAGAAGTAGCCAAGTAGGCAAGAAGTCAGAAGTCAAAACTAAGAACCCAACCCCCGGGCTTGCCCCGGGGCGCTGTAATCTCTCAATCCCCCCGAGGCCATCGTGGGAGCATTTCCCCTCGGTCTCGGCCTGTTGGCCCCCACGCAAAACCCAAAACCCAAAACGCAAAACCTTCCCCCATCCTTCAGAGCGCGGCGAAAAGGGCGTTAAGCCCTTCGACCATGGTCGGATGGGAGAGCACCGCGTCGCGGAGTTTTACCGCAGGCATTTCCGCCATCATGAATGCCTGCACGGTTCCAATCATCTCACCCGCCTCGGCAGCCAGGATAGTGCAGCCCAGGATCCGTTGCGTCGATTTTTCGATCGTGGCTTTGAGCAGGCCACCCATTTGACCGGTCGTCCTGGCCCGCGGTATGGTCAGCGGAGTGATTGGCACCTGGAGAACTCGAATCTCCAATCCCCGGGAAACCGCTTCCTTCTCCGTCAGACCGACATGGGCCAGTTCAGGATCGGTGAAAAGAGTGGAAGGCACGTAGCGATCACTCCTGGAGCGGGAACCCTTTCCGAAAACGTTGTCCCGAAGAATCCGGAAATCGTCGAGGGACGCATGAGTGAATTGGGGTCCGCCGCTCACATCGCCAATCGCCCAGATGCCTGGGACATTTGTTTCCAAGCGATCATTGACTTTGACATAACCCTTGGTGGTCGTTTCTACTCCCGCGGCGGATAAGTCCAATTCCCTGGTAACAGGAGCACGCCCCAGGGCAGCTAATAGGTGGGATCCCGTCCATTCCTGTTTTCCCTTGGGCGTCCGGAAGAGGACCCTCACTTGACCCTCGGAAAGCTGATCAGCCTGTTCTACCGCCGCGTTGAGCTGGATTTCGATTCCTTCACTTTGCAAACAATTTGCCAGCGCCTCGGCAACCTCAGAGTCTTCACGGCTCAGGATTTGGGCGCCTCGCTCCAGGACGGTGACCTTGCTCCCGAACCGATGCATCATTTGAGCAAACTCGAGACCGATGTATCCCGCGCCGAGCACCAGCAGTCGCGAAGGAACAGCTTCCAGCTGTTGGATGGTGTCGCTCGTCAGAAAGGGGATGTCCGACGCCCCGGGAAGATCTGGAATCGCGGGACGCGTCCCTGTGTCTATGAATATACGTTTGGAGGCCAGGTGCCGGATCACCCCGTCGTTCTGCGTTACTTCGACAAGTTGCGGACCGAGAAAGCGACCGGTTCCCAAGATAAAATCGAGGCTTGGAAACGAGGTGAAGTTCTTCAGGTTCAATGCTCGCATCCCGGTCACCACTTCTTCAACCCGCTTCCGGACGCCTGGCCAGTCAACCGAAACTCCTTCCACCTTAATGCCGAACTCTGCGGCTCGCCGGATGGAATGAACCAGTCGAGCGCTGGCAATGAATGTTTTGGTGGGGATGCAAGCGACGTTGATGCAACCGCCTCCAATCATCATCGGATCGCGTTCAATCAAGGCCGTTTTGTAATCGTGCTTGCCCAGGTACATCGCAAGCGTCTTGCCTCCCTTGCCTCCTCCAATCACAAGAGCGTCGTATATTTCCGGATCGTTCATCTTGAGTTTTCCGCGGTCAATTACCAAACTCTCTGCCTTCTGTCATCTGTGCGGTCTGCGGTTATCCTCTTTTCAATTCGAATCCTGGTGCGCCGTCCGCTACGATTGCCCCGCCTCCATCGCCTTGATTGTTTCGTCTGTGGTCAGCAGCGCGTGGGCGAGATACGCGAAGTTAATCAGCGCCGCCTGATAGCCGTAACCCCATTCGGGATGCCTCGGGGCTGCGGTCGCGTCTTTCGCGACGGCCACCTCGAAGCCTTGCTCGATCAATTCGCGCAAGTGAGATTCGACGCACATGTTGGCGAGCATTCCGCCGAGAATGATCTTGTTGATCCGGCGTTTGCGGAGCTGTAGGACGAGGTCGTTGGTCTCTGGCCCCCACACCCGGTGAGGGGCAACGACGATGGTCTTTCCATCTTGGATGTAAGGCTTGAAACGTTCCAGCCAGTCAGCGCCGGACCCTTCGAGACCATCGAGGTTGAGGACTCCTTTGCGAGCGAACATCCCAGAGGTCGCCTCTTCGGTTTCCAGCGGTCCGTTGAATTTCCATCCTTTGTCCGTGGGATAGAAATAGTGAGGAGAGATGAAGACCTCGAATCCATGCGCTTTAGCGGTCTGGAAGATCCGCTCCATGTTCTCAATGGTATTATTTTCTTCCAGGCTTTCGCGGACCATAGGCCACGCGCTGCCCTTCTCGCTCAAGACTTCGTTTTGCGGATCGATGAACACTACGGCAGTGTCTTCGCGGTGAATTTTCATAGTTTTCAACTGTTTCGGAAATGGATCAAACTGCCAGGTTGTGTTTCCTAAGAAAGTCTTCGATTCGGCTGGCGATTTCTTCTCCGTGCGTCTCCAGGGCGAAGTGACCCGTATCCAATAAATGCGTCTCCACGTTCCGCAGATCTCGCGGGTAGGGTACGGCGCCCTCCGGCGGGAAGATGAAGTCGTTCTTGCCCCAGACGATCAAAGTGGGCGGTTGATATTGTCGGAAGAAGGCTTGGAAGTCAGGATAGAGCGGCACGTTGGTCCGATAACTATAGAAAAGATCCAGCTGGATCTCGGCATTCCCGGGGCGGTCCAACCCCACCTGATCCACTATCCAGGTAGTCGGATCCAGTAACGTGTGGTCGGCCACGCCGTTTTCATATTGCCATCGTGTCGACTTCGGATCGACCAGGAAACGGATGGCCTCTCGATTCTCAGGCGTTGGGTCGTTCCAGTATTTCTTGATCGGGTTCCAGAACTCCAGAAGGCCTTCGTCGTAGGCGTTCCCGTTTTGCACGATCAGCGCCTGTACGCGATCGGGATGCCGCAACGCCAGTCGGTAACCAATCGGCGCCCCGTAGTCCATGACGTAAAGCGAGTACTTGATGAGTCCGAGTTTTTCGACCAACTGTTCCACCACATTAGTCAGGTTCTCGAAACTATAGTCAAAATCGCTATGACTCGGCATGCTACTCTGGCCGAAACCAGGATAGTCCGGTGCCACCACGTGGAATGAGGTAGCAAGGCGGGGGATCAGATTCCTGAACATGTTGGACGAAGTCGGAAATCCATGTAAAAGCAAGATGATTGGGGCGTCTTGTGGTCCGGCTTCGCGATAGAAAATATCTAAATCATTCAGACGAATCGTGTTGTAACGCACTGGATGTCGATGAGGAACTACAGGGCTGTTTGCTGTCATTTTCTTGTTTGGTGGTGGTTAGTCTTGGTTGTCGTCTGGATTGACCCGCGGGAGGCATGACCTGTTCCAGGGCCTCTTGCTGGAGGCGATGGCCGGCTGAAAGTCTCATATTCGCCCAGAGTGGTTTTTTGATTTTCGGGTTCGGAATTTCGGCTGGGGATCCGCTTCGGTTCATCATGATTCATTTTGCGCGCCAGGCTTTCACTGCAATCGCAACCGATTGCCCGCGAGCAACTTAAAAAAATCAAAGAACAGAGGAAGGTGGGGCGAAATTTCATCGGTGCGAAATCTCGTACTGACTCCGTTGGTAGCGACGTCCGTAAAATCGGCGGAGTTTTAGTGAGCAGGACCTTCCAGACACCTGCCGTCTGAACGAGCGAAATAGTGAACTATTTCGAAACATTAATCGTTTGGTCGAATTTTCGTCCTCCCGCGTTATTGATTCCTGAGGATACGCAAGGCGCTCAATTTTAGGGACTTATATGGGTCGGGTCGTCTTGGCACGCAAGATGATTATGAGAACTCAAGTGGCGATCAACTGTCTAAGCAAATAAGAATGCGCAGCTGGAGCCTCCGGAAAAAAATTCGACCAAGATGTTAAAACCATGAAAACAAACCTCCTCGCCCCGGAATTCGAGGTTCGACCGCGTTCAAATCTAACCCCTGATGGGAACCATTTAACAAAGTTGGCATTCCCTTCTGACGAGCGATCAGAGACGCGATTGGGCCAGGTGTTGCGACCCTTGGACGAGTTATCGCGGACCAGTCAGCATCTTTATAGCAGCCGGATTTTAACGGGAGGGCATCGCCATATTTCCCGTTATCTCTTCGAAGGCGATCAATTAAGAGAGCCGCCGATCCGGATAGGCATCTTTGCCGGACTGTGTGGAGACAATGAAGTGGGACCTGAAGCGGTTTCAACTTTCCTTGCGGATCTGGTGGCGCTTCCTCACCTGGGGAATGGTCTTCGCATCTATGCCTATCCTATTGTTAGCGCCCTGGACATTGAGAGCACCACTCCCGCTGCCCGACGAAGCCGCTATACTATTAATCAGATCGGGGGCCAACGACTAGCTTCGGAGATTTACCAAATCGAGCGTGAGATTTTCGCGATCGGGTTCGACGGAATAGTTACTATTCAGCTGGAAGAAAAGATCAACAATTTGAACCTGAGTATCTCTGACGCGTCTTTGCACGATACCTTGGTGCTCCCAATTCTCTCCGCTCTGGAACCGTTTCTTCCGGACATTGAAGACTGCGATTGGGATTCTCGCCGATCTCTAACGGCGGGTGTTCGCCTGCAGAAGAGCCCTTTTGAACTGACACTTCGCGTGCCATCATCTGGTTGGTCCGGCCTTTACGCGATGGGGCTGCGAATCGCGCTTCACACTGCTGTCGATTGTTATCGATCCTATTTGACCCAGGACAAAAGGAGCTCCGGTTGGCTAATTAATAACCTGCTTCAGACAATTTAAATGAGGCTGCCCGAAGCTCTCTCTCTCGCGCTTCGGCGTGATCGAAGAGTGGCAGATTTTCAACCGCGAATGGAAACGAGTTGACGCGAATAGAAACCGCCTTTGAATCCGGATCCCCTTCGCGTATTTGCGTGAAGGACGAAAATCCATTCGGACGAAAATTCGTCCCGCGCGTGAGTTGGCACGGTTCGAGCGCCCTCAGGGGAGTGGGCGATTCACTCGCAGTAGCGGCACGCAAACTGATGTGGAGAGAGGAACCATGAGAAGGTCCGAATCGAAAAGGCTGCCACCACGATGTGCGAGGAGGAAGGTATTTTATACGTTGGACTTCCGTCGTGGTAGGGAACTCTCCCGCGCGTCCGGCGTTGGCACGTCTCCAGACCCCCGTTTTAGAACCTAAGAGTCTCGAACTCTCGTTCCTGGCAATCGTTCCTCTCATGTCCTCGTCGTCTCCGTCGTTCTTTGAACGGCTAATGACTGCGTCGAGGTCTCCTTTTGAGTGCGAACCGCTTTTGCAGAGCAACGCTCAGAGCTCGAGGACGAGAACGACGACGAGGACGAGAACGATTTCAGGAACGATTGAGTAGGGTGGGGGAGCGCACGCACCATGCGTACGCCCCACACCCCTCGAATGATAGCTCGAGTTCGAGGACGATTGTAGGGAATGATACCAAGGTATAATAGACTCCGTGAGGGAACGGCCACATTGTCACTGATTGAGTTTCCAATGACCGACCTTCCTTTAATCTCAGTGGTGGATGATGATGAATCGCTCCGCGAATCCCTCGAGGGACTCCTGAAGTCTATGGGGAATACCGTGAATGTATTCTCTTCGGCCGAAGGCTTTTTGACTTCGCAAGCTCTAGCCAAAACAAATTGCCTGATTTTAGACGTGCGGATGCCGGGTATGAGTGGGCCCGAGCTTCAGCAGAAGCTGAAGACTTATGGACACCGAATTCCGATTATTTTCATCACCGCGCATGGAGATGAGGATGTGATCTCCAGGGTGATGGCTGACGGCGCCGTAGATTGTCTGCTCAAGCCGTTCAGCGAAGATTCCCTGCTGAATGCGATTGGTCTGGCCCTTTCGTGCTAGTGACCTATCCACGGAGAAGCTTTCTTGACCTTCCACTCATAAATCGACCTCCCAAAGAAATTCCATGAATAAAATCGATCCTCCAGTTTGCATCGTGGATGACGATTTCTCCATCCGCGAGGGCCTGCAGAATTTGCTTCAGTCAGCGGGAATTCCGGTGGAAACCTACAGCTCGGCGAAGGAGTTCCTAGCGCGAGCCCACGTGGGGTCACCAGGCTGTCTGGTCCTGGATGTGGACTTGCCGGGGTTGAGCGGGCTCGAGCTGCAACGAGAACTTTCCCGGACGGATGTGCATATTCCCATTATTTTCCTGACCGGGCACGGCGATATTCCGATGTCCGTTCGCGCCATCAAGGCAGGCGCGCTGGAGTTCCTGACTAAACCCTTCGACCCTGAAGATCTGCTCGATGCGATCCAGGAGGGAATGCTCGCGCGTGAATATACGGGCTCACCCGCAGGCGACTCCTCACTGCACTCGGGTGAAATTGTAGGCGCCAGCAACGCCTACCGCACGTTGCGGAGGCGGATCGAGATGGTCGCACCGACCGATTCGACTGTGTTGATCCAGGGAGAGACCGGCACCGGCAAAGAACTTGTCGCGCACGAGATACACAAAATAAGCCGGCGCAAAGATCAGCCGCTGGTTCGGGTCAACTGCGCTTCTATCCCAAAAGAATTGTTCGAAAGCGAATTTTTTGGACATGTGCGTGGTGCGTTCACCGGAGCCATCAAAGACCGCGTCGGGCGCTTTGAAGCAGCCCACGGTGGAACGCTTTTTCTCGATGAAGTCGGAGAAATCCCGATGGAATTGCAGAGCAAGCTCCTGCGCGCGCTGCAGGAAAAGCAATTCGAACGCGTAGGCGACGAAAGAACCAAGCGAGCCGATGTGCGGATCATCGCCGCAACGAACCGTCAGCTGCAGCAGGAGGTGAAAGAGGGACGATTTCGGGAAGATCTTTACTATCGGCTGAATGTCTTCCCATTACAGGTTGCTCCGCTTCGCGAGCGCCGGGAAGACATCCCGCTGCTCGCCCAATACTTCGTGGGAGTGCTGGCCAAGGAGCTGAGATGTCCGAAACCACGTCTAACGGAGGCTGGGGTGGCCAGACTGCAAAGTTACGATTGGCCAGGCAACATCCGCGAGCTGCGAAATGTCATCGAGCGCGCAATCATCGTCGCGCGAGGAAACGCTCTGGAGTTTGACCTTCCAATGGCGATTTCCGCGCCGGTGCCCAGGCCTCCTGTCTTCGAGATGGGTAACGCCGCTCAGCCAGAGTTTTTGACAGAACCGGAGATCCAGCGCCGCGAACGCGAAAATCTCTGGATGGTCCTGGAGAAAACCGGTTGGAAGATCAAGGGTGCCGACGGCGCTGCGGAACTTCTGGGGGTGAAGCCGACAACCCTGATTTCTCGGATTAAGAAGATGGGGCTGAAACGCCGGGGCGCGATGCCATCGGGTATGCCGCCAACCTGAGCGACGGCATCGAAACGTGCTGTCGTGTGCGAGGTGTCCCGCTTTGCCTCTCGGAGCACAGAGCAAAGCGGGGACACTGCGCTGACAATCGATGCATCCTGTGATGGGGTTTTCAACGGACTTGTTCGAGAAGGTTTGGGAGGACCGGGATTTCATTATCTCACGGGGGAGATGGGATGGAGCTCCGGTGCTGCTGCTGGTTACAAGTCCAGCTTCGCCACTCCCCGCCAGCCCCTCTTTTCTTCTGCAGGCCCGTGCTCTGCGAGATGAACTGGACTCCTCTTGGGCGGCTCGGCCCTTGGATTTGGTGGAGTTCCGTGGTCAGACCGCGCTCCTGATTGAGTATCCAGGTGGGGAGTTTCTGGATGGATTGACCGGGGAGCCAATGAGCGTGCCGGAGTTTCTCCGTCTAGCCATCGGCATTGTGACGGCGGTTGGCCACCTCCATGCGCGCGGTCTCATCCACCACGACATCAAGCCCGCTAATCTCCTGGTGAATGCCGCTTCCGGCGAGGCCTGGTTGACAGGTTTCGGTTTGACTTCACGCCTGGCCCGCCACCGCCACTCTCCCGAACCGCACCAGATCATTGCGGGGACGCTGGCCTACATGGCTCCGGAGCAAACCGGACGGATGAACCGCTCCATCGATTCCAGGAGCGATCTTTATTCCTTGGGCGTAACGTTTTATGAGATGCTCGTCGGAGCGCTGCCGTTTAAGGCAAGTGATCCGATGGAATGGATCCACTGCCACCTCGCGAGATTGCCGGAGATCCCCAAGGCGCGGGCGAGTGAGGTTCCGGAGCAACTTTCCGCGCTGGCCATGAAGCTCCTGGCCAAGGATCCGGAGGATCGCTACCAGACCGCTGCCGGTGTGGAGGCCGATCTTCGGCGTTGTCTCGCGTCCTGGGAAGCCGATCGCCTGATCGAGCCGTTTGCCCTGGGCGCGCACGATGTGTCGGATCAGTTGCTTATTCCGGAAAGGCTCTACGGGCGGGAAAACGCCATCGAGCTGTTGCTCAAAGCGTTCGAGCGGGTGGTCAGCGACGGTCTGACCGAGTTTGTGCTGGTGTCCGGGTATTCCGGCGTCGGCAAGTCTTCGGTGGTGAACGAACTGCGCGAGACGCTCGTTCCGTCCCGCGGCCTCTTCGCGTCCGGCAAGTTCGATCAATTCAAGCGCGACATCCCGTATGCGACCCTTGCACAGGCCTTCCAGAGCCTCGTTGGCCAGATCCTGACCCAAAGCGACGCAGAAGTGCTCCGTTGGCGAACTGCCTTACTGGAGGCGCTCGGCCTGCATGGTAAGCTTATCGTTAGCCTGGTTCCCGAAATCGAGCTCATTATCGGGGAGCAGCCGCCGGTAGCAGACCTGCCGCCACAAGATGCGCAAAACCGGTTCCAGATGGTGTTTCGGCGTTTCCTCGGAGTATTTTGCGGACCGGAGCGCCCACTGACACTGTTCCTCGACGATCTGCAATGGCTGGATCCAGCGACGCTCGACCTTCTCGAGCACCTGCTGACCCACTCAGAGGTGCGGTATCTCTTGCTGATCGGGGCCTATCGAGAAAATGAGGTCGGCCCCGCGCACCCCCTTCTGCAAACGCTTAAAGCGATCCGGACGGCGGATGCCAGGGTGCGTCAGATCGTGTTGGCACCCCTGGGTCCGGAAGACATCGGGCGACTCGTCGCCGGTGCGCTGCATTGCGAGCCGGAGCGTGCGCAGCCCTTGGCCCAGCTGCTGCAGGAGAAGACCGGGGGCAATCCGTTCTTCGTCATTCAGTTTTTGACGGCGTTAGCTGAAGAAGAACTGCTCGAGTTCGACCGGGACAAGGCCGCTTGGACTTGGAACTTGGCGGCTATCAATGCCAGGCGCTACACTGACAACGGCGCGGAGCTGGTGGCTGGAAAGCTGGACCGCCTCCCGGCCCGCACGCAGGAAGCATTACAACAGCTCGCCTGTTTGGGGAATGTTGCCCAGATCGGCACAATTACCCTCGTGCACGGGGAATCGGAGGCGAGGATCCACGCGGCGCTTGGGGACGCCGTCCGCGCGGGCCTGGTCATCTGCCTGGATAACGCTTACACATTTCTCCACGATCGCATTCGGGAGGCGGCCTATGCTTTGATCCCGGAGGATGAGCGCGCGGCGGTTCATCTTCGAATTGGCCGAGTGCTCGCCTCGCAGTCTTCAGCAACTGAGCTCGACGAAAAGATCTTTGAAATCGTCAACCAGCTCAACCGTGGCGCCGCGCTGATCAGCGAACCGACAGAGCGCGTGCGTGTTGCGGAACTCAACCTTATCGCCGGCAAGCGGGCCAAGATGTCGACGGCCTACGCGTCGGCGCTGACCTACCTTGCGGCCGGACGCGCGCTGATGGACGTGGAGAGTTGGGAGCAGCTCTATGCTCTCAGGTTTGAGCTCGAGTTCCAGCAGGCCGAGTGCGAGTTCCTGACTGGCAGTTTCGCCACCGCGGAAAAGCGGCTGGCGGCGCTGTCGCGTCGTGTTCAGAACCTGGCCGATCGGGCCCTCGTCACGCGCCTGCAAACGGAACTCTACACGACTTTGGATCAGAGCGACCTGGCCGTCGAGGCCGGTCTCGCCTACCTCCGGAGCGTAGGCGTCGACTGGACGGCTCACCCAACCAAGGAAGAGGTGCGGCTGGAATACGAACGGATTTGGCACCAGCTCGGAAACCGACCGATCGAGGCGCTGGTCGACTTGCCCCGGATGACCGATCCGGGCTGCCGGGCAATGCTCGACGTGCTCACCGTACTCGAGGAGCCCGCTCATTTCGTCGACGAGAATCTGCGGCACCTTGTTCTCGCTCGAATGGTGAACCTCAGCCTGGAAAATGGCAATAGTGACGGATCATGCGTCGCCTACGTGAATCTCGGATGGCTGGTAGGACCGCGTTTCGGCGACCACCAGGCCGCCTTCCGCTTTGGCCAGGTCGGCCTCGACCTGGTCGAGAAGCGCGGCCTGGAGCGTTTCAGGGTCCGAGTCTCCCAGTGCTTCGGTTACTTCGTCATTCCCTGGTCAAAGCATGTGCGCACCGGGATCGAATTGCTGCGGCGCTCATTCACCGCTGCGCAGGAGGACGGTGACCTCAAATACGCGGTCTATTCGCGAGACCGTCTGGTCACGTTTCTTCTCGCGGCCGGAGATCCGCTAGGTGACTTGCAGCGTGAAGCCGAGAATGGGTTCGAGTTCGCTCGAAAGGCGAAGTTTGGGTACATTGCCGACATACTCGTCGGACAGCTCCGGCTCATCCGGGCGCTCCGCGGTCTAACCCCGAGTTGCTATTCCTTCAACGAGGCCGAGTTCGATGAGGCCCGGTTTGAGCAGCATCTGGAGGCCGATCCGCTCCTCGTCTTCGCCAGATGTTGGTATTGGATCCGTAAGCTGCAAGCGAGCGTCATTGGGCAGGACTACACGGCAGCCCTGGCGGCGGCCGGCAAGGCCGCACCGCTCCTGGAGACGCGGCTGGCGGAGTTTGAGTCGGCTGAATACCTTTTCTATGATGCGCTGGCGCGGTCGGGGGGATACGACTCCGCATCATCCGAGGAGCGTCTCCAGTATCGCGCGGTGCTCGCCACCGCGCACCGGAAGATCTGTCTATGGGCAGAGAATTGCCCCGAGAATTTCGGAAACCGTGCAGCGCTGGTCGGAGCCGAGATCGCCCGAATCGAAGGTCGGGAGCTGGACGCCCAGCGCCTCTATGAGCAGGCTATCCGGTCGGCGCGCGAGAACGGATTCGTTCAGAACGAGGGTATTGCGAACGAGCTCGCGGCGAAGTTCTATCTCGGCCGCGGCTATGAGACGAGTGCCTCCGCGTATCTTCGCAACGCCCGCTCCTGCTACCTCCGCTGGGGGGCGCTTGGCAAGGTCCGACAATTGGATCTACGCCATCCGCACCCGCAGGACGCTTCTTCCACCGTCACCATGGGCACGCCAGTTGAGCAGTTGGACCTTGGGACAGTCATAAAGGCGTCGCACGCCGTCTCCGGCGAGATTGTGTTGGAGAGGCTCATTCAAACTCTCCTGATGATCGCGGTCGAACATGCTGGGGCCGAGCGGGGTTTGCTCATCCTTTTCCACAACGACGAGCCATGGGTCGAGGCGCAGGCGACGACCGGCCGCGGCAGGGTTGAGGTTACGATGAAACAGACGGCGACGACTCCTTCAGAGCTCCCCGAATCCGTCCTTCACTACGTGATCAGGACGCGGGAGAGCGTGGTCCTCGATGACGCATTGGGCAGGAATTTGTACTCTAAGGACGATTATCTGCGGCAGAAGCGGCCGAGATCCATCCTTTGTCTGCCCATCTTGAAACAGAACAGACTGGCCGGCGCTCTCTACCTCGAAAACAACATGACTTCCCGTGCCTTCACCTCCGACCGGGTTGCAGTGCTTGAATTGCTGGCCTCCCAAGCCGCGATTTCTTTGGAGAACGCCCGGCTCTACGCCGATTTGGAGAGAGAGAACCTGGAGCGCAAGCGGGCCGAGGACGAACTGCGCCGGAGCGAGGGATTGATGGCGGAAGGCCAGCGGATCAGCCGGACGGGAAGCTGGAACTGGAATATCAAGACTGGAAATCTCATGTGGTCGGCGGAACAACGGCGCATCTTCGGCCTCCCCTCCGATGCCGGAGAGGTGACGTTCGACGACTTTGCCAGAATGATTCACCCCGCAGATCGCGCTGCTGCGTTGGAGACCATTGACGACGCAATCCACGTGCGAGGCTCCTTCGACCAGGAGTTCCGGATCCTCCTGCCAGATGGAAGCGTGACATATGTCCAGGGATCCGGGCGCCCCGTTGCCCGGGAGTCGGGTGAGGTGGATGAGTATATAGGGGTGGTGATGGACATCACAGAGCAGAAGCGGGCGGAAGAGGAGTTGCGGCGAAGCGAGGCCAACTTGCGCAAGGTGCAAGGTGAACTGGCCCATGTGACCAGGGTAACCACGATGGGAGAACTTGCCGCGTCGATCGCCCATGAAGTCAACCAACCCGTCGCCGGTGTGGTGATCAATGGGAACGCGTGTCTGCGCTGGCTAGCGCGGGTGAAGGAGGATTCCGTGAACCTGGCCGAGGCCCGCGAGGCTTTGCAGCGCATCATTCGGGACGGGAGTCGAGCGGGCGAGGTCATCGCCCGGATCAGAACACTCTTCAAAAAGTCGGACACGACGAAGGGGCCGCTGGATCTCAATACGGCCATCCGTGAGGTAATCGTCTTGGCGCGGAGCGAGATGGACAAAAAGCGAATTACCCGAAAGCTGCAATTGGCCGACGACCTGCCTCGAATCCACGGCGATAGGGTGCAACTGCAGCAGGTGATGTTGAACCTGATCCTGAACGCGATCGAAGCCATGAGCACAGTCGAAAACCGGCCGCGGGAACTGCTTGTCGGGACTCGTGTTCAGGAGGAAACGGAAGTGCTGGTGACGGTGCGCGACTCCGGCCTTGGCCTCGATCCCGAGAGCTTGGAGAAGGTCTTCGCGGCGTTTCATACGACCAAGCCGGGCGGACTCGGGATGGGACTTTCGATCAGCCGCTCCATTGTTGAGAATCATTCCGGACGGATCTGGGCCATGGCCAACGACGGCTACGGAGCCACCTTTCAGTTCACGCTCGCCACCAATTCACCCAAGGCTCCGCCGGAGGGTCAGCGATGAGCCGATCGCTGGCGCGGTGATCAATACGACCGGATCTCTCCGCTGGTTGACAAGAGCGGTGGAAATCCGTGCCAAGGAAGAACGCCGTGCACCGGGGAGAAGATTTTGAATTGTCCATGATCCTTAGCGGCTGACCGTCACCCAAAACTCAAAACTCAAAACCCAAAACTCAAAACCCAAACTCACCTCCTCTCGCCTCGGTCCAGCCTCTCTGCCATGCGCACCAGGTCGGCCAGCGACTCCGCCTGCATCTTGCGCATAACCCGCCCACGCTGGGTCTTCACGGTGATTTCGGTTGTACCAAGCTCCGCCGCGACCTGCTTGTTCAGTAATCCCCGCACGACCAGCGTCATCACTTCGCGCTCGCGGGGCGTCAGCTTCTCGTAGCAGGCCCGCATTTGGTTCATCTCCTCGCGCCAGGCAAGTGCCTTGCGATCTCCAACCAGCGCCTGCTGAATGGCATCCAGCAAATGCTGATCGCTAAATGGCTTGGTTAAAAACTCCACTGCTCCCGCCTTCATCGCACGCACCGTGGTAGGGATGTCGCCCCGGCCGGTAATGAAAATGATCGAAAAGACACGGTTCTCGGCGGCCAGTTCGCGCTGAAGATCAATCCCGCTCAGGCCCGGCAAGCCCACATCGAGCACCAGGCAGGAGGGCTCAGTCGGGGGTTTCTGTCTGAGAAATTCGGCCGCCGAAGCAAAGGTTTCGACCCGCAGCCCAACAGAGCGAATGAGACCACCAAGAGCCTCACGCACGGATCGGTCGTCATCCACCACGAAAACGATGGGCCGCTCCTTCGCTGATTTTTCTAAGGGCCTCACTTCCGCGCTCTATCCATCAATCCGTCTGGAGTGCGCCCGCGCGACCGCCTGCTGCTTCGATTTGCGAAACTACCCATTGGCCGGCAGCATCGCCGATATAATTGACAGCGACTGCGAATCCGTCACGGGCCAGGCGTTCTGCGATGGCCGTACCGATTCCGCCTGAGGGTCCCGTCACCAGGAAAGCTTTCATTGTTTCAGCGTTCATTCTGCCCTGTTTGATCACG
This sequence comes from uncultured Verrucomicrobiae bacterium, assembly GCA_963789065.1. GTDB lineage: Bacteria > Verrucomicrobiota > Verrucomicrobiia > Chthoniobacterales > JAFAMB01 > JAFAMB01. The sequence goes on along the minus strand of CAWBKA010000010.1, from coordinate 32,525 downwards.
TTTCATGCCAAAGCTCTCGCTCAATGTAAGGGGCTAGAAATGATATGGTTATGTAAGTAATCCGCAGGATGGGCAAGGGTTTGAAATCTCGAACGTGCAAATATTCGTTCCGGTCACCCTGATTTACGAATAACTCGCTTATAAAAGCCCTCGCCGGCAAGAATTAAGTCAGGCGGCCGCCGGGCCGAAGCGAAGGATCTCATTGCGGGCTAAGTCGGGTTTTCAAACCAATATTTGGCCATGAGCGGTGGATGAGAGTTCGAAAGTTCGAAGTCTTGTTCGGCCATTCCGGCAACGCTCAGGTCCTTACACACCTCGCAATCAATGGATTGTGAATCCAATAGCGTGGTTGGTACGGACCCTGCTTCGTGGGAGCCCGGTAGTGCCGGTGTCCAAAATTAGATCCGGTTTCAGATTTCCAGATAGAAGATAAGCAAGCAAAGATCCACCCGCCCGATGTTCAACAATATCCGCACATATGCCGAACTCCGCACGCAGGTCCGCAACGCGCTGCGAAACGAGCATCCCGAATGGGTAGGCCCCGAAGGCAATTCTCCGATCTGTGACGCCTACGAGGCTCGTCTGGCGGAGCTTCTCGATCTCTTCGCTGCGCGGGAAAGGAGCGCGGGTACCCGCTCGCACGAAAAATCGTCTGGGTCGAAATCTCGTACCAAGTCACTCCCTTTCATCTCGTCCATAAGCTACTAGGATTGAGCGCGTGCACAATCGTCTCTAAGTGGCGCGCGTTGTGCATGAAAAAGGCGTTGTTCGGTAGCGTCTGGTGGCAGAGTGACAGGCAAAACGTGCCGCTGGTATCCAGGCAAATACTACCTACTCAAGGGTTGATTTGCTTACAGCTCGGACTTGTCAAACGTCCGTAAATGGAATGGACGCGCCGTGCCAAAACGCGGGCCAGCCTACCGGCTCGGACGGAGCCTCGCCCCACCAATCGAGGGCCCCTTTTGAATCCTCTGATGCCGGCGAGCGGGAATAATTACTGATCTCCACCGGTATGTACCTGATGACGGGGGCGCTACGGCGCTCCCAATCCTAACAACCAGAGTACAAACCACTATGTCAGACTTCATCGAAACCAATACGAACGACGACGGCATTGACCGTCGGGGATTTCTTAAATGCATGGCCTGGGCCGGGACCGGAGTAATTTGGTCCATCAACGGTGGGCTGTTAACTTCCACGGTTTTGGGCCAGGAAGCTAAAAATCAAAGTGCGATCGCTACGGCGGAAATGAACTTTGTCCAGCTAAGCGACAGTCACATCGGCTTTAATAAACCCGCAAATACTGACGTCGTTGGGACCTTTCGGGAGACCATAATGCATGTCAACGCGTTGCCGAAGGTACCTGAGTTCCTGCTCCATACCGGCGATTTAACGCATCTTTCTGATCCGGCACAGTTCGACACGCTTGCCCAACTGCTCAAAGAGTGCAAAACGCAGGATGTGTTTTATGTGCCTGGCGAGCACGACATCTACGATGGCGGCGCACAATACCGGGAACGTTTCGGAAAAGATACCGCAGGAGCCGGATGGCACAGCTTCGACCAAAAAGGGGTACACTTCGTGGGTTTGGTCAACGTGGCAAATATCCAGGAGGGCGGCTTGGGTACGCTTGGTCAGGAACAGCTCGACTGGCTTGAAAAAGACGTGAAAGGCTTATCGGCCAGTACTCCCGTTGTCCTGTTCGCGCATATTCCCCTGTGGGCGGTTTATCCTAAGTGGGGTTGGGGCACCGACGATGCCGAGCGAGCTCTCTCGTTTGTGAAGCGTTTCGGGTCAGTGACCGTTTTAAACGGTCACATTCATCAGGTCATGCAGAAGGTGGAGGGCAACATTACTTTCCACACCGCCAGGGGGACAGCGTTCCCGTTACCAACACCAGGTTCAGTGCCTAAACCGCTTCCAGTGGTTGTTGAAGCTCCTCAACTCAAGAAGATGCTGGGGCTAACCAGCGTTAGCTATACCGAGACGAACCATACCCTGGCCGTAGTAGATTCTACACTCGGGTAAACGGAAAGGCCTTCAATGTTTCCATGGGATAAGCTTCACGGGGCAATGACCCATTTCCCGATCGCTTTGCTGCTGTTTTCAACGGCGTGCGATTTCGTCTCTGTCGCGTTTAAGAAGCTAACGTTTGCTCGAGGGCTGCGGTCAGTAAGCTTCTATGGTCTAGTCGTTGCCGCCCTGGCGTCTTTGGTTGCCGTGATCTCAGGCATTGCCCTCACGAAAGGTGAGATGTGGGGCCGCGGTAATTTCGGATGGCATCATCGATTCGTCTGGCCGGCGTTCGCTCTTCTATTGGCTTTGGCCATGTGGAGACTCGTGGTAAGGGACGCGATGTCGCGTGCTGGGCTATGCCTGTATCTGACCTTGATGTTGTTAGCTTCAGGGTTCATTGCCGCCGCAGGGTATTTTGGAGGAGAACTGCTCCTGAGCGGCGGAGGTGTGCCATGATAATTACCCCTCTCGAAATCAAGGGTGCGGTGGCTGGCGTCACGACGTCAGTGTTCATCCTGGCAGCAACATTTATGGCTGGCGGAATATATCGGAGTCACGTGGAAAGGGAGACGGACTCTGCAGATAAGCGGCCCACTGCTGAAAGCCTGGCCGCCAAGGGACGAAGTTTCTTCTTTCAAAGCTGTGCTCATTGCCATGGTCAAGACGCGGATGGGGGCGAGGATGCCCCGAGCCTTCTGAAGCTCCAGATTAGCGGTGCCCATATGGCTCTCGTTATCCAGAGCGGGATAAAGGATGAAATGCCATCATTCGCCAAAAAATACGACGAGCAGGACACCGCCGCCATCGTGGCTTACCTCAAGACGCTGCATTGATCGGGGACCAGGGAGGCCTGAAAGCCTCGGTGAAATACGCGGGTTGGGTTGGCCAACCCGCGGGGAGCGTGGCGGCGTCTCGACGCCTTCCCGATCCGCCGCCGCCAAGACGTTCCCTTCATACTTCACCGTGTTTTCGGCGTCGAGTTGAGAAAGTCGGCTAACTCAAGTAAAGAGCAGGTGGCACAAATGCTTTGACATCGCGCGCCAGAATCAAGCAAGTGTAATGGAAAATAGTACGCTGCGCTGACCGCGCGGTTCAATTCACCCTCCCATCACTTCAATACTCCACCGCTCCAATACTCCACCGCTCCACCCACGTGGCCTGAGGGCCTCTCCCTTTAGCTTTCGCACGCTTAAGTACAGGCAACGCCGGACGCGCGGGAGCGCGTCCCTACCGCGGCCTGGCCGCCACTCCGTCACTCCCATTCCCAGCCCCGACCGAACGTACCGACTCCACCGCCACCCTTTCGACTGATGAGCCAAAAAGCCAGTATCCCTACGCGCCCCGATTCCAGTACGGTCGGCCCGTCCGGCCTCGCCGCATCGGGCCTGGCCGCGCTTGGGATTGTTTTTGGCGATATCGGCACCAGCCCGCTGTACACGCTCAAGACTGTGCTCAGCATGACTAGCGCCACACCCAAGCCCGATGTGGTACTTGGTGTGCTGTCGCTGATCGTGTGGACGCTGATCATCATCACTTCGGTGAAATACGTCATCGTTGCCATGAGTATCGACAATGACGGCGAGGGCGGCATTCTTGCCCTGATGTCGCTGCTCTGCCTTAAAAAGCATCAGCAGCCTATCATCGTGGCCATCGGGTTATTCGGGGCCGCGCTGATTTACGGTGATGGCGCTATCACGCCGGCGATCTCGGTACTCTCTGCACTCGAAGGACTGAATATCGCGACACCGGCCGTCAAGCCTTATGTGTTGCCGGCTGCGGTGGTGATCCTTGTGGCCCTCTTTGCGATTCAGCCCCAAGGTACCGCTCGGATTGGCAAAGCCTTCGGGCCGATCATGTGCCTATGGTTTCTGGCGATCGCGGTGCTGGGCATCGTCGGGTATCAGCCCGTCATCCGGCTGTGCTGGCGGCCTTGAACCCGCTTTATGGTTTGCGTTACCTGTTCTCGAACGGTTATGCGAGCTTTCTCGTTCTGGGTGGCGTTTTTCTCTGCGTGACGGGGGCCGAAGCACTTTACGCTGATATGGGGCATTTCGGCTCTCGCCCGATCCGATTCGCCTGGTCGGGCTATCGTTCTTCCCAGTCTATTGCTGAACTATGCCGGCCAATCTGCGATCGTGCTCGAAGGTACACCGACGACGGACAATATCTTTTACCGGCTGTGTCCCGAACCCTTGCTGATTCCATTTGTGGTTCTGGCCACCATTGCGACGATTATCGCCAGTCAATCGATCATTACCGGTGCTTTCTCGATGACCCGGCAGGCTATCCAGCTCGGCTGGCTGCCGCGCTTGCGGATCGTCCAGACCTCTGAAGAGGGTTACGGGCAGATCTATGTCGGGGTCGTCAACTGGCTACTGATGATCGTCACGGTTGGCCTGACCCTGTTTTTCGGCAAGTCCGACAATCTGGCTGGCGCTTACGGCATCGCGGTATCTGCGACGATGATGTTGACCTCGGGCCTGCTATTCATCGCGATGCGCGAGGTATGGGGCTGGAACTTGTTGGCGAGCGCGGCGGTCGCGGGCGACGTTCCTCTGCATCGATGCGTGTTTCTTCCTTGCGAATCTCGTCAAGGTGGCTCAGGGCGGTTATGTTCCGCTGCTTCTGGCCGCCTTGGTCTATGGGATCATGCTGATCTGGCATCGCGGATCCATCAGGGTTGCAGAACGTCTCGGCGAGCAGATATCCCGGTTGACGAGTTCATGCGTTCGATCAAATCGCAAAATATTCCGCGGGTTCCCGGCACCGGAGTCTTCCTCACCCGAACCGCGCGCGATGCCCCTCCTGTCATGATCTGGCATGTCAAACACAATCGGGCCTTGCAAGAAAATCTGTTCGTCCTGAACGCCGTTACCGAATCGGTACCGTGGATCAAAAATTCGGAGCGCCTTCTGGTGACTGAAGTGCAGCCAAATTATTGGCGCGCGACGGCGCGGTTCGGCTTTATGGAAAAGCCGGATATTCCGGCCGTGCTCAAACAGGCGTGCTTCGCAGAATCACTCCCTGAACCTGGGTGATGTGGTCTACTACGTTGGCCACGGCACGATCGTCCCCAGCGATGATGAAGAGGATTGGCCAAATGGCAGGAAGCTCTTATTTATCGCGATGGAGCGAAACTCCGTCCACGTCAGCGACTTCTTCCGACTGCCGAACGATAGCGTCGTTTTGATCGGACGGCAGGTCGCGATCTAGGCAGAGATGCGCGTCCGGGGTGGGGGGAAACTGGTCGGCGCAAGGGTCGAAAACCGCCTTTCGCCACTCGCTTGTTGGCGTGCCAGACGTAGTCGCCGGTCAGGTTGATGTGCTCCCAGGTCGAGGGTGATAGGTGGGTCAGGAGTGAATCCTTGACCAACTGACCAGCCTCGTGGCGCTCGGCATAAAAGTGCCAAGCGCCCGTCGGCACATTGAGCTGAGCGGCGGCCACACCCAGAATCGCGGATGAGGAGCCTCATCAAGAGCGAGCAACCGACCGGGAAAGCGTACCCTCGTGGTCTGGAAGCTGGACCGGCTCGGGCGCAGCGTGAAAGGATTAGTGGACCTGGTCAACGAACTTGAAATCCAGAAAGTGCATTTCCAAAGCATCACCGACATTTGCGATCTCGGTCTGCCTGACGACGATGGCTACGAGTTGATGCGCCGCATTCGGGCGATCCGTAGCGTGCCTGGCATCGCAATGAGCGGCTACGCTATGAGTGAGGACAGGCGGCGTAGCCAAGAGGCCGGCTTCAGCGAGCACCTCGTGAAACCGATCGACATACCACAACTCATCGCTGCCCTTCGCCGGGTGACTGATAATCGGGGCTAGCTTTTCTGGCGGGTTCTATGACCATGTTGGCGATTCCTTGCCCGGCGCATTGGTCCAACTAACAGCTATCTTGGCCTTTCGCGCGCCATTTTTTAACCTTGATCCTGCTGGACAATTGTCCGTCCGGATACTAGAACATCTTACCTTGATAGGAGTAAAACCATGGAAAGCACTAATACGACGAAGTCAACGGCGCTGATGACGATGGATGAGTTTTTGGAATACCTTGAGACGCGCGGATCACGGAATACGACGTCGCCCGGTGCTAGCACGGAAATCGTCGGATATCCACCGGTCGCGGCAGCACTTGAAGCCGCTGATGAAATATTCGATCGCTGACGACCTCGATCCTGTCTCTCTGCGTGGGTGCCGGCGGTCATCCCGCTACCTTTCTTCGATAAGCGGGAAATCGTTTCCGCCGTGCGGGCGGGTGCGGATAAGGTTGCGCTTTACGCCGGTCAGGTACGGCAGCGTTATGGCGTTGATGGTCATTGCGATTCCGCCACCGACGAAACCCCGCCCCGATCCCGATCTGGTGTGCGGCGTTTGGGCGGAGGGCGCCGCACTTCCGCCTGCCGCTTCCAGTGATTTCGGCAACGGCGCCGGAGGTCTTTGCCGCGCGCCGGGTTTGGTGTAGAAGCAGCCGTAGAAACACTCATTTCGATTCTCCGGTTGGGGTGGGTGATTCTGCAATGGTTCCCGGGGGTGTTCTCAGCACCCCCGGTTCCGGTGAAGGATTCACTTCGCGGCATCTCGACGCTGACGGCGAGGTTGATTTCCTTCGAGCTTTGCCTTATCGCCAAGCGTGTTCTTATTGGCTCAAGTAATTACTTCACGGGCCGAAACGATCCGCGCGAGTTCCTTCCACGAATCGATGATGTTAGCGTTCATGTTCAGAGCGCTCTCAACGTTGACCCGCAGGGCGCTCAGCGAACTTTCGATCAGGACCTGCACGCGGCGCTGCGCATCGGGCACCGAGGTGGCCTGGTAAACGCCCAGCATTTTCTCGAACAGATCAATCGTCTGATTGCTCATGCGGTTGAACGTCCCGACAAACTCCTCCCCACACTTCTCATAACAGCCCATGGCCTCTTGACAGACCTCGTCAATGATTTCCGACGTTGCCTCGGTGGCCTCGGTCGCCTTTTTGGAGAGCTTGTCAATGGTTTCCGACGTTGACGCGGTTGCCTCTTTGGTATGTGTAGCACTCATGTTCTTTCCTTACTTCTTTTCCTTGTGAGGCTCCGGATGATTCCTGAGCTTCTGAAGGGAACATCGCACCGATTTCCGATACGCGTCAACACGATTTGTGCAATTGCACAATTTTTTGGATCGTGCCTCCAAAGAAAAATGCACCTTAGATTCCGTGAATTCAGACTCTTGCGAACGACACTCCTTTTTTCCGTCAACATAGTTAATGCAATCGCACAAAATGGTGACGCAAAACCAACAACGAGCCATTCGCGCAATTTGGCTTTGGTCGTCTGGTTGAGCCAAGCCTGCGCCACGTTTAGGACCAAAAGACCGCTCGTTGAGAGTCGCTCCATTACCACCCAGCACGGTGCGGACTTTCCGCTTCTCTTCGTCGGTGCAATATCAGCAAATTAGAAAATACCGAAGAATAGGTTTTACTATTCGTATTTGTCTGATGGCGCCGCGCGGAGTAGGGAGCCCATGGTGCACGATGCTAGGGCCTAATCTAACGCAAATTGCGGTTTGGCGTTGGACTAACCTCCTCGAACCACCGGGCCAGAGACCGCCGAAAAAAGCCATGACTACGAAATCAACCGAATTTAAGGAAACAATGACCAGGGAATTAAACGACTTTATTCAAACCCAGGCTCGTGCGGTTTCGCTCGCCGAGCTCCGCCAGCTCAGCGCCGACTTACCGGCGTTGCGCGAGCGATTCGCGAAAATTCCAGCGCACACGTACCCGTATCTGGCAGACCAGCTTCAATTCCTTTCCCAGGTGGTCGAAGACGAGATCGTCCGAGACCCGGCCGGGGAGATGGTGGGTGAAGCGGCGTTCGCGCTGCTCTATTTCAAGCGCGCGGCTGATTTGATTCCCGACTCCATTCCTGGTCTGGGATTGTTGGACGACGCGATGGTAGTCCGTATCGTGCTCAACCGCCACCAAGAAGCGTTCAAGGCTAGTCCCTACGGCGACAAACTAAGCTGGCCGATTCAGAGTTTCGATGTCGATCAACTGCTCTCAGTCGTCTCCCCGCTCCGGCTAACGTGGTTTCACCTGTCGATGGCGCCCGAACCGCGCTTGACTACGTCTGAATAACTGTTCCAACGACCTGTTTGGAGTTTGGCGGGACCGCGGCGCGAACGCTGGGAAACGATTCAGCCGACAATCGACCAAACAAAGATTGACCTCTTCTCCGGCCATCTGTCCCGTTGGGCTCGTTCACAAAGCAAAGGCTGCGGCGTTGTTTCGGCCTACGGGGTATCCGCTCAAACAGCGCGAGCAACTCGGCCGTTGTCTCAGTGACCGGATGAAACAAACTTTTCAGGCTGGACATCGCCAAGGCTTTGGCGGCAGGATGGCGAAATCGATTCAACAACTCACGACGCAATGAGCAAAGGCGTCATCTCCAGATCGTCGGGCAGCTCTGTAACTAAACCGGCGCGCGAGTGTCGTTCCGGGCTCCGCTAAGTGGCAAAGGAAGTTCTGTGAACCCTTTCAGACTCGCTCGATCAAATCCGCAGGAACGGGCCAGGGAAAAGCGAACGAAGTCGGTCGTCAGTGGCCCAGGTGAGTCCGAAGCACCTCCACCGTTTGCCCTCACACCGCTGACCGGCCGCGACACCGAATTCAGTTTGCTGATCGACCGGTGGGAACAGGCTCAAGAGGGTATGGGCCAGGTCCTTCTTTTGGTGGGGCAACCCGGCCTGGGCAAGTCGCGGCTGGTGCAAACGCTCACGGAGCGTGTACAGGCTCAGGCGAGCGACCCGTCCGCAGGAGCGCAATTGGCGAATGCGCCAGCCGACCAGGACTCCCAGGTCATCGAATGGCGTTCCTCACAACATTTCCAGAACTCGGAGCTTCACCCGGTGTCCGACTATCTGGAACGCTTCCTCTTGACAGGCCACGATCCGTCACCAACGGCTCGATTCGACCGATTGGCGCGGCATCTGGAGAATTACGGCCTGGGCAGCCCGGAGTTCCTCGCACTTTTTGCCAAGTTGCTATTTCTGCCACCGAACGAGCGCTATTCGGGTACCGGCCTCACCCCTGCCCGAGAGCGAGAGGAGACATTTCGCGCTCTTGGTCAATGGCTGCGTGCGTACTCCGAAAAGCGGCCGACTCTGCTAGTGGTCGAGGACCTGCACTGGATCGACGCGTCGACCCTGGAGTTCCTCGGGCATTTCATTGGAGAAGGCGAGCACGATCGAATGCTCATCGTGCTCACCTTCCGCCCCGAATTCAAAACCCCGTGGTCGGCACCAGCCCATCAAACGACTCTGGCGCTCAATCGGTTGACCAGGCGGCAAGTGGCGGAGTGGATGCGGAGAGATACGGGCGCAACGTTGCCGGAGTCTTTGGTCGGGCAAATCTACCAACGGACCAACGGCGTGCCGCTGCTGGTCGAAGAGTTCACCCGCATGGCACGTGAGTCGATGGTCTTTGAATCGGCTGGCACCGCTTCTCCGCGCGTCTCGGCAGCGAGCGCGAGAGAGCTGCCCCAGACGCTGCAGGAGCTTGTGCTGGTTCGGCTCGATCGTATGTCAAGCAACCGCGAGGTGGCCCAACTCGCCGCCACATTGGGCCGCGAGTTCGAATACGAGTTATTGGCTGCCGTCGTGAGTGTCAATGAACAGACACTCCGGGCCGAATTGGCAAAGCTGGTCTCGGCCGGAATTCTCTCGTTCAAAGGCTACCCGCCTGCCGGCACTTACTTCTTCAGGCACGCGCTGCTCGAGGAAGCGTTGCACAGTGCGATCGAAGAGCCGAAGCGCCAGCGATTTCATCGGCAGGTCGCCGAGGTAATGGAAGCGCGGTTTACGCGCTTGGTGGAGATGCAGCCGGAACTGCTCGCGGAGCATTTCGCCGAAGCTGGGATCACCGAGAAGGCGATCGGGTACTGCTTGAGGGCGGGGCTGCGGTCGCGAGACCGGTTCGCCCATGTCGAGGCGATCAGCCACCTCACCAAGGGATTGAAGTTGCTGGAAACCTTGGAGGCATCGCCCGGCCGAGATGCCCGCGAATTGGAGTTTCTCGGTCCCCTGGGCACTACTTACATCGCCTCCCGTGGCTATGCAGCACCTGAAGTAGGTCCGGTTTTTCGTCGGGCCCGCGCGCTTTGCGAGCGGGTGGGGCAGACTCCGCAGCTCTTCGCGATGTTGTGGGGAAATTTCGCGTTTCATATTGTTCGCGGCGATCTCCGGGTCTGCACCGAACTGGCGGACGAAGCGATGGTGTTTGGCGAAAGGCTCGACGATCCCGGAATCCTCATGGAGGCTCTGTTTCTGAAGGCTCTCACACGCCTTTATCGGGGCGATTTTGCCGGAGCTCGCGACTGTTGCGAGCGGGCGATCGCCGAATTCGACGACCGCGAGCGCACGGCGTTCTGGGCCGGACTGGTCGGCGAGGATGCCGGTGTCACTCACCGGTGTTATCTGGCGCTGGCTTTGTGGCACCTTGGTCTTCCGGGCAAAGCGCTGCAACTCAACGACGAAATGCTCGAACTCGCCCGCGCGATCAATCATCCCTTTAGTCTGGAGTACGCATTGCACCACACGGCCTGGCTCTACCAGCATTGCCGGCTGGGGATACCGATGCAGGCGGCCGGCGATGAGCAAATTCGGATCGCGACGGAACAAGGATTTCTTTTTTGGCACGCCTCGGGCACGCTTTACGTCGCTGGTGGCTTGCTCCTGCAGGGCCGGTTGGAGCAAGGGCTTCGACTGCTGCAAGAAGGCCTGGAAGCCTACCGAGCGACGGGCGCCGAACTGGCGCTTCCGTATTACTTGAGCATACTAACGGATGGCTGCACCCAGACGGGTAGATTCGCTGAAGCGCGCGCAGCCTTGAACGAGGCTCTCACGCTGGTGGAAAAAAACGATGAGCGGTTTCAGGAAGCGGAGTTGCATCGACTCAAGGGCGAATTGCTGCTGGCGGAATCGGATGATCAAACCGCGGCTGAAGAATGCTTTCGTCGAGCCATCGAGATAGCCCAACGCCAGCAGAGTAAAGCGTGGGAACTTCGCGCCACCACGAGTCTCGCCCGGCTTTGGCAAAAGCAAGGCCGTCGGGAAGAAGCATCCAGAGCGCTCACCAGGGTACGCGGCGTCTTCACCAAGGGCTTAACGACGCCCGATCTGACCGACGCCGATGCCGTACTCGAGAGCCTTGGCGACGAGCGGATGCGCGCAGAGTTCGCGGCCGGCCTCCAATATGTGCGCGACTGCATCCCCCCGCCGATGGACGGGTTGGTCTCGGTTGATTGGCGCTACCTCCCAGCTTCCACCCTCGGCGGCGATACGATCGGTTACCACTGGGTGGACGACGATCATCTCGCCCTTTACCTCATCGACGTCACGGGACACGGCTTGGATGCCGCGTTGCTATCCGTCAGCGTGGCCAACGTGATCCGCGCGGGCGCGTTGCCCGGGGCCGACATGAAGCTGCCCGACCAGGTGCTGGCTAAACTCAATGATGTCTTCCAAGGCGCAACACCATGGCGAAAGGTTCTTCACGATCTGGTACGGTGTTTACCACCGCGCCAGTCGCACCATGACTTGGTCCGGCGGCGGTCATCCCCCCTCCATCGTGCTGCTTCCCGGTAACCCAAATCCGCTCCGCCTTCCTTCCGTCGGCTTGATCATGGGTGCCCTTCCTGGTGTCGATTTCCCAGCTCGATCGTGCCAAATCCCAGCCGAGGCCCGTCTTCTAATCTTCAGCGACGGCGTCTTTGAGATCTTCCGCGACGAAGGTGCGGTATGGAACCTGGATGCTTGCATCGCGCATATGGCAGCCCTGGCCGAAAAACCGGGAAGCCTGATGGATGAACTTTTGGATCATGTTTATCACCTTCGCGGATCGTCTCGGCTGGACGACGACTTCTCCATTATCGAGGCCAGGTTCCATTAAGCGCACCAGTTTTGTTGGAACGCACGCCCGAAATCAGTGGATACCTGCGGCGAGTTCGCCGTCTTCACCCGGCGCTGACGGGCGTCGTCCACATTCGGACGGGGGTCACCATGCGCAGATCGTCGCGAATATAGGTTATTAGTGGATAGAGCACGTCACAGTATACGCTCGGGTTGTCGAAGCCTTTCGCGAATCGCGTGGTGGCGTCCGCGACCGCCGACACCACGGCATTCGACCTTTCGTTGATCTTCTCATTTATGGTCCCTTTGGCTCCGGCTTTGGCGGTTTGCCGATGCGGATGTGTAGGTTGACGAAAACACCACCCCCCATTCCCGGAGCCCGCTTGGCGGCTTCCGCGAGCGTTCGCACCACTCAACCTCGTCCATCGCTAAAGTCTACCCTCTCCTGGGCAGCTCCCCAGGTTACTACCATCAGACTACCGAATTAGATAATAGCGAAGAATAACTTTTATTATGCGTATTTGTCCGCAGACGAGAACGTCGTACATCATCCTCCTCGGAATAGTGCGGCGTTGGCGTTGAGAACTCGGGAATTAGCGAGGTCCCGAGGATCAGCGCCACCTGCGCGCGCCCGGGGCAATTAATCGGAGAAACGATGACTACGAAAGCCAACGACTTTAAAGAAGAAATGATGAAGGAATTGAACGATTTTAAGCATCCTGCTTGTCTTTCTGCGACGAAGGGGCCGACTCCACCGTGGGAGCGCTTGCCCGCTCGGAGACAGGCCTATGCTACGTTACGGGGTCGCAGCATCACGCGAAAGGGTGCCTCGCGAAGTGTAGCATAAGCATCCTGCTTGTCTTTCTGCGGCGAAGGGGCCGACTCCACCTTGGGAGCGCTTGCCCGCTCGGAGACAGGCTGGAAGCCTATGCTACGTTACGGGGCCGCAGCATCACGCGAAAGGTGCCTCGCGAAGTGTAGCATAAGCATCCTGCTTGTCTTTCTGCGGCGAAGGGGTCGACTCCACCGCGGGAGCGCTTGCCCGCTCGAAGACAGGCTGGAAGCCTATGCTACGTTACGCGGCCGCAGCATCACGCGAAAGGGTGCCTCGCGAAGTGTAGCATAAGCATCCTGCTTGTCTTTCTGCGACGAAGGGGCCGACTCCACCGTGGGAGCGCTTGCCCGCTCGGAGACAGGCTTATGCTACGTTACGGGGTCGCAGCATCACGCGAAAGGGCGCCTCGCGAAGTGTAGCATAAGCCTCCTGCTTGTCTTTCTGCGGCGAAGGGGCCGACTCCACCTTGGGAGCGCTTGCCCGCTCGGAGACAGGCTGGAAGCCTATGCTACGTTACGGGGCCGCAGCATCACGCGAAAGGTGCCTCGCGAAGTGTAGCATAAGCATCCTGCTTGTCTTTCTGCGGAGAAGGGGTCGACTCCACCGTCGGAGCGACTTGCCCGCTCGGAGACAGGTGGAAGCCTATGCTACGTTACTGGGCCGCAGCATCACGCGAAAGGTGCCTCGCGAAGTGTAGCATAAGCATCCTGCTTGTCTTTCTGCGGAGAAGGGGCCGACTCCACCGTGGGAGCGCTTGCCCGCTCGGAGACAGGCTGGAAGCCTATGCTACGTTACGGGGCCGCAGCATCACGCGAAAGGTGCCTCGCGAAGTGTAGCATAAGCATCCTGCTTGTCTTTCTGCGGCGAAGGGGCCAACTCCACCGTGGGAGCGCTTGCCCGCTCGGAGACAGGCTGGAAGCCTATGCTACGTATACTGCGCGACGACAGGGCGCGAAATGGCGCGTCGTGTAATGTAGGATAAGCATCCTGCTGGTCTTCCTTGGTGAATGGGCGATTCCAAACTGCTGGCGCTCGGAGACAGGCCGGGAGTCTATGCTACGTCGCCTTGCCGCGACAAGGTCTCTGGTTGCGAGACGAACAGATCCATTCCCAAGTGTTGAGAAAGGAATTTGGCCACCAGTTGGCCCTTGACACTGTTGCCTGCCTTGTCCAGAGGCGGAGCGAAAGTCCCAAGGCCACCCTTACCCGGAGCGACGCTGACGATCCCTCCGCTAATGCCGCTCTTGCCTGGAAGACCAGTGTCGAAAAGCCAGTCTCCAGACGTTTCGTATAACCCGGCGGTGGTCATGACCGCCAAGGCGCAGCGACATTCGGCGGCGTCTACTACTCGCTCCCTGGTGATGGGATTTACTCCGCCGTCCGCCAGCGTCGCTCCCATCACTGCCAGGTCCCTGGCGCTCACCTTCAAGGTACACTGTTTGTTATAGAGATCGATTGCCTGGATTGGGTCGAGATAGATCCGACCGTAACTCTGCAGCAGACGGGCGATACTTTGGTTCCGATAATTGGTTTCGGTCGCCGCCGCGTAGACTTCGTCATTGAGCGCCAGCCTGCGCCCGGCAAACCGCGATAATCCTTCCCGAATGAATTTCCATTTGGCTTCGACAGTTTGACCTGGTACCAGGCTGCGTGGTGGCAATCGCCCCCGAATTTACCATCGGGTTCGTTCGCCCATCCTGGCTCCATTCGATGCCGGCCAGCGAGTTGAAGGCCAATCCCGTTGCGTTCACACCAATTTTTTGACGAACTTCTTCCACGCCCAGTTCCTGACAGACTAACGCGAACACGAAAGGCTTTGAAACGCTCATGATGGTAAACTCGTATTCTGCGTCTCCCATCGCATAGACAGTGCCGCTGGTACCCACCACACACACTCCGAACAGATCGCCCTGGACACGCTCCAGTGCCGGATAGGCCGCCGAGTTCTTGCCCTCCAGATTGGACTTAAAACGGTTATGAGCTTCGGCGACCAGGCTTGTCACAAGTTCCCGGGGAGGCAAATGCCCAGTAGACACCCGCCAACACGGTTCCGATTTCTCAGTCGATGCCATCCTTTCCTATTACCTTTACTCCTATTTCCCCTGGCCAGCCCAAACTTGCCGGGCTTCCTTCAATAGAATAATGTCCCCCCGTGCCGTTGACGATTCAATTACAACCCTCCGCGCAGCAGGCTGCTTTCAACCTCAAAGCGCTGGGCCGAACTGACGATCCAGAGTTGGCTCGATAGCCGCACCGGATCGAGACAGATCGGCATGGACACATCCTCATGAGCCCTCCTCCGGCGCCAAAACTGGATGTCGACATGATTGCGGTGAGCTCTAAGTATACGCGAACCGGAGAGCATCTTCACAGTTGTTACACCTTCGAACTTATGCAGCAAAGGTTCGACGCTTCTTTGCTTCGGCGCGCGATCGAATTGACTGAGGAATCGCTTGGAACGGGATGGACAACCTGGGCAATGAGCAACCATGACAACATTCGGGTCGTCAGCCGCTTCGGAAGTTCAGAGCATCTTGCCGGTGATGATCGAGCGCTGGCAAAAGTCTTATTGGCGGCGCTGTTAACCATTCGCGGCGGAGCATGTGTTTACCAGGGGGAAGAACTTGGCCTGACGGAGGCCGAAATCGATTTCTCCGATCTTCAAGATCCCTTTGGCATCGAATTCTGGCCGGATTTTAAAGGACGCGACGGGTGTCGCACTCCGATGCCCTGGTCTTCTTTTTCTCCGAACGGCGGTTTCAGCGAGGTTAGACCGTGGCTTCCGGTGTCGCCCGAACACCTCCGTCTGGCAGTGGATCAACAAGAGAAGGATCCGGATTCAGTCCTGCAGATGTTTCGCCGATTTGTGGCCTGGAGAAAAGGGCAACCGGCGCTAATTCGCGGTGCGATCCGATTACTACCTTCTGATGGCACAATACTCGCCTTTGAACGATCTTTGGATCGCGATTGCATCCTTTGTATCTTCAATTTTTCGAACCACGAAGCCACCCAGGAGCTTAAAGCAGAGTGGCAACCGATTGCAGAAGCAGGCTTTAGGAGTTCGCTGGACTCCGGGCGTGTGTACCTGCATCCCTTCGGAGCCTGGTTTGGGGCTGCAAGGTTGTCGCATGGGTAGTCCGCCCGCGATTGTGACCGTGTTTGCAACTGGAGAAGAACTCTATCGTCTTTAATTGACCCTCCGTCGTCAACATCATTCAGTTCTCTCGGCTAACCATCAAGGTGGCGGGTGCGAAGCCGAGTTGGTTGAGGGCGGCAATGAACTCGCCGACGTCGACGATGGTGTCGTAATGAGTAGAGACCGTGACAGTCTTCTGAGGGCGATCGACGTTAAGGGTGTCGAGCCATTTGAAGGTGCTGGCAGCCCCCGGTCGAGTGGCGATCTTCACCCCTTTTTCAATGGCCACTTGGCACAGGTTACAACACAGATGGGTGACATGCGCCTCCAGCCGCATGTGCGGAATACCACTGAACTCGATGCGCGCAGCGACGAAACCAGCGTCGCGCATAGCGCGGTCGAGTGCCATAAAGTCCATCCGCGGGATATCCTTGTCCTTGATCTCAATCCGAACAGAATTAGAGAAGTCGTCGAGCGTTTGTTCGTGTTGGTTGCCCGCCCCGAGCGCGGCTTTATCCAACTCTACCTTGTCCGCCCAGGTCAGTGGCTGAAGCGCTGCCCGCAGGTCGTCGAGGCAACCGCTGCAGCAGAGGTGATTCATTCTGAGGAGAATGGTGGGTTTTGTAAGCCGGACGGCGTCGCCGAGCCTCTCACGCTTAATCCCGAACAGCAGAGAAAGGGGGCGCGGGTGTTTAAGGTAGTCGACAGCGAAAAGCGCCGTGGCCCAGACGAGGGTCATCGCAATAATCTGCCTGGAATTGCTGAGCGTTAATTTCATAGACTCGCCTCACAAACCGGATCGATCGCTATGGGTGAGCAATTCCAGGATCGGAAAGACGACCAGAATCGCCAACACCACGGGAGGCACGACCATCAGGACCAGACGCTTAAGCAGGTCGCCCCGGCGGTGCGCCTCTGCCTGTCCCGCCTCAAAGCGTGACAGTTCGTTGGTGAGCTTGTTGGAAAAGATCACGACAAGCAGAGCGCCAATCAGATAGATGTGCGGGATCTCTGCCCAGCCGAAGTCGATGAGCATCAATTTCGTCATCACGAAGAGCATGAGCAGGCTCCAAAGGCGAGTGAATACCCCGATCATTAACAGAAACCCGCTGAGCACCTCCGCCATACCGAACGACACGACCCAACACTCGCGCCGGTACTGCGGGTCAGTGCCGATCGCGAAAAAGTTCACCATCGGGTCATGCATGACCGACGGATAATTGTCAGCAACCCCGGCGATCAGATCGTGGTTCCAGATTTTGAGCCAGCCCAGTGCGAAGAAGGAGAGACCCAGGAGGCAGCGCACCCACTTCATCTGTTGGGCGTTGAGTTGGACGATGGTGAACTTGTAGGACTGCCATGGCGACGAGACATAGATGGCCGCGACGATGAGAAGCGGTAGTGCGTCCATGGCGACATACCAGCCCCAGCGAAAAAGGTAGAGCCAGGTACCGAGCAGGAGCGAGCCTACCAGCGGTAGAAAAGTCTGAGTGAGAATGAGAATAGCCACTCCGACTTGAGCGAACTTGAAGATAGTCGCTGAGCCGGGATCGAGCGGAAAGCTGGGCATCACCAATGAATCAGTTGTCGCCGAATACATGAGCACCAGGCCTGGACTGCGCAGAAGCATGATGACCGCCCACTCGCCCGAGAGGTGAAATAGCTTGTGGCACACCGGGCTGTCAGTGAGAAAGCACGCTACGGTGTGGCCTACCCGCTGGGTGGGGCCACCGAGCCTGCCGAGGATGCGCTCCTCCGCAAATTCCTCAAGCAGGAAGCGGAACATCCAAAGGACCAGAAAAGCTAAGAGGACCAGAGCGACATTGACGCCGATCCGGCTCATGTCCGGGTTTTGCATCAATGAACGCGTAAAGAAGTCGTTCTGCAACGGTACCTTGAGGCGGTGTAGAACGAACCGTTCGTGCGCCTGGGCAGCTGGGGAACTAAGACTTACGGTGGCCCAGACCGCCGGCAACAAGACCAAGCGGAGGCGCCGCGCGATCGGGCGTTTCGAGAAGCGCATTATAAGTCCTCCGCGAACTCCAACGCCTTGCGGAGCGCGTCGAGATCAGGAATGTGGATGTTGTCACCATCCGTATGGACGAGCCTGCGGTCGGCGAGCATTTGGAGGAAGTTGGGCACGCGATCCGGGCCGGATCCAACCATCGCAGCAAGATCCTGCTTCGAAACGACGATGGTGACACCACCGACACTCGAGGTGCCGTATTCGCTTAGCTTGAGCAGGGTTCGCACGAAACGGTAAGACAGATTACGGAAAGCAAGATTGAAGTTCTCTTCGTTCACCACGCGGAGGCGCCCGCACATGGCCTCTAACACCTTCCAGAGCACATCCGGCGAATTCCTGGCCAAGCGGCGGAAGTCAAGGTGAGCGATCGAGAGCATCTCCGTGGGCTGAAGCGTGGCGACGCTGGCGGAGCGCGGCTGTCCATCGACCAGAGAAAACTCGCCGAAGAATTCACCGGGGCCGAGCACGCACAGAATCTTTTCGCGGCCATCGTGCGCCTTCTGAAAAATCTTCACCGAGCCACTCACAATCACATACAGGGAGTCGGAATGGCTACCCTCGAAAAATACCACGTGGTCGCCGTTAAATTTGTGGCGCTTGGAAATTGCGGCGATTTGGGACCGCTCGTGCTCGTTTAGCTTCTGGAAAAATGCAACGCGTGCCATAGTTCTTTCTTTTTACCGCTCCGATCACCCCGCAATAGCTATCCCTGGAAAATTTGCATCGACCGGACGCAGTGCGTGGCGAACTATTCTACACACGGTACTAAACGGAACGCGGGCACCAGGTTTCAAACTCTTTTAGTAATTTTTAGCCTAACTGTTTGCTGGCGAAGCGTCACCGCTTTGCTTTTTCTCCCCACCCAAAGTTGAGCAAGGCGAGACGCTTGTCTGTCGAAGAAGCAAAGCAGGAACGCTTCGCCTACTTGACCCTTTCGAACGGATGGACTCGAAAGCTGAACGGTGGGCGCCCTCGCACCTAATTACCCTTTCGGGGTAGAAAGACTCTTTGCCCTAGCAATCTTACATCCCAGAGCGTTAAGTGACCATCATTAGGGTAAGAAACCGCATGCAGCATGTTTGCCAAGAGGGGAGAGGAACTGATCCTTAAACAGAGGATCAGTTAAGAGACGGGAAGCGTTAGTCCCTACGAAAGGTATTTTACAAACGGATGTTGGCCTCGTAGATCTGGCAGCTTATCAAACTTTCAAAAAGGCGTTGACGAGCGGCAACCCAGCGGATTTCGAAGCAATCACCCTGGGTGGAACGCGCACCTTGAACGGTCCGCAGGGAGGTCTGGCGTTCGATCTGGAATGCCTGGACAGCAGCCAATTTCAAGTGCCACCGGCGCCGGCCCTGGCCAGCGAACAATACGCTACGGAACTGGTAGAACTCTATTGGGCTTCGCTGCTGCGGGACATCGCGTTTACTGACTATGTCTCAAATCTGGTGGCCACCCAAGCGGCCAGTGAACTCTCCTCGATGCCCAATTATCAAGGACCGAGAAATAGTAGCAAGAAGGTTACACCAGACCTGTTGTTCCGCGGCGGCTTCCTTGGTGAGACGGTTGGCCCCTACATTTCACAGTTTATCATCCAGGATACCAGCATGGGGGCTCTGCCGGTCATTCAGAAATACACGACGGCTGCTACTGAATTATACAGGCGGTGATGCCGGGCAGATGACAGTAAATGGCGAACTACATAAGCTGGCGCACAATATCAGCTTTGGTCACGGCATGCACGCCGGTATACACTGGCGCAGCGATACCGATACATCGATCCAGTTGGGGGAGGCGATCGCATTAAGCATTCTGCAGGATCGTGCGCACACCTACAACGAGAAGTTCACTATCAAGTTAAAGAAGCTGGACGGCAGCATCGCGATCATAACAAACCAGTGAAACCTCAGTAACGCCGGTCGCCCGGCCCTGAGGGCCGGGAGTCTGGACATTTCACTTACCGAGGACGAGCTCGAGTGAGAGTACGATTGGAGGATCGGAGGCGAAGAATGAAGGACGGTTCTCCTTCCTCCCAATCGTACTCGAACGTTGGATGAAGGCTTCTGATTCCAGGCTTTCTCCAGCACCTCGGCGACGAAAGTCCGCTGGCGGAGCGGTAACAAGATCATCGGGGCAGAACCCCAGATAGCGCAGCCCGCAGAGCTGTAAGGCAAAGCCCAAGCGATTGTGATCGCCCCGTTGCTTCTTAACGAACTCGAGATCGGATCCCGACAAAGTGAAGTATCGAATCAGGTCGAGTTCCGCGATTTCCGAAGGAAAGGCGTCCAGGCGTTTGCGCTCCGAGTCGGTGAAGACGCGGCCCGGCACCTTAGTACTCCACTCGCAAGCTTTCCATGGCCGCTTCCCGGTCTCCCTCGGTGGGCAGGCTGTAGCGCCGGGTGGTCTCGAGTCGCTTGTGGCCGGCGATCTCGGCCACCAGTACCAGGTCGTGTCCACGCCGCACCAGGTTGGTCAAGCAGGAGTGGCGAAGCGTGTGGGCGGAGAGGGCTATGTCTGCCTCCTCACCCAAGCGGCGCAGCGCGAGGTCAATGGAGCGGATGGACAGTCGGCGACCCCGTGGGTTGAGGAACAGAGCAGGCTCATCTGGCTTCGGAAACCGCTGCCGGCGCTCCGTCAACCACGCCGAGAGGGCTTCCCGTGCTTCAGCGTTGAGGGCCACTTCCCGATAGGTATCACCTTTACCCGCCCGGACGATGACTTTCCCTTTTCGAGCCGAGAGCGCCACATCGTCGGCGTCTAGGCTTGCGCATTCACCAATCCTCAGCGCGGTATAAAACAGCAACACCGCGAGGGCGCGGTCGCGTACGGACTTGCACCGCTCCACGGCTCGCATGAACCGTTTCTGCGCTTCCGGTTCCAGCGCCTTGGGGGCTTCTTGCGGCAGATCTTCGCGCCGAACATTGGTAGGTCCGGCGAGTGTTCACGCTTAAGGGCTGCCTGGCCAGCCAGAGTCGATAGCCATCCGTAACGCTTGCCAATTCATCCGGCCTGACGGGCGAGCGTATCGCCTTCCTGTTATCGGAAGTGGATTTGCTTCGTTTCGGGGTGCTCGATCCACGCATTATCAGAAGTTTATCGTGGGTTAAACCTCCGATAACAAGTATCAGAACCGTAGCGTGGACTGAACGATTCCTTCGAGTTGGGCACCGATTTGCGCCCTCGCCGAAGGTGAAGGTAGGCGACCGGGTTCGGTAGCTGCGTCCGCTGGCTTAGGTTTACTAGTGGGTTTTATTAATGAATCTTGTCAGAAAACGCACGTGGATCTTCGGCTCACGTTGGCCACTTAAGGCAAGCGGTCTGCAGCCTTACTTAGCGATCGGGGTTTCCATCGTGGTCGTGTTCCCCTTCCACACGCGCGCTTCCATGCAGGCGGAGGTCGCGTGAAGAAGCGCCGACGCTGATTTTGCGCTCGCCCCTGGGCAGAACCCAGTTTTGTGCAGGCGTGGACCAGTAGGACAACTCACGTTTGCTCACGTGGATGCTCACCTGTTTGCCTTCGCCCGGATCCAGTTTCACTCGTTGGAACCCCACGAGCTTCTGTACAGCGAACTGCACCGACGGCGGTGGATTGGCGGGCGCACCCACGTAGACCTGCGGCACCTCTGAACCCTGGACCGATCCGGTGTTCTCTACCTGGAAACTCACTTCCAACCCGCCTGAATCGGGCCGGATCTTCAAGCCCGAATAATCGAACTGCGTGTATGACAGACCGTAGCCAAAGGGGAACAGTGGCGTGATATTTTGTTGGTCGTACCAGCGGTAGCCCATGTAGAGGCCCTCCGAGAAGAGAACATCGGTGCCATTACCGTTAATCCGCTCAGGATGTCCACCGAAGGGCGTCTGATCGCCGCTGGCCGGCCAACTGATCGGCAATTTGCCGCCCGGGTCGGCCCGGCCGAGCAAGAGTCTGGCAGTCGCGGTGCCTCCTTCTTGCCCAGGATACCATGTCTCAAGAACCGCCCTTACTTCATTTACCCAGGGCATTAGGACCGGATCACCTGTGCTGACCACCACCACCGTATTTGGGTTCGCCTTCGCGACAGCGTCGATCAATGCGTCCTGGTTCGGTGCCAGCGAATTAACCAGATCCGTATTTGAAACACCGTTGTCATCTGCAAACACAATCGCGATTTTGGCCGATCTTGCCGCTGCCACAGCGGTGTTGACTGTGTCGCTGAGCCTGGACCATGCGAGTCTGAATGTAACTGGTTGCGTTACCGGCAAAGTCGCAGGTTGATCTATCGGATAAAATCCGGCAATCGGAATAGCCGCTTTGATCACAATTGTATGGGGTCCAGCGCTCAATGTGAGCGGTAGACCTTGGTTTGTACCATTAGGAGGGACAACGCCGCTGGGGTAAGTTGCAACGGGTACGCCGGGCGCCACTAAAGGCTCTGATATTCCATCGATAGTGAGGAATACGGATGTTTGGCCAAAGAAGGCGGCCTGAATAGAGTCCAACCAGCCTTGTTGGATCCAGAGATAATAGGCATCAGTTGCAGGCACGTACAAGTTGCCACTCCAGGTATAGGTGACACCCGGTTTGAGGTCATTTGAAGCTGAGTTTCCGTAATTGAGCGCGGGATCGACACGTATCGAGCTCGAATCACTTTCGGTCCGAGTCAGACCGGGCGTGAGCGCTGAAGCTGGAATCGGAGATCCGATCCAATCGATTCCAGGCGCGTAGACGAAATGTGAGCCGGCGGGTGCGAGCGTCTGGAGCACTTGCAACGTGCTAATCGAATCTCGATCTGGAAAACCACGAGCCCGTTCGGGCTTTCCGCCGTCCACCATGACTTGTCTCGCTGTTGGGCCAATGACTGCCACAGATCGCAAGTCTGATGGTTGCAAGGGAAGAGCCTGGTTCTCGTTTTTCAGCAACACCGCAGACTCTTCGGCAAGCCGCTCAGTAGTCAATGCGTCCGCGCCTTTGATATTGTCAATGTTTGGGCGTGGCGGCGGCCTGTATCCGGTGATTGGACATAATGTCCCTTCGAGCAAGCCGAAGCGTTCGTAACCGTAAAGGACATACGCGACGGCTTTATTAAACGCGAGCGCATATTGGGGATCGTAGCTGGTTGAAGAAGGATCGACCAACGGCTTAAGCTGAGTCGCAAAATGATTGGGCAAAAATGGCGAATCGGCTGGATACTCTTGGTCCAGACCGGAAAGAAGCGCATGCACGCTATGAGTCGCGCCATAGTCGGATAGGACAAATCCGACGAAACCCCATTGCCCGCGAAGAATCGTAGTCAGTGTCAACGGATTATCCGATGCCCAGTTCGGGCTTGATTCCAAGGGAGTGATCTGAAAACCCTGGTAAGACGCCATGATGGAAGAGACTTTACCTTGAGTAACCGGATATTCGTATGCTTTCAAATAAAGTTCATGAGCAGTTTGATCATCCACAATTGTGGGGAGTGAGGGCGGTCCTGCCGATCCGATGCCGGCTCCATTTTGGCCATTGTACATGGCAAAATGTTTAACTTCAGACATTAGCCCGCGACTCTGGATACCGGTGACTTCCTCTATGGCGAGCTGGCCCGTAAGGTATGGATCCTCACCATAGGTCGCGTCATTGCGACTCCAGTTAGGAAGGCGAGTCAAATCGACTTGAGGACCGTAGACCAGATCGACCCCAAGTGCCCTTCCTTCATTGCCAACTAGTTGTCCGGCGGCGTAGACGGCTGATCGATCGAACGTCGATCCCAATCCAAGACGCGACGGAATAGCGGTTGCAGTGGCGATCACCTGGATAGCTAATGCATCGGCATCACGTCGTATGGGGATGCCTAGCCGCGGTACCCCAGGCAAGTAACCGATGTTGCCGACAGATTCCGGGTTCGGATCTGTAGCCGCATGCACAAGTGAGATCTTCTCATCGAGCGAGAGTTGGGTTAAGAGACGAATGACTGTCGGAGTGAAAGGTGCATTTGGAGCAAGCGGAGGGAACGGTAGAGTGTCAGCCGCTAGACTCAGTAGCGGTGCCAATACGATCGGGCATACTATGCCCAATCTCAATCGATTAAAGCGTGTGAGACGCAGAGATTGCCTCGCGATTGTATCACTACGAATAGAGATTCTTTTTACGCAACACTTAATAAATTTCATAGATACCTAACTGCATGATATGGGTCAAGGGCAACAGTGATCCCTTACTCATCTTTGCCCGTGGGGGATGCCTAAATTCGTGCCCAGGTTATCTAAAGCCCAGACGTTCGTATTGAACGTTCGGCTGATCTTTGAATGTTCGTCCGATTAATTTCCACCCTTTCTACAGGCGAGGAAGAAGCACTTGCAAACGGATGGTCGTAGCGCTGGCTGCTACAGCCGTTGGGAGAGCCACGGATCAGACGGTCATATGCTATAATTTTGACGCCAGCATTGGTCGCCTTCTGCAGAGCGTCCGAGAGAGTGGTACCGTCAATTGCTGCAATCACGAGAACTTTGTCACCTGTGGTGATCATGTTCTCGATCTGGGCTAATTGATTTGGAATATCGCCCTCGGCGTACTGAAGATCTGTCTTGTATCCTTTAGCTCGAAGGATTTTCACGATGTTATCGCCATCGGCTATCCAGCGTGCTGATGACTTTGTTGGCATGGAAATGCCGATGGTACCCTTGTCCGCTGCGAAAGCGTGGGGGGTAAACGACATTAGACTAACCGTCAATGCCGTAATAGTAATATGGATTAATTTCATTTTTTCTTTGGGCGATTTACGTTCGCGAACTTTGCTTGGTGAAGTGATGTGCTGGGCCCCCTCGCGCGATGGTCCAGAAGTCCGAGGCGTTATTCGTTACGCAAACGCCAACTTCTTCTTGGCAGCGGTCTGGGCATTTTCATGACTGGCCGTAAGTCGTCAAGAATCCCGGCACGAGGAACAACCAGGGGCGGAGGGAATATTTCATCACTGTTTTAGTCCTACCTTTGGTTAATCTCGGCCGGGCGCGACTCCGAGCGTCAGCCTGCCCGGCTGCAACCCGGGCGCGGTGGCTGTGAGCATCAGCCCGCCGGGCCGCTTCGCCGGCCGCAGGACGGCGAGCGCCTGACCGTGCCAGGTATAATGCCTCGGGCGGCTGAAGCTGTCGACGTTGTGCGGATTTCCGTTCCCCACGCCGATGAGATCACCGGCGCCTATGACCTGGAAGTTGACCTTGACGACGGCATCTGGCACCACGCGCCCGCGGCTGTCGACGACTTCGGCGAGCACGTGCGCCAGGTCGCCGCGATCGGTGGTCAGCCACTTCACGTCGGAGCTCAGACGAATCGCAGCCGGAGCGCCCACCGTGGTTAGCGTCTTGTTAGCGATGACCTTGCCGTTCAGGCTCGCGATCGCCGTCAGCTCGCCCGCCGTGTAGGGGACGCTGAAGGTAGCCACGCGCTGGTCGGCGTCCGTGAGGGTCTTGGTCCCCACCGACTGGCCGTTAAGCCGCAGCGTGACGCTGTCGCCTGTGGTATAGACGTGGACGGTCATCTCCTGGCCGTTCGGAACAGCCCACGTCCAGCTGGGCAGCTCGTCGTAATAGCAGTACCACACCAAGAACTGTTGCGTACCGGGCGGCGTCGGGCGCTCCACCATCATTTCGAGCGGGCTGAACCCATTCACCACCGCCCGCCAGTAGTTCTGCGGCTTGCGCTGGCCGATCAGGTCGATGTCGCCCTGGAAATCGTTGAACCAAGGATACGGGACCTTCCCGGTGACTGCACCAAAGCCGACGGCCGAGGCTGCTGCCTCGGTTGCCCCTACCGCAGTGGCGCCGGAGCCGGACTCGCCAATGTAGTCCCATCCCACCCACACCAAGCTTCCAACTAACCATGGATTTTCTTGGGCGAGCTTCCAGTCGTCGTAGGTCACTGGTGAGGTATCTTCGCTCTGGGTGATTGCCTTGTCCGGGTGCGCGGCGTGGGTGGCGACCGGATCGCCGCCGTGAAGATCTCCGACATCGACATATTGCCACGGATCGCTTGGACCCTGGGGGCCCACATTCATGCCGCCGAGCGAGACCGGCCTGGTCGTGTCCAGCGAGTGGACGAGTGCCGCCAGTCGTGGGCCGTAGCTATTGGGGTCGGCGCTGATCTCGTTGCCGATCGACCAGATAAATACGCTCGGGTGATTGCGATCGCGCAATATCATGCTGGTCAGATCGCTCTGCCACCATTGCGGAAAGTAGAGGTGGTAGTCATTGGCCAGCTTTCCGATGTCCCACATGTCGGTGAACTCATCCCAGACCAGGATCCCTAGCCGGTCGCAGACATCGAGCAGGTACGGAGATCGCGGGTTGTGCGATGCGCGGACAGAGTTAAAGCCGGAAGCCTTGAAGATCTCGATCGATCGCTCCTCGGCGCGATCGATGGCAACGGTGCCTATTGGTCCGTGATCGTGGTGAAGGTTGCCGCCGTGCAACTTGTACGGCTTGCCGTTGAGCAGGAACCCAACCGTGCCGTTGAACACCAGCGATCTGATGCCGAACCTGGTTGTCATAGCGTCGACGACGCGATGCCCGAGCAGGATCTCAGTGCGAACCTGGTAGAGGTTCGGGTCTTCCGGCGACCACAGAGCCGCGCCGGCGATCGCAAGCTCCGCCACGTAGGTTTGCGTCGCGCCGGTATTCAAGGTCTGCGGGTCGGTGGTCTGCGTAGCGACGGACCGGCCGTGAGAATCCAGGACGGTCATCCGCACGCTCGCCGCAGTCGGTGCCCCCGAGTTGGTGGCCTGCACTTCCACATGAGCGACCGATTGGCGCTGGTCAACGACCGGCGTCGTCACGCGCACGCCCCACAACGGAATGCGGACCGGCTGGGTGACCGTGAGCCACGTGTGACGGTAGATCCCCGACCCCGAGTACCAGCGACTGGTCTTGCCGCTGTTGTCGACTCGCACCGCGAGCACGTTGTCGCCGCTCTGGTTCAGATACGGCGTCAGGTCATAGGCGAACGAGGTGTAGCCGTTGGGATGGAAGCCAAGGTGTTGGCCGTTCAGCCACACGTCGGAGTTCTGATAGACACCGTCGAAGCGCAACTCGAAGTGCTGACCGTCACTCGCACCATCCCGATGGTCCTTATCGTGGCACAGGTCGGCCACCGTGAAGTGCTTGCGATACCAGCCGACGCCCGCCACGGTGTACCCCTGGCTCCGGCCACCAGGAAACACGATTTCTCCGAAACCGGGGATCGTGATATCGAGGTCCGGGACCGGGTCCGCACCGGCATCGAACGGCCCGATGACCTGCGGTGCCACGCCTCCTGGCGACCCTGGGATCTGGGGGTTGAACGCGAACCCCGAGGGGTTTGCCGTCGCGCCAGCGTCGTCAGAGGTGGCGCACGGCAGATCCTCGATGCGCCAGTCGTGCGGCAAGTCCAGCTTGCGCCAACCGGTGTCGTTAAAGCCCGGAGCTTCGGCACCTGACGAGGAACCACGGTAAAATCGCCATCCAAGATCAAACGAGGTTTCACGAGCGGTCGCGTCGAATGCTTGGGCAGCCGTTTGGGCGTTGACTTGGTCAGTAGCTTGGGCACCGTTCGGGCCCAACTGCACTGCAAGTATGCCTACCGCAAGGCAAAGCCAACGGCGACGCAAATATTGTATTTTCATGATGTTATCTTTCTGGATTTTCGGAGGGGCAGGTGACGCACCAACAAGACAATTGACCTTGTCTCGAGCATCGGAGGTTTGAATAGAGGTTGGCAGACTTGCATCCGCATTGCCTCGTAACAGAGGAACGTGAAGTTGCATTGTTATTAGCTACTCGGTAGCAATCTTTGGGGGCAGTTTTTGAATAAGACTGAGACTTCAGAATCACTTTAGGACGGAAGCGCTCGCAACAAACAAAACGAGCGCGACAAAAAAGGTTGGCAGATTGTATTCGCCGATTCTCGTGAACAAGGATCGTTAGTTTCATGATACACTACTAGATAAGGTAATGAGGAAGCGCGGTTCGGAATAAGCAAACCGCATACTGTCCGTGGAGGGATGCCTAACCTCGTGCCCAGGTTATCTACAGCCCAGACGTTCGTATTGAACGTTCAGCTGATCTTTGAATGTTCGTCCGATTAATTTTCACCCGTCTACAAGCGAGGAAGAAGCACTTGCAAACGGATGGTCGTAGCGCCAGCTGCTACAGCTGCCTCTGTGAGCGCCGAAAAGCGGCCGGCGTCGTGCCGAAAAAACGCTGGAAAAGCCGGCTCATGTGCGCTTGGTCGCTAAAGCCGCTAGCCGCGGCAATCTCCGGCAAGGAAAGCTTTGCCTCTGCCAACAGTTTGCGCGCGTGGCCGAGCCGAACCAGCAATAGGTAATGGTGAGGCGTATAGCCTGTAACTTGCTCAAATCTCAAAGCGAAATAGCTTCGGCTCAACTGCGCCTGTTTGGCAAGCTCGGCCAGAGAAACCGGCTCTGTAAAGTGCAGTTCAATGTATTCGATTGCGCGGCGAATACCCGAGTGAATGGGAACGCCGCGAGGCGCGTGCAACCGACTCAGCACAGTGGCCGCAAGGGCGCTCGCAAGCCACTCGAAATAGGCAGGCCCAAGCCGACAACGGTTTTCGGTTTCTTCCGCCAGGAGCCCGCCCAGCGTTTCGAGCCGTCGATCGATCCGAAAAGGACCTTGTGGCAGGCGCCGCCCTTGGCGCGACGGCAAGCCTACCTGTCGGGCGACTGTTTCGACGAAGCGAGGCGAGGCCGCACGAGACAATGGCGCCCGGACCCGTAATGCTCGGTTGGCAGCTATCAAGTCCTTCATGTGCTTCGTCGAGCATCGCGTGCCATCTATCCTTGAACAAAGCCTGCGCATTCTCGCGATTCCATCAAAGAAGTTCGACATGCCACTGATCAGATATCTCTCGATGGCTGAAATGGAGGCGATCCTCAATGCACCGGACCTCCGCAGTCGATCAGGGATTCGCGATCGGGCCATGCTTCATCTGGGCTTTGCTGCTGGACTTCGAGTATCAGAATTGACTGGTCTTTTGCTGACCGGAGTGACCCTGCAACCGACACCGACGGTCTGCGTCATGGGCAAAGGGCGAAAGCAGCGATCTCTGCCTCTCTGGAAGCAGACCGCTGCCGACATTCGTGCTTGGCTTGCAGTGCGTGACACAAGCTCTGCGCCGGAACTGTTCCTTAATGGGTGCGGCAAGCCGATGACCCGGGTGGGCTTTACCTACCTGCTCCGTAAGCACGTGAGGACTGCCGCCAGATTTTGTCCTTCACTCTTGGAAAAACAAGTTTCACCGCACCTGCTTAGGCACTCGTGCGCGATGATGATATTCCAAGCGACCGGCGACCTGCGCAAAGTCTCGCTTTGGCTCGGCCATGCTCACATGCAAACCACCGAAATCTACCTCCGTGCCGATCCAATGGAAAAGATAGAAGCAATTGAAGCGGTCACGCCGCCAGATCTTCGACGCGGTCGGTTCACTGTCCCAGATAAGCTCATCGCCTCCCTACGCGGGCCGTAAATTATTATGTAAAGCGATCGAGGCCGGCGACCGCCCATGGAGCGGCTTCGATCGCATCAACCTTCCATAACGATGCCCATTCCATAAGGACAAAAACCAACGTTAGTGTGCTCTGACATCGTCGATTGAGGGGATTGGGGTTGGGCTACACTCATTGCTTCCGAACGCCGTCGCCGCGATGACCACGACGAGGCAATGCCGAGCAACACAATCTTGGTTCGCTGAGGCGAAGTTATTCGTAACATCATCAGCATCTCAGACGCAAGGCGCCCCCGCCTAGCGGCCCCGCCCCGGACGCTAATCCATTCGACGATTTGCCGGAGCGATCTGCCGTTGAACTAGCTTTCATTTTGATGAGGTTTACCTCAATAAGGTTTCCCAAACGATAGGGCTGTTTGAGAGTCTCGCTAAGCAGTTTTGACCCAGATTGCGCTCATGAATAAGGACAGGAAAATTGGTAAGAGCTTTCCGCTCGGCGCGACGGTGTGCCCGGACGGTGTGAATTTCAGCGTTTTCGCAAAAGGCGGTGAGGCCGTGCAGTTATTACTGTTCGACCACGTGGACGACGCGCAGCCATCGCGAACCATCACGCTCGATCCGGACAAGAATCACAGTCATCATTATTGGCACGTCTTTGTGCCTGGGATCGAAGTTGGACAGATTTACGGTTACCGAGTAGAGAGAGCCGCGCTGGAGCGCGAACTGCGATTCGATCAGCGAAAGGTGTTGCTCGACCCGTACGGCCCTGCAATTGCGCGCCCTGCGAATTACAGCCGGGTGGCTGCGACAAAGCCCGGCGATAATTTCGCCACGGCCTTAAAGAGCGTGGTTACGGACGTAAGCCGGTACGATTGGGAAGGCGATGAGCCGCTACGGCGGCCGTTCTCTCGCACAGTAATTTACGAAATGCACGTTGCCGGTTTCACCAAACATCCCAGTTCCAGTGTCGATCCGGCGAAGCGCGGCACTTACGCAGGGTTGATCGACAAGATTCCTTATCTTCAGGATCTCGGCGTAACGGCCGTGGAATTGCAGCCGGTTTTTCAGTTCGACGAGCAAGATGCCCCTGCTGGATTAACCAACTACTGGGGGTACTCGCCGGTCTCCTTCTTTACTCCTCATTCCGGATACAGTTCGCGCAGTGATCCGTTGGCCGTGCTTGATAAGTTCCGGGATATGGTCAAGGCGTTGCACCGCGCTGGAATCGAAGTCATTCTCGATGTGGTTTACAATCATACCGCAGAAGGCGGAGAGAACGGGCCAACCCTTTGTTTCAAGGGCTTCGCCAACGAGGTCTACTACATCGTGGATGGGAGTACGGGCCAGTACGCGAACTACACGGGCACCGGGAACACTCTGAAGGCAAATGAACCCTTTGTGCGCCGGCTGATTCGCGACAGTCTGCATTACTGGGTCAGCGTTATGCATGTAGACGGCTTTCGCTTCGATCTGGCATCAATCTTATCGCGGGACGAATCCGGGCGCCCACTAGCAAATCCACCCATCCTGTGGGACATCGATTCGGCTCCCGGGCTAGCCGATACCAAACTGATCGCCGAGGCATGGGACGCGGCAGGACTCTACCAGGTCGGCTCATTCGTCGGCGATTTCTGGAAAGAATGGAACGGCCGATTCCGCGACGATGTGCGCAGTTTTATGAAAGCGGACAATGACACGGTCATGCGTATTCCGTATCGGCTGTTCGGAAGTCCGGACATCTACGGGCGCGCGCAACGTGAGCCTGAGCAAAGCATCAACTTCGTAACCTGCCATGACGGCTTCACCCTGAACGATCTGCTCTCCTACAATGTAAAACACAACGAACTCAATGGAGAGAACAATTGCGATGGTATGGATGCCAACCTGAGTTGGAATTGCGGTATCGAGGGTCCGAGCGACGATCCAGCCATCGAGAGGTTGCGCAACCGGATGGTGAAGAATTTTCTAGCTCTCACGCTGCTTTCTGTGGGCACGCCAATGCTGCTGATGGGCGACGAAGTTCGCCGCACTCAGCGTGGAAATAACAATGCGTACTGTCAGGACAACGAGATCACTTGGTTTGACTGGTCGCTGTTGGAAAAGCACCGGGACATTCACCGGTTTGTCAAAATAATGACCGAGAACCGCCGCCGGGAGACTGAGAGGACATTGCCTAACCTGACGCTCAATCAGTTGCTGGAACGGGCTCGTCTGGAGTGCCATGGTGTCAAACTGCATAGACCCGACTGGAGCAATCAGTCTTTCAGCCTGGCCATCACCGCGTCTTCAGTTTTCGCTGACCTGGATCTGTATTTGGTCCTGAATGCATACTGGGAACCACTGAGGTTCGAGTTGCCGCCCGTCCCCGAGGCTGGTCGGGGTTGGCGGCGTTGGTTAGACACGTTTCTTGAAGCGCCCCATGACATCTGCCCAATCTCGAACGCTCCCTTGGTAGCCGGTTCATCTTATCTGGTGAACCCGCGTTCTATCGTGGCCCTCGCACGCATTGCCGAGTAGTATGAGCTACAGATTTACTATCAAAGCTGTAATCCCGGCAGGGTTCGCATCTGGTGGAAGTCTGCGCGCGTCATTCAGCTTAAAGGTGGTGATAAGGGATCCAGATCCCGATTGAAAGCCAGGATAATTTCTCTTCAGTTGACAGAGACGAGGACAGAGTGGCCTTAGCAAACAACCCCCGTCTCGTCAGAAAGCCATTTAACGCTGTATGCTTGGACGGCCTTTTATGTGTTATCCTCTTTAACATTTCTCGTTCCTTCCGGAAGTTTCTGTGGCAAAGGCGGTTAACGATCACCCGATAGAGCCACTTAACCATTTCCGGACGATCAACATCGGGACCGTCCTTGGATGGCTGCCCTGCCGGCGAAGGTAGTGTCGGCCCCTGGTTTAAACGCTTCATCTCGCGATTAAACTTATAGAGGGCGGTTTGTACGTGGTGGTCGATAGGTAGCATTTTGGTCACTTTCGTTTTATATCCACGCTGTGAAGATCGTACGCGTTTGCCGCCACCGAAATTACTTTGTTGGTTGCGAGCTGAAACCCCCGAGGTTTCAGCTCGCCCTTGCTGCATTCGGAGCGTTTCAGCGAAGGGCCAGCTCCCGCGCCAAAGGCTCAGCGGCCGCCTTCCTCCGCAAGCACCAGGTCTAACAGCGC
>CAWBKA010000009.1:0-197900 GCA_963789065.1 uncultured Verrucomicrobiae bacterium | reverse complement strand
AGGCATTTGTTTCGCCTATGCGTCAGTATTTTTTTGTTTTCGATGCCATGTACGCTCCGTGCGCAAACGGTATGCGGCCCACAGTGGTTGACGCAGCCGATAGGGCTCGACAGTTCTGTCTCTGTTCGACCGCGTATTGATCCCGACGGCGCCGGACCTATCGCCCCTGTCTTCGTCGCCGCAGTTCTTCCAAGCCAGCCGATGGCGCAACCGCTCACTCCGTCGCAACGTGGGATGGACAGACGTAGTACCGCGCTGGGAAGCGGATTCAACGAGGGCGTGCTTGCATTGACCACGTTTAACGGTCAACTCGTGGCAGGCGGTCGGTTTACCACCGCCGACGGCAATCCTGCCAATCATGTCGCGGTCTGGAATGGCACGAGTTGGTCGACGCTGGAGACGGGCTCGACAATTTCGTCTATGCACTGGCGGTCTATAACGGCGACTTATATGCCGGTGGATGGTTCACGGTGAGCGGCTCGAAGAGTATCGCAAAATGAGACGCATGGCAACCGGTCGGCGGCGGTGTCGATCTCGCCGAGAATCGCCGATTGCGGGACGGGCATCTACGCCCTCACCGTCTACAACAGCCAGTTGATGGGGGGTTACTTTACGCTGGCCGGCGGCGTCGGCACAGCAGTACGCCGCTCGCTTCGATGGATCATGGCACAACCTCAGCTCGGGTCTGGATTATGAGGTGACTTCGCTCGCTGTTTACAACGGCCAATTGATTGCAGGCGGCGGGTGCGCTTCATCTGGACCAATACTCCCGCCAATCACATCACGCATGGGTACCCGGCGCAGCCACCCGCTTGGGCGGCATGGGATCGGGCATGAACGACTGGGTTTATTCTCTGGCCGCCAACCATGGCCGGCTTTATGCGGGCGGGTTTTTCAAAACCTCTGACGGCTCGCCCGGAGATTACATCGCCCAGTGGGATGGTTCCGCCTGGTCCGCGGTGGGCGGCGGCGCGGATAGCGTTGTCCGCACGATGTCCGTATTTAATGGAGACCTGACGCCTGCCGGAGATTTCTTGAACGCAGGCGGTGTCGCCTCGCAGCGCTGGGGCCAATGGCGCGATCGCCTGTACCGCCAGATCATCACGCCGCCGGCCAATCAATCCGTGCCCTATCAGCAAGACGCCCATTTCTCCGTCGTCGCCGCGGGCTAAGGAACGCTGAATTACTATTGGCAAAAGAGCGGCATCCCCCTCTCGGACGGCGGTCAATACAGCGGCACGACCACGCCGAACTTCACGATCACCTCGGCGACCGGTGAGAATCAGGGTTCCTATCAAGTGGTCGTCACCGACGATTGCCATTCGACTACCAGCGGATCGGGGACACTCACTGTCGTCTCCGGCGGCATCACCACGCAACCCGTCAGCCAGACGGTGGTCACAGGCCAGGATGCTCACTTCTCTGTAGTGGCAACTGGCCGGGGAACGCTGCAAGTAGCTGGCGACAACAATATCGCTCTCGTGAATGGCGGATCGATCTAGGACGCCCAGCACAGCGAGTCTGACTATTACCCATGTCGGAAAGACCGACCAGGCCAATTACAGCGTCGTTATCACCGACGATTGCGGCTCGCGCACGAGCGTCCGTTCCGCTCACTGTCACCTGCCCGGCCTTCGTCAAGGCAGACCTCGATCACGATTGCGACGTGGATGCTGCCGACATTCGCGCTGTTCATCGGTATGTCATCCGGCTACGGCGTACCATCATCGACGCGGTGCCTTCCAGGCAATGACCTCCGTGCTGCCGATTTCGACAAGGACCTCGACGTCGATATGGATGACTTCGGCGTGCTCCAACGTTGCTATAGCGGAGCAGATAATCCGCCGGCGGCCAACTGCGCAACCAGCGGGAGGACGATCGATGTATACAAGCTGGCGGACAAACTATTTCAAAAGTGTGGCACCCGCATCTCGCCGGTGGTATACCGCGGGCGTCTCGCCCGTAAAGCGTCGCCGAGACGGCGGTGCCACGCCGGGCACGGCGAGACGCCTCTGCCACCGTTTTGAGATACATTCTAAGTTCAGGTATGTGTCTCTATCTGGCTGGCATCGCTCAGGCCGCGACCTATATGCAGACGATCACGCAGAACAACTACGCCAATCCGCCCGGCGGCGCTGACCTTCATGTTCAACGGCGTGCCCACGCCAACGGCCAGCGGCAGCCTGCATGCCGAGCAGAACGTCAACGATGCAGAACAAATTCTGATGCCGTCGGCATCGGTTCGCCGCTGCAATAACGATTGCGATCACCAACATTTCAACGACGGCAGTTCGGTGGACATGGTTCCCCTCGATATGCCCGCCAGCTCGACGGCGACGGTGACTTTCACCGAATTCCAGACCGTGGCCGCCAACGGCAGCATCAACGTCACCATCGCACCGTCGCCGAACGTGGCCGAGTGCTCCTTCATCGAGGTGACGCTGTCCTACACCATCGCCGCCACCGGCGCATGCTGTATCACCTCTTCGCAGACCTGCCAGGATCTAAGCCCGACCACGTGCTCAGCCCAAAGCGGCGCCTACAGCGGTGACGGCACCACCTGCGCCACGTTCGTCTGCTTCCCCAAGGGCGCGTGCTGCCTGCCGAACGGCACGTGCACAGGCGATCAAGTGACGCCCTCGGCCTGCACCAGCTCGGGCGGTACATTCCAGGGAAATGGTTCGACATGCACCACGTCCGACTGCCGCATCAAGGGGGCCTGCTGCGTGCCCGGCAGCGGCTGCTCGCAACACGTATCAAGTGATTGCACGACGCTGGGCGGGTCATACGAGGGGGACAACACAACCTGCGGCGGCGACGACGATGGCGACAGCGTTCGCCGACGCCTGCGACCTGTGCGCGACGCGATTGCGGGCATCACCGTCGATGCAAATGGCTGCCCGCCACTCATTCCTGCCGATTTCGACCGCGACGGCGACGTGGACTCCGATGACTTCGCCGCCTTCATAGCTTCGCCGCGCGGGCCGGCTTACCCGCGCTGCCAACTGCGCCGCAAAAGACCTCGATCACGACAACGACGTGGACATGAACGACTTCGGCATCTTCCGGCGTCCTACTCAGGCCAAAACATCCCCGGCGCAGCCCAACTGCGCAGAGTTGAAGGAGGCAGCGGCCGGCCCATCGATTGCCCTGTCTCGTACTCCAAACACATGGCTTACGGCCCGTGCTCAGCTGCGATCACATCGTTTTGCGTGTCGCCGTTTCGCTCTCGCGACTCACACCGGCCATCATTCACACCGCCCGGAGGAGGATCGACGCAATCCCGCACTGCCCGGCGAGCCGTTCGAGCAGCGAGCAGCCCGATGAGCGCGGCGACGAGGAGCGAACTGGCGATCTCTCCGGGCCTGATCCGCATCGTGAAGGCCACCGACGTGAACGTCGTCGTGCCGACCAGATTGCCGACCGCGCCCGAGAACCAGATGGCGACGCCGGCAGCTATGCAACCGATCACTCCGCCAACCAGGGCCACAGTCACCGCTTCCGCCATCAGGCCCGTCGGGTCTTCCGAGTTCGAAACCCACCGAGCGGAGCATGCCGATCTCGCGAATGCGCGGGTTCAGAGATGAATCAAACGCATTCATCGCAGCGAACACGGCGCCGATGCCCATGATCGCGACGATCGCCAGCGCCATATCCTCCACGACACGGGCCTTCTGCATCTGGCCGGCGTAGTCGCGGTCCTCTCGAACCCCTTTCAGCGCGACGACCGAAGAGCCAATCCTGTTGATGGCTTGCCGGCTCGCGGCGTTATCCGTCGTCTTGAGTCGCACTACGGCCGAAGAATACATGGCGCCGATACACCGCCGCCACGTTCGACAGATGCCCCCAGAGTTCACTCTCGTGAGCCCCGCCGTCGGCGCGGAACATTCCGACGATCTCGAAGGTCCGGTTGCCACACTCGATCTGAGACCCGATCGAAAGGTTCTTGAATTGAAGACAGGCCGCTTGGCCGGCAACCAGTTTACCGTCGGCTGCCCAGGACGGAACCAGCGACCCGCGACGAGGCGGACGGAACGATGCACAGCCAGCCCTACGCTCAGGTCGAGTCCCCTCACGGCCAGGCTGGCGGATGTACCCGGAGTTGTCCTTGCGCCGCAGGACACTGGTCTGAACCGCCACCTCGGGCGAGGTGAGCGGCCGACCCTCCGGGCTGGTCGCGACCTGCAGGAGGAAGTCGGCCGAACGCTCGAACGCGTCGTTGGGCGGGTCGTGCTTGCTCTCCGCGGTGGCCGCGTCGGCCAGCACGATCACGTTGAACGGATCCGCAGCCACCGTCGAGGGCGCAGGCCAGACCCATCAGGCCATGGCGAGGAGGTAACAGAACACCCCGATCACGATCCCGACGCTCAGGAGAATCGCCCGTGCCCGCCATGCGTGACAACAGGCTGCGGAAGTTGGTCGCGGACGATCAGTTTCAGTGTACGCATACCTTACGGCTCTCAGACGATTTTTCAGCCGACCTCCCTCAACGTTGTGGTGACAGAAAGCCTCGCCACGCGAAAGGCGGAAGGCGGCCGCATTGGCAGGCTGACGCAACTCGCCGATCGCCGTCACCGCGGGCGACACCGAGACGATCGGGAAATAGGGCATGCTCAGCCCGGAGGTGTTCGAGATACCGAACGCGAGCAACGCCATCACACATCCCACTCCGCCCATCAATCCCGTCGCAACGATTCACCCAGCAGCAACTTGATCAATCGCGAGGTCGTGTACCCCATTGCTTTGAGGACCGCCAGCTCGCCGATCCGTTAGCGGAGGAGAGCGTGTTACAGACGACAAGAAGGATGGACGCCACCACAATAGGGCCGACATCCCGCACGATGGAAGGAATATCGCCGAACATTTTGGTGAACTGGGCGATGAAAGACTCCTCCAGCTCCGTCATGGTCGGGTCCGGCGAGTTGGCGAACGCCGCGTCGATGGCAGAACGAACCGCTGGTATCGATTCAGGCGAGGTGGCGCGAACCCAGAAGATATTCACGGAACTGCTGTAGTCGCCGGCATCATCGAGTTCGCCCGAAGCGAATCGAGCAGATGATCTGGAGCGACCCGAAGGTGTTCGGATACGCCGACGCGTGCGTGATTCCCACCACTTGGAATTCCAGTTTGAAGTAAGGTGGAATCGTTCCGACAAGCGCAACGTGATCGCCCCGCTTCCAGCCGAGCCGCTCGGCGAGCCCGACACCGAGCACCGCAGCCGCACGCTGATTCCGCCACGCATCCAGCTCGTGCGACGTCAATTCGAAGTCGTCAAAGACGATGGGAGGCGTGCCTATAGACCGCCATCGAGGGAAACTGCTCCTGGCTGCGTCCGGGTCACCCATCAGAACCACCGCATTGCCATGACGCTACGCAGGACACCCGGCATGGCGGCGATCTGCGGGCCCTCGCCAAGCGGCAGGAGGTTGGTCATGGACGTTTTGTCATGAACGACGAGCCGGAGTTGTGCAGACGAAGCGACGGCGATGGAGCGCATTGAACTCAGCGTCGCCATCAGCGCTCGTGAAGAGAAAGAGCGAAACCGCGAAGGAAGCCGCCGTCAGCAGGTACCGCGTTCGACGCCGCCACAATTACGCCAGACGAAGATGGCCGCACTCATGATGCAGAATTCTCGGTCAGCTCAAAAAGGGCCAGTTCGATCGTCAACCCCGGGCCAAACGCCATCGCCAACGCGGAGCCGCACGCGTTCGACTCAATCACCCGTTTAAGAATAAAACAAATAGTGGGCGACGACATATTTCCATAGTCGCGGAATATCTCGCGAATGCTTCAACGCACCGAGGCATCGAAAGCGAGTGCTCGACTACCACATCCAGAATCTGCGGGCCGCCCCGGATGGACGAGCCAGTGATCGATTCGGTCGGGCGAGGTATTGTTGTCCGCGAGGAACTGCTCGATGGCCGCAGGAAGATGACGCACGAGGGTCTGCGGAAGTTCCTGAGAAAGTCGAAGCTTGAGTCCGTGATCGCCGGCAAACCACACCATCTGGTCCGCGTACTGCGGCAACGCCGAACGATCGGCAATCGACGACACGCGTGCGCGAAGGGCGCAGACTGAGCAGACCGACACAGCGCTCATCGGAGAACAGCACGTTCGCTGTCATCTGATCGAGTTCATCCGTGTACTGGAAATGCAGCGACGACAGCGCAGGCGACGACCAGGCTGTCGGGGTTCGCGTCACGATCTGGATGAGGACAGGCGCACACCTGCAAGGGCGGCCGAGCAACCCATGAATCCCAGGTTCCAGCGATGAACGTTGGCGGGCACACTCGTCTGATTCAGGATGACATCTTCGAGGCCCGGAGAGGACGCATGCGTGCAACTGACCGTGACCAACGTCCCGATGCGTGCCGGCGTTTCGGGTCGAAAGGCGGAGAGCGAGCGAAGAACGAGCAGACCGATTCGAGCGTGAACAACTTGGTTCGCGTCTCCATTCCCGGGCCGCGGCTGGATCGTGGCCGCTCGAAAGGGCATTCCTTTCCGATCTCCGTCTGATGCTGCAGCGCGACCAGGTGTCGCCGCTCGATGTAGTCAGTCGCGAAATCCGCTGCAGCAGCTTGGCCCCGCGGCTGCTGATGCAGGCGTGTTGCAGCAAACGAGCAGCCTCCTCCGCATCGAGCGAGAGGGTTGGTACCGCCGTGCCTATCTGATGAATGAAGCATGAGGCAGTGGAAGCCGCAGTCACGTTATACCTCGCACAGGGTCAACGTACGCTTGCCCGGCACTTTTGTCATGACCGATCGCGGGCGGAATCCAGCAATGACCCGATTTCGCCCTTGCCGGCATGTCATCACTGGTGGTGATGCCCGCTCGGCTGCAGCACCTCCACCGCATACGTCGTCGAAGCAGTTCCTGTTTCCGTTGCCGTGACCGTAAACGTCCCCACCGCGGCGGGCGTGAAGGTCAGGCGCTCGAGACGTTGGTGCTGGGCGTGGTGACGCTGGCGACGGTGGCGTTGGAAGCATCCGTCACTGTCAGAGTCAGCAGGCTGGCAGCGTTATCCCCGCCCACAAATACGTCAACCGGCTGTCCCGCTGTCGCCACAGCGAAAGTCGTCGTGATCGGGGCGGAACTGAACGGTTCGTACAGGAGCGCACCGGCTGGTTGGTCATCGAACATGAAATCCGGCGCTCGGTGCTCGGTCACGCGGACAGCATACCAGGTCCCGGCGGTACCGGTCTCGTTGGCAACCAGTTTATAGGCGCCCGTGACTGCGGCCGTGAATACCGTGCTCGACGCATTCGCACTGGGATTCGTCGACGCCGCCACCGGATTCCCGGAAGAGTCGGTCACCGTGAAGGTCAATCGGCTGTCGGAGTTTTAGCCGCCGACAACGACGTCGATCAGATCGCCGGCCTGCTTGGGCGAGAAGGTCGCGGTGATCGGAGCAGTGCTTGACGTCTGCCACAGCAAGGCGCCATGTCGTCCCGCGCAGATCCTCGTAGTCCGCACTCAGCGGCTGGATGGCCTGGACGATGTAGAGGCTGGCCGCTGTGCCCGTCTCCGTCGCGGCTACCGTGTATGCACCGGCCGCTCTCAGGTGTGAACGAAACGATGGAAGCATTCGTGGTCGGGCTGGTGACGCTGGCGACGGTCGCCGCGGAAGGATCCGTCACGGTGAACGTCACTCGGCTGGCGGGATCGTTTCCGGCGACGACCACGGTCACGCTCTGGCCGGTGTTGATCGGCGTGAACGTGTCCGTCATCGGGACGGATGCCGAACGTGCGATCGAGCAGCGTTTCCTTCCGGATTTGTCGGCGCCGCCCCGTCGCAGAGGTTGCGAACGCATGGACGACGTAGAGGGTGGAAGCGGTGCCGGTTTCGGTGGCCGTCAGGGTGTATGTGCCCGCTGCTTCAGGCGTAAAGTGGACGCTCGAAATATTCGTGGTCGGGCTGGTCACGTTTGCCACGGCGGCCCCGGATGGGTCAGTGACCGTTACGGTGAGCCGGCTTAGCCAAGTCATTTCCGGCAACAAAAACGCCAACCACCTGGCCGGTTTGCGTGGGCGTGAAAGTCGCCGTGATCGGCGCGGTCATGGAAATTTTGGTTAAGAAGAGGCCATGGCCGTGCTCGTGCCCACTCGGTTCGGGCGTCCCTTGGGGAGACTCAAACGCATGAACAAGATAAATCGCGGAAGCGGTGCCACCTTCAGTGGCCGAAATCGTAAAGATGCCCACCGTCGCCGGGGTGAAACTTGCAAGTGAGACGTTGGAGTCGGACTGGTGACGCTCGCCACGGCGGCGCCGGAGGGATCGGTTACCGTGAAGTTCAGGCGGCTGCCCGGGTTGTTGCCGGCCACCACCACATCCACCGGCTGCCCGGTCTGGCTGGGAGTAAACGTGGCCGTGAAAGGAGCCGAGGTGAATGTTTCAGCTAAAAGTCCGCCCACCCCGCCCTCATTCCACCCACTCCTCCCCCACTCCCCAGCCTGAGTCGTATTCACCCCACCGCGGGTTCTCCCAGAGGATGAAAGCACGCTGTTCGCCAGACTCGATAAGGTCGATGCGTTGGGACAACCCTGACCCATCATGAAAGCAGTGAGCAACGAGAGGCTGGCGCGAGACGGCGAGCGAACGCCATCCGTGAAAAGATCGCACGACATTCTCCTTTTTCAAGCTCCCCGCGTTGGTGGGAATCGTTTGTGCTTGGCTTGCTGGGCAACTCTACCGTCGTTCTTATACGTTTGCAACGTGTCCGGGTTTTAATCGAGACAGATTGAAAAACCTGTCATTAATCTAATAACCTTTGGCAAATAACGGTCAATAGATGTATTGAAGTGACGATCACCTGATGACCTGCTCCTTCGTGGGCGCTTCAAATCGGACGCGGAAAGTAACCTCCACGCTTTCGCCCTGCGTCTGCATGAGGCTATGCCCGAGCGCGTGACTATTCAGCAAAGCAAAGGCCTGTTCTCGCGCAATGCCAAAACCACCGGGGTCACGGTCGATCTGGGTGAGAACCACTACATTCTGCAAGTAACCATGGCCGCCTGCAAGCCAGCATCGCCATGGTCGTCCGTGGAATCACGCTCAACACCAAAAGCCTCGATCCGGCCGACTGGTTCGGCCGCCTCGCCGAGGAAACCAAAAAAGTCTCCGATCACGCCAAATCTTTCAGTCAGTCCATCGCCAAATTCATGGCGAGTCTAGGAATCTTCATGGGCCTGTTCGATTTTTTCAAAGAGCCAGACCCGGACGCGAAAGCGCGACAAGCTGCCTCCGCCCAACGGCAAGCCGATATTGTTAGTTCGCTGCGTTCTGGTGCCGTACCCACCTCGACCCGCACCCGCCTGGAAGCGCGCGCGTACCGGCCAGACGCCGTGGATCGCCACCCTCACGCCTGCCGAACTCCTGATCGCTCGCTCGCATGGGATCCAACCGATCGCCTCCGTCTCAGCCACCTGCTGGCTACACTACGGCTGGTCGTGGACTCTGGGCCATAGCCAAGGCTGGGGAACCGCCTTGCAACGCTTGCGGGAAGAGGCAAAGGCAGCCGGCGCCAACGCTGTGCTCGATGTGAAGATGCGGACCATTCCGCTGGCCATAGAAAGCAGCATGGATTTCACCCTTATCGGCACCGCGGTTAAAATCGATGGCCTGCCGCCAAGCTCTGACCCCGATCATTGCCACCGTTCCAGCGTTGGAATTTGTGAAATTGCTGGAAGCCGACGTCGTGCCGACCGGGATCGCCATCGGCGCGCACTATGAATGGATGAATGACTGGCGCGGCAGCGCCCGGCAAACCTGGAGAGGTAATGCCGAATCCCGGCAGCTCTCCCAGTTGTGGGAACTCGTCCGCCAACGTGCCCATGCTGAACTCCGGCAGAGCGCGCAATCTCAGGGCAACGGTGTC
The DNA here is from genome assembly GCA_963789065.1 of uncultured Verrucomicrobiae bacterium. Classification (GTDB taxonomy): domain Bacteria; phylum Verrucomicrobiota; class Verrucomicrobiia; order Chthoniobacterales; family JAFAMB01; genus JAFAMB01. The sequence goes on along the minus strand of CAWBKA010000009.1, from coordinate 188,025 downwards.
CTCGCCCATATCAATTTCAGCCAAATGTTTGAACGCGAAGGCGAAAGCGACCTTAAAAAATATCTTGCCCGTCACATCGTCATCGCCACCACGGTCGATGCGCGCCGCGGCGCGCCAATCCCGCACGAAATTAGAATGGTCGTCGATATGCATTCCGGTAAATCTCCACTCAGCGGCACTGCCCGCCACCACCAATCCTATGCCTCGAACGACAGAGACGGAGCCATCTGAAATGCCCAGCGACAATCCAAGCACCATTCCGACCCACGGCCAGGAACGTCTCAAAGGTCTGCGCACATCCCTGCACTCCTCAGGGGTCTTTACCTCCGATTTCACCGTCAACGAATTTCTCCTGGTCCGCAAAGCAGGCTTTGAACCCATCGGTCTATGCGTCGGCACCTGCGTCTACCATGTCGGCATCCAATACGGCAACTGGACCAAAAACCAGGAAATGGACATCCTTTCCAAGGCCATGTACCACGCGCGCGAGCTTGCCATGTCTCGCATGCGCGCTGAAGCGTCCGCGATGGGCGCGGACGGCATTGTCGGAGTCAAACTCACGATCAAACGTCTCGAATGGGACGAACATCTGCTGGAATTTATCGCCATCGGCACCGGCGTGGTCCATGGCGACGGCCATAAGGGCTTCCGGGCGCATGACGGAGGGCCCTTTACGTCAGATTTATCAGGGCAGGATTTCTGGTCGCTTCTCCACTCCGGCTATCGTCCCGTGGAAATGGTCATGGGCTCCTGTGTCTATCATGTCGCCCATCGCGGCGTGCTCTCTTCGTTAGCCCGCGCCGGCCAAAATATCGAACTCGAAAATTTCACCTCAGCCATGTACGAGGCGCGCGAAATTGCCGTCGAACGCATGCAGTCCGAAGCGGCTGCCGCCAAAGCTGAAGGCGTAGTCGGCGTTGATATCCACGAGGGTAGCCACGGCTGGCAGACCCATGTCATTGAATTTTTTGCCATCGGCACAGCGGTCCTTCCCCTCGATCAGGAAATCGCCCCGGAGAAAATTGCCGACCCCATCATGGTCCTGTCGGTTAACGATTGAGCGGGCTGCGCGCGTCCGGCGTGGCACGTCCAAAAGCGATCCGTATCGGGCCTGGCTCAAGAGACAGGCTGGAAGACGTTCTATCAGCCTATGCTAGGCTGCTGCCGCTCGGCGCGTTATCACCGCGAAATGGCGGCGCGAAATGATAGGGTAGGGTAGGGAGAGCGTCAACTCCCCCTCCCTCCGAACCGGACTGGCAGTTTTCCAGCGTCAAATGTGGCGCGCCACATTTGAGACTGAAGGTCCATTGTCCCAATTCTGATTGTTCGGCAGTTCAAGAAGTGGTCGTGCGATCAGGCGTATCCTTAATCACCCTGTAGATTGAACCATCCGTGCCGCGGAAGATTTGCTCCTTCGTCATTTTGTCGAAACGGGCCTTTTCGATTTCCGAAGGTCCCGGGGGGTTTATCCGAACGTCAGCGAGAGTTTCGCTTAAGCCATGCAGGAGAATGCTCGAAGCGGCGATGCGCAATTCGATTAGGCTTCGGTTTACTCCGTCCGCGTTCTTTTTTGAGACCTCCACTAAGTAATGATCTTCGTTCGAGGACAACTTACCCTGATAGTCGAAATAGATGAGGTTCATGATCGTACTCGTTAAGATCGACTTTATCGTTTAAAGCTAAACACCGCCGCTATCATCCGGGCGATCGATATCAAAAAACCGACAAAAGAAATCCAGGGATGAAAACTGAAACCCTCCGGCCACGTTGAATGAGAACTTCCGGGTTGGACCCCCTTGGCGAAATGTTGGCCCCGCAGTCAGACCATTGATCTGGTTTTCGGACGCTTTGAGGTGCAGCGCTCGACGAAAAATTATGGGAATTCGGCGAGATCCTGGATTCTGCTAGGGTATTGGGATTTATGTATGCTACGAATGGACTCGGCGTGCGTGGAGCCAATGATTATAATCTCCAGCGTTCCGATTTCCGCCCACACCTTGGATATAGTGATGAGACCCTTCTCCTGATTGTGGCGGTGCCTCTGCTCTTTTGGGTTTTCGATGGTGGCGTAATCGTATGGGCCGGCGGTCGACCTGCCATAAATGGGGCATAGCATGGAAGGAATGATTACTCTAACCAACATTGTGCCGCCTATTTCCTGAAGCTTATGCGGAACAAAACAAAAAGGAGGCCAGGCGTTTGCAGCGCCTGGCCTCCTTTATTAAATCTTACTCCTTACAGATTTCGTCCTGTCTCTCTGAAAGAAGAATCGCCCGACGGAGTAACGTCGCTTTTTGGTGGGCCACTCCTAGAAAGAACTTCACGGACCATACTGCCAGTCGAGTCGGAAATATCGGCAGCCTTCACATCGGAACGGGCTTCTCCGGTGCTTCAAATATCATGGGCTCCCTCTTCTTTGAAGATGTGTTTCGCGCGACTGGTCTCATCGTTACTCTCGGAATGGGAACGGCATACCCGGTTTCGTACTTCTAGCTGGCCTTGGATCCCGGCTCGGACGACCTACCGTATAATTTTAATCGCGGTCTTCGTCGCCGTAACGATAGTAGTGGCCGTCTCTCCAGTAGCCATGGTGACGGTGATGTTCACGGTATTCGTGCCGTTCTCTTTCGCCGGCGCGATACCACTGACCATCGTGCCATTGATAACCGTGATGCTCGTACCATTCGCGGTCGTGTCCACCCGGTATGGTTACGGTGAATTGCTGCGCGAGCGCGCCGGAGACCGTGAAGGCAGCTAGTAGGGAAGTGAGAATTAGTCTCTTCATATTCTTTGTTCTATTTACCTCCTATTTCGCGTGCGACTTCCGCCTCGGCTCTTTATTCCGGAAATAAAAAGACCCGGAAGCCACGAAGTTCCCGTTTTACTCTCTTCGGATTCATGAGCTTCTCCCCTGCTTGCCGATGAAGTTCGAGTTCGGTTTTCCTGAATGCCGTCATTTAAATTGGGGCCGATGGAAATGGTTGCCTGAGCAGGGAAAGAGCAACTATTACTAATACCTGACAGCCTAAAAATCGACCGGCAGCGACAGACGCTGCCTTAGAATCCATCTATGTTCACCGTCTATAGCGCAGAGTTCGTCGTCCGGACCAAAGGCAAAGGCACCTGCGAAATCACCGATAAGGTGGCGGAACTGGTGCGTGCCAGTCAGGTAAGACAGGATTGGTGAATGTGTTTCTCCGCCACACCAGCGCCAGCCTGCTGATTTTCGAAAACGCCGACTTGTCCGCGCGCCGTGACCTCGAAAAATTTTTCGAACAGTTGGTTCCTGAAGACGCAGGATACTTTTCTCACACCACGGAGGGCCCGGACGATATGCCCAGCCATATTCGGATGGCGCTCACGCGGACCTCGGAATCGATCCCGATCGCGGCTGGCCAACTATCACTCGGCACCTGGCAAGGCCTTTTTTTGTACGAACACCGTACGCTGGGGGCCGAGCGGTCGGTCGTGGCCTCGGTGATCGGAACAACGAAGTGAAGCGTACTCCGACGCGTCAGGACCCCTCCTTGACGAGCAGCATCTTGCCAAGCGGAATGATCATTCGCTCAGGTGCCGCCGCCAGCCGTGCCGCCATGTCGGCCTCCAGGCGATCAACGAACGTGACCATCCGCGGATCGTTTCGTCCACCGTCCAGACCGGCGGCCAACGTGGGGAAAACCGAAGCGCGCGAGAAGGCAGCCCAGCGGGCACCGAACTCCTGGGCGTCACCACCCCCCTCACTCTCGAATTGTGCCCAGATTCGATCCTCACCGAGGAAGATCTCCATTTGTTCGATCGAAAGGCCCGCAAAGCAACCGCTTTCGGCAAAAGGCTCCAGGAAATCCACCCGGCTCCGCCCGACGGTTGGAATGGCCATTCGCCGAACTTCCTCCATGCGAATAAAGCCCTTCTCAACCATGTCCAAAAGTCCCGTGTACATGGCCTCAAGCACTGGCCGATAGCCGAAACTGCCGGCATCGTCGAGAGCCATCGTCAGCACCACGAGCTGACCCCCGCTGCGCAATTCGCGCCCGCGTTGGGCGAGGAACATCCGCCAATCCTCCGCCGCCTGTGCCGCGAACGCTGCGCGTGCAGTCGAATCTCGACTGTAGGAAACCTGCACCTGATCGGGGATTGGCGCCGGCACCCGACTGAGCCATTGCACCGCCCAGGAGCTCCAGGCCAGGGTGACACTGCTGGCGGGAAGGATTTGCTCGTAGAAGGACCTTCCGACCGCTGAGGGGAAGATGGCAGGATCCCTCAGTAGATAGCTGTTCGGATCCGCGGCCAGCGTCCGGAAGAGCGCGGTGAAATCATTGTCAGGCAGGTCGGTGTGCACGATCGAGATCGCTCGTTCCTTTCCAACTCGCTCTCTGAGGGCGCAGATCGCCACTCCCAGCGGGCCCAGCGAGTTGTGACCCTCTGACGAACCATAATCGACGATCACGACTGGTTGCGGCGCTGCTGGCAGCGTGACGGTCCTGGCCGCCTGCTCAAGCAGCGGCACCGCCGGCGAGAGGCCGGCAGCCTGCACCCGCGAACTGCGATTATAAACTCCATGTCCCTCCATCGGGGCGGGCCTGACCAAAGCCGCTGAGTCGCTCATGATTTGTTCGGGAGGATTTTGAACCGAAGATAGCAAAGGAAGCAAAGATTTGGATAGAGTTTGGATGGGCAGATAGATGCTTTACCTGAAAAGAAATGCCGGCGTGCCGAGCACGAGCCTCTTCTCATCGCGTCATCCTCCCCACGGGATGACGGGCCACCGCGACGCAAAGCAGCAGTTCCCCCAGTCAAACGCTCTCACGGCTGCCCACTCAACGAGACACCGCTAATTGCGGCGACCGGAATCCGATATTCGCGGTTGTCAAAGGGATTCAACACTGTAACACTATCGCCCGTCGGCCCTGAGACATCGATTTCCACGGAGCCTCCCGACGGAACGGCGTATTGATGCCCATCGAAAAGTTGGATCGTGAACGAAATATTGGCTAGTTTTAGCTCTGTAATTCTCCTGACGATAGTCATCCTTTCCTTCCGGATCTTGCCCTCTATTTTTCAGAAAGCCTTTAAATATTCAAGCGTTCTTCTAAAATAGCTTTGAGGAGACGCGATAACCGGTATCGCCGACCGGGCGTTGCAAACGCTTCAGTAGAGGTTTGCAAAGCGGTCTCCCCCTGAGATCTCCTTGCCATGGCGATCGATGATCGGCAAACGCTGCCGGATTCTAGTCTCCTGTCCCCGAAATAGCAGGAGATTCAGCCGTTTCCGTCACCATCAGGGAGTAGCCTGATCGACAGGTAGGAACAGAATGGGGAGCGCTCCCGATTCGTCTAATCTTTCGAAACCAATGTTATGAAAAGATATTTTCTTTTGGGGTTGGCAGCGTTCGGGCTGTTTGCTTTGGCACCCGCCGAAGCAAAGGCCGATGAAGGCTTTAGCATCCACATCGGCCCTGGATATCAGCCATACAGACCTTATTATTACGACTCCCGGCGCTACCGCCATTATCGTCACTCTGATGACTATCGGTGGCACCGATGGCATCATCATCGACATCATTACGATCAGGATTGATGACCGATCATCGGGTGACGGCAACTTTAGGCGGGATCGCGGTCTATCGAAAGTGCGGAGGCGATCCCGCTGGAAGGAAACTAAAGGTTTCCTAGCGCAGTTAGTAATGTTTGTTTGGATAGATATGTACTAGCAATCTTTATAGGTTTCCGGGTCCACAGAAGAAAGCAAAGAGGATTTTGAAAAAAAGATAGCAAAGAGAACAAAGATAGGGGACGGGATCAGCTTAAAAAGAGGGTGGAAGCCTAGGCTATACCTGGGCTTTTCAGGCGGTGCTCCAAAGGCGGGGATCCAAATCAAGTTTGGACGCTGAACCGATGGCGACTTTCGCGAAATCCGCGTGAGACGGGTTCAGGACGAAATTGCGTTCGATGCCGATGACCGCGCTTGGTGCCGAAAGGACCGCGCAGCGTTTTTGCTGAAACCATTCCCCACCAAAAGCCTGAGCCGCCGTGATCGAGCCGTCCTCTTTAAACCGCTTCAGCCAGTCCACTGGCGGAGTTTCGATTGACTCGACCAGTGCCTCATCGAATTCAAACCCAAAGTAAACATACTGGTCGGTGGGATCATATCCCCCCTGGTTCACGCGGAACTCTAAGACGGCCAGTGATAGGTGTTCCGATCCGTAGACCACCGGGATATTCTTCGGGTTCCAGCGCCCGCCAAAACGTCTGGCCCCTTCGCCGCTGAACGCCTCCGAGGCTCGAGTCTCACGAACGAGCCGATAGCCAACCATCAGCTGTAGACTCCATAGTCAATCCGGCCCAGCACATCATCAACCTGGGTAGCGCCAAGGGAAGTATCCGCCCGTTGGAGCGGCGTTTCACCCTCGAAGGCGCTAAGCGGCGCGTTCATCCACTCGCGCGCCTTCTCCACATTGCCGAAAACCTCCTGGGCCCTTTTTAGAATGTTTGCGACACGCGCCAGGCGGTCGGACTCGTCGGGGCTCAAGACTTGGTGTTTGAACCGCCGGTCAAGGGTTCTGCTAGGGATTTTGAGAACGCTCGCCAATTCGCGGTCGTTGAATCCCAAGCTTGCAGCCACCCTTTTAAACAGCCGGGTAGATAGTCCGCGTCGGACGTTCCCGATCGTCACGTCAGAAGATTCCAGGTGGGTCACCGAGGTGTTTTTTTGAACGCTCCCGGTGAAAAGCTCACGCTCCCGGACATGCACCCGTTTCCTGGCGGTGGCTTGCTGGAGGGCCTGGGGAGTTTTACGTTTGTTCGCCATCTGGCGTATAAACTAACGCCATTGTGCGCGTGCGCGCAATGGCAACTTGCATTTAAAAATTACACCGGACTGGTCATCCCTCGCAATCCTTCAGACGCATTCATTGGCCCGGCGGTCAGCTGGCTACTGGCTACTGGCTAAAGCGGGTTTCTCCGCCCGCGAAGAAAACGAGGACGATTTCAAAGAGCGCTTCTCTCAAGGGGTGAAGAGAACGGCTCCAGCGGCTCGGTTCTGAGGTTCAGACCTGGGTTAACAACTTTTCCGTCCGGTAGCACCACGACTAGGAATTGCTTTATCGGGCCGGCGATCCTCAATCTCTCAACGCGTTCCTTTCTCACCGCAACATCCTCTGCGGCAACCCCAACTCGAGTAAACCGTCCGAACGAGATGGGGTGTCGGATCATGGAGATTGCGACGACGATCGCGGCAAAGATTGCGGGTAAGAGGATTAAAATCATATTGTATAAACTTATGCGCGTTACCGCGCCCATCGGATGCATTTAGACCAGCACGCTTAACACCCAATGCCTGGACCAGAAAATTCCAATCCAGGTGTCCCGAAGAAAGAGCGAACAAGTTTTCTGCTTTCGCTGGTGATCGCCGCCGTCGCGGCATACGTGGACGCCACGGGTTTCCTTTTGTATTCGGGAATTTACCTCTCGTTCATGAGCGGCAATTCGACTCGCGCGGCGGTTCTGCTTGCGAGGGGTGATTGGCACCAATTGGCGCCGGTGATCGGTGTCATTCCTACCTTTGTCCTTGGCGTAACGGTGGGAACGATAATGAATGACATTTTCAAAAGGCAGGGCCAGGCAATTGTCTTTTTTACTGCTGGCATCGCTTTAGGGGTCGTGGCCACTTTGGAAATTTACTGGCAATCGGTCGGATCGAATGAGAGCCGGCTGGAATTGTTTTTTGGGCTCGCTGCCACGATGGGTCTTTTGAATTCTACGGTCCAGCGAGTCGGCAAAGTCTCGGTTGCGCTGACCTTCGTGACCGGCACCTTGGCCAAGCTCGGCGCGGCGATCGGCTCGCAAATTACCAATCGAGGGAAAGCCGATGGCGGAAATCAAAGCAAAACTATTGTCGTTCTCACTTCGATGTGGTTCGCCTTCTTCCTTGGTGCGTTCTGTGGTGGGCTAGCCGCCGCTCTTTATGGGCTACGTTGCACAATCGCTCCGGCGATCGTGCTGATCGCACTTGGATTTTGGCGCTGGTTGATTGAGGCAGAGAACGACCCGCCGATAACAAGCCCATCTTAACTCTGGACATATCTCGGTCAGTGGACAGGCGGATGCGCACCGAGCGAACGGGCGCTCCAGAGAGACAGGCTGGAAGCCTATGCTACGCTGCTGCCGCTCAGCGCCCTATCACGCGAAATGACGTCGCCCAAGTAGCATAAGCATCCTGCTTGTCTCGGTCAGCGGACAGGCGAATGCACACCCAGCGAACGGGCGCTCCAGAGACAGGCTGGAAGTCGATGCCACGCTGCTGGCGCTCGGCGCGCAATCACGCGAAATGGCGTCGCGCAGTGTAGGATAAGCATTTCTGCTTGTCTCAGCGCAGCACCGCGGAAAATAGAATCTTTTTGAATCGGTCGACCGGGGCGGGACTGCGCTGGGCCTTGGCGAGAAGGTTTGCTCCTTGCAGAGAGGAGACGATAAAACCGGCCGTCTCGTCACACTTGAATTTCCGCGGTAACTCCCCTGCCTTTACCGCCGACTTGAGGCAGTAAGCCACGGCGTCTTGTATTTCAGAAAATATTTCCACCAGGCGGTGACGGATGACCTCACTGTGCTCGCAGGCTTCTGCCGTAAAATTCCCGAACAGGCATCCATTTCTCATCTGGGCTTTGTTCATGCGATCCTTGATCGCTTCAATGTAGTCTCCGAGCCTTTGAAGCGGTGGTAGCGCATCGTTACGAAGAGTCTCGGCAATGTTTTTGCGGCTATTGGCCAAATAGAGCTCAATCACCGCAAGGCCGAAAGCCTCTTTGGACGCGAAATGATTGGTGAACGACCCCTGGGGCACACCGGCGGCTTTGACGATATCGCGAACGCTAGCCCCCGCGAACCCGCGTTCATGCACCACCTGGAGACCGGTGGTGAGAATTTTCTCTTTCAAGGATGGTCTAGCCATGAACACTACGGTCGTCCGTATTCGGAATTTGGCAAGCCGGCTGATTTTGGACCTCGCGGAACGGAGAGGCAGCAGCGCTCATTCTTAAGGGCTTGATTTGACAGACCAATACGTTCGTACATATTGAGCGAATGGTCGGCCCGGTTCAATCGCCGACCGGGCAGCAATTTTAAAGACATGAACTCAACCAGATCCTCCACCGGCTTCTCGTCCGTTCGCATGAAACCCAAGACCCGACAAAAGAATGTGGACGGAGTCGCGAAAACCGGTTCGACCTACGTATTCGGGCCAAGGGCTAGTTTTTGGATCGCCGCTGCCGTGGTCGTTCATACCTTATGGACCAGTGCGGCTCCGGCCATGAGCTACCCGCTCTACGCCGCTCAGTGGCATCTATCCCCCGCGGTCACGACAGCTATCTTTGCCGTTTATCCCCTGATGGTCGTAAGCGTCCTTCTGCTATTCGGCGATCTGTCGGACTATATCGGACGTCGGACCACGATGTTGCTTGGTCTGGGAGCATCGATGACGGGGGTTCTGCTCTTCGCCATGGCCCCCAATGCATATTGGATCTTCGTCGGTCGTGCTTTCATGGGAGTCGGAGTTGGTCTTTCCGCGTCGCCTTCCGCAGCAGCCCTGGTGGAGTTCAGTCCAGCGGGCCAGGCCGAACACGCCGGCTCGATCACGACCGCCGCCCAATCGCTGGGGCTCGCCCTGGCCACACTGGTGGGTGGAGCTTTGATCGAATATGCGCCTTTCCCCACGCGGCTGAACTTCTGGCTCCTGTTCACCGTAATCGCCACCATTTTCTCGGCGACCTGGTTTCTTCCCCATCACGTCTTCACCGAGGTATCAGGGCCTTGGCGACCCAAAATCCCTCGCGTTCCCCGAAGCCTCTACAGGGTGTTTGTCACTTCGACTGTCGCGATCACGATTGGGTACGCCTTGGGAGGCATTATGATGTCACTGGGCGCGCAGATCGCACATGATCTCATCGGTTCAAATAATCGATTCATCAATGGGGCAGCCATGTCCCTTCTAGCGGTGACTTCCGGCCTGATTGCCATCTCCGCCAAACGGCTGTCTCCGAGCTCTTCCATGCTCTTGGGCGGAATTGCTTCATTTATCGGTATGGGTCTGCTGGATCTGTCGACTGATCAACGTTCGCTGCTGATATTTCTCGCCGCCATCGCCGCGGCCGGCGTTGGCTATAGTCTTTCATTTATGGGGGGCCTCAACCTCATCAACGCCAACGCACCCATTCATTACCGGGGCGGAACGATTTCAGCGGTCCTGGTCATCGCCTACCTGATGCAAGCGATGGTCGCGCTTCTCCTCGGCGCAGCGGCCACAGCATGGGGACTAAAGATCGCGATTGATCTCGGTTCGGTCGCAATCGCCCTTTTTGCTGCAGTTACGGTCTTGCTCGCGATGCTGAGCCGGCGCGAGGCCAAACCGGTTTTCGTTGAGGCGGATCCATCTGCCATGCCTCGGCAAACCGCTCAAAGGATTGCCCAGATCAAAGAGCGCGTGATAGAGGGTAACCATCTGCCGTCGATCGCGCCTTGCGAATTCGCCCCCTCCGTCAATGGAAGGCAAGCGGGATGACATGCTATTTTTCGCGAAAGCCATTTCGCGTGATACCGCCGCTTTTTGGACGACCGACCCGGAGAATGCTTCATTGAGGCAAATACTGTCGCAAACAGAAAGAAAATAGTATGAGCAGCACACAAAATCCGGTCGCCATTGTGACGGGCGCTTCCAGTGGAATCGGCCTCGGAATCACGCTGGCCCTTATCGAACACGGCTACGGCGTGGTGGCAACTTCTCGGACGATCAGCAAGTCCAATGAGCTCAAAGCGTCGGCCAATCTCGTCCTCATCGACGGTGACATCGGCAAGAAGGAAACCGCCGTCAAAGTGGCAGAATCGGCGATCAAGCATTTCGGCCGCATCGACTTGCTGGTTAACAACGCAGGGATTTTCATTCCCAAGCCGTTCACCGAGTACACCGAGGACGACTACAATTTAGTAATGAACACCAATGTGGCCAGTTTCTTCTTCATGACGCAGCAGGTGATCCCGCAGATGAAGAAGCAAAATTCGGGACACGTGGTAAACATCTCTGCGGTCCTGGCGGACCAACCGAGCGCCAGCGCGCCTGCTCTTCTAGCCGTGCTTTCGAAGTCAACCATGCCGGCCGTGAGCAAGGCTTTGGCATTGGAGTACGCCGCTTGTGGCATCCGCGTGAACACAGTGTCACCGGGAGTTGTCAACACCCCAATGCACGCCAACCACGATCACGAAGCGTTGCGAAAGTTCCATCCTATCGCTCGGATGGGTGAGATCTCGGATATCGTCGAGGCCGTGCTTTACCTCCAATCCGCCGGCTTTGTAACTGGAGAAAACCTGCGAGTGGACGGAGGCGTCCATGCGGGACGAGTGTAGACAGGCTCATAGGAGACTTCATGAAGAATGTCTCCTGAGGTTCTGCCTCTGCCTTGTCTGTTTAGCGCCGTGGCCTTGAAGGTTGGAAAAACTGCGAAAGGACACGAAATGATCGCGAAATGGTCGGATTCAGAAGCACCTGAAGGGGGAATGGCTCCGTGCGAGAATTCCTATCTTCGCCTTTCCATTCGTGTCAATTCGCGGCGCGTCACTTGCCCGGGAAACTGACCGGGAGCCTTCAAAGCGCGATCGCGATTGGTCCGTCGGAAAGACCTGAGACCTGAGGCGGGACTTCTTTCGGGTTCTGACCGATGAGCGGTTGCCGGAGAGGGCATTCGTCGGTGATACTGATAGCCGTGACCGTCAAGGCGCCATCTCCCGCTTCCCTGGCCCATACCATTTTCAAGGTCCCTTTTGCTATGGTCCCTGTAACCCTGAAAGTATAAAGTCCTTGCCTGCCCGAATGCGGGTCATTGATCAGCACCGCGCTCTCGTCTTTTAGAAAGAGCTCTTCTTGCAGCTCTCCGAAGTGGTCATGGACCATCGGGTTCTGCTCAAGATAAAGCCCACAAATTGCCGGCGTGTCCCCATTGATTTTGGACTCGTAAATGGACAGACAGACCTGCAGGCAGACAATGGTGATAGCGACTGCGACGCAAATCGCGGCGATCGACGCGCCGAGGGAGACTTTCTTATGAAGCGAAGGGAAAGACATTAATAGACATCTTCCTTCGACTGATATCGGAGATACTGAGGCGAAAGGAAACTGGAATCCCGTGACAGTTTCTATTAGCTATAACCGACGGCTCCTGTCATAACAAAAGGCCTCCACCAGGAAATTATGTTCTGGCATCGTCGAGGCGGCATCGGCGTGACGTAATAAGTGGCATGATGGAGTACATCCGGAACTCTAGCTTTGCGCGAACTAGCCCCGGATGAATCAACAACCCATACGAGGAGCCTATCGAGTCCCCTGCGTGGAAGGAAAGGCCAGGCTATGATGAACGTCACACAAATCAAAGACGAGATCCGGTACATGACCCTAAGCGACAAAATCGAAATCTACACCTGGCTCGATGCAGAAATGGCCGGCGATATCCCTTCCAGAATCGGATCGCGTCGGTCGATTTCCATCCGGCACGAAATCGAACGGGCGTGGAAGCTGGACGACAAATCGAGCGGCCCAACTATGGAACAAAGACGTTGGCATCCGAGCGATCGGACGGCGACCTGAAAGCTGCTCGGTGAGTGGCAGCCCTCTTGACTTTCGGAAGGAGATACGTCTTCGTAGACTCAGCTGAAAATGACCTCCTCACTTCCGTAAGATCATGCGCCGCCTCCGACCTCACAGATTGGCAGTTTCCCTGCCTTCAACTTTTCTTTTTTGTGATTCCGAGTGGAGCTGGGAATCAACGCGGAGCGATCTGTCTTTGCCAGGGGTTTAGGTTATGGCAGACAACTCCGACGCCGAACTTGTCGTAGCGTTTTCTACGGCCGGTTCACCGGAGGAAGCCCGTCGCATCGCGACTGCTCTCGTCGCCGAACAGCTCGCCGCCTGCGTCAATATCGTTGACCATATCCATTCAATCTATCGGTGGCAGGGAGCCGTCGAATCCGCCGCCGAATCTCTGATGCTCATCAAGACGCGCGGAAAACTTCTTCCCGCGATCGAATTGCGGATGCGCGAACTCCACTCCTACGAAGTCCCCGAACTCGTCGCCATCCCGATAAAGATGGGAGCGCAACCCTATCTCGATTGGCTCCTTGCCTCGACCAACGATCACCAAAAATCTTCCTGAAACGCACGAGGTGGCTGACCGCTGGGAGGGCGAGGCTCCGTCCGAGCCGGTAGGCTGGCCCGCGTCGGCGTGTCGGCGTATCGGCGTGGCATGGCTGGAACGTCGCGAAGCCGCCGACACGCCGACACTCACCACGCCAGACGCTGCGTCCCTATCGACGGTCGCGATGGAGACGCTAACCAGCGTCCTCTTGGGCGGAATCAAACTTTGTTTATTATTCCGTCTAGTGGCTATGAAGGTTAGCGGCTCCGGCACACGACAGCTAAACCCCTCTGAAGATCGGTCGTTGCGACAACTCAAATGAAAACGAAAGAACAATTTCGCCAATTCGCCTGGGAGTTGAATAACATCAAGCAAGACTTGGAGGCATTTCTGGAAATGAGCCTCGACGAGAAACTCAATTTCGCTCCTACTCTGGTTTCCCGGATGGATGTGACAAATGCAAGGCTGATGCTGTTCTGGAAAACGCTAGGCTAATGGTTGGAACGAGAGATCTGGCCGAAGCCGCGTTTCAGAACTGCTCGCCCACCATTTCTTCGCTCTTGGCCCAGAGCGCCTTAGCGTGGTCCGGATCCAGGGCGTAGGCGCGGACGCCGCTGCGGATGTGGTCGCCTTCAGCGAAGTCGGCCACGTGGCAGTCCTCGCAATAGAGGCCGCCCACCTCATCGGCAGAGGCCACGATGCCGCTCCAGACCGTGGTCGCCGCGCCTTGCGGGATGGTTTTATAGCTGAAGGCCGGGGCGCCCGAAGCCGAGTTGGCCGCGTTTATACCATCGATGAGCTGCTTTATGGCCTCTGGACTCAAGTGACGACCCAGCTCGGTTTGGATGCCACCGGGATGCACGGCCGTGGCCCGCACGCCGTTCGCCTTGTGGCGTCGGTCGAACTCGACGGCGAACAGGATGTTGGCGGTCTTCGAGCGACCATAGGCCCCGAATTCAGTATAGGGCGTGTGCTCGAAGTTTGGATCGTCGAGGTCAACGTCGGAGAACCGATGACCCGCCGAGGACAGGTTGACCAGGCGCGAGCCAGGCTTCAGCAGCGAGACGATGCGGTTGACTAAGACGAAGTGGCCCAAGTGGTTGGTGCCGAACTGAGTTTCGAAGCCATCGGAAGTCTGGCCCTTCGGGCAGGCCATGACCCCGGCGTTGGCGATGACCAGATCGAACGACCCGCCGCTGGAAATCAGGGCGTCGGCGCAGGCCCGGACGCTGGCCAGCGACGCCAGATCGACTTCCACCAACTCCAACCCGCCACCGTGGGCCGCCTGAGCGCGGACCTGCTCGGTCGCCGCCTTCGCCTTAGGCAAATCCCGTGCCGCACCAACGACCTGGGCGCCGTGGGCCGCCAACGTACGCGCGGTCTCCACGCCAAGCCCTGCCGACACGCCAGTAACCAGAATGCGCTTGCCGCTCAGGTCCACGCCTTCAAGCACATCGTCCGTCGTGGAAGTGGCTCCAAATTTTCCTGTCATAGTTTTCTCCGCGGTTGAGGCTCGCTTCAGGCCGCTCAGGCTCCGTTCGTCCCGAGCGCACTGTAATCACCCGGCTTATTTAAGGAGGGTACCTCCGCTTCGCAAGGGCCAATGCGATGGTTCGCACGCGAGGATTCGGTGCGCCGCTCTTGCCGTCTGGCCCAGGGTCTGACCCTGAACTAAATCGCTGCTGCTGCTCGGACGCGGTATCACGCGAGATGGCGTCGCGGAAAGTAGCATAAGCATCCTGCTTGTCTTGGTCAGCGGACCAGCGAATCCGTAGAGAGCAAACGGGCGCTCGAGAGACAGGCTGGAAGCCTATGATGCTCCGCTGCTGCTTTTTTCGTCGACGACTAGAAGGCCACCCAAGGTCCGCCAGACGAACTTTAGAGAAAGATATACCATGAAAACATTGAGCCTAACCGTCGTCGCGATCTTCGGAGTGGTTTCGGCCTACGCGGGACCCGTTCACGGCGGTCACGCCGCCGTCCATCCTGGAGGAAATAATCACGGGCACTATCGTGGAGGGTACCACGGCGGTCACGAATACTACGCACACGAGGGTCACGGCGGGCGGTATTGGCACGGCGGCTACTACCACGGCCACTATTACGACGGCGGTTATTACCCTTACGACTCGCCTCTCTTTATCGGCTTTCCGATTCCAGTACCTTTCCCCATCCCCGGTTCCTGAAATAAACCCGGGGGATCCCTGGGCTGAGCCCAGGGCCAATCCCCAGGCTGAGTCCTGTAGCCCTCGTAGGGCGCGCATCAACGAAGCAGCTGACCAGCTCATCGCCGCCGGGGATATTCTCCCCGACGGCAATTTGACTCAGTCTACTTCGGCGGTGTTGGAGTGCTGTTCGAAGTCAGCATCCGGATCTTCCAATCATCGCCCTCACGAATCACCGACCAGTATCCTTAGATTTGTACGGGGCCGAAGTCTTTACCTTTAATATCGCTGCTCCATTCTCCTGTGGCCCACATCTGATTGCCAGACGTGCCTATAGTGTGAGGGGAATCTGGATCGACCGTAATTACGTGGTTGCTGAATTGCACATTCTGAAACAAATCAGCATACCACTTCTCGATTGCCTCTCGTCCCTTGACGGGTCCGCCCTCCGTTACATAGACCCCGTCCTGTGTGAAGCACGCGGCGGCAGCGGCGGCATCGTTTTTGTTCATGGCATCGGCATGTTTTGCGATAACATCGAGAAGCTTTTGGCGTAATTGAGGATCAGGCGTGCTGGTGTCGGCGAATGCCGGCAAAGCAATGCTGATTGCTATCCCTACGAGTGCGATTACTAGGCGGATTTTCATTTGTTTGCTCCGGATATTAGAATGGTTCGTCGCTTAAACGACCTAACAATCTCCGGCGAGGATTCTTGCGTCACCGTAAACAGCCGGGAGGGCGGCAGGATCAACGTTTTTTGGGGAAAGGTCGTCGAACGACAATTTTAAGCAGACGCCTCACTCTATTCGATGTCAATGCGAAACATTTTCCGGCACTACGCATAAAATGTTACGGAAGTTTGGACGATTTCCTGGATATTCCAGCTTAATGACGAAGCTCACTTCATCGAAAATTAAGAGACGAACGAGGGCACTGCATGCAGGCAGTTGATGATGACAAAGAAACTGATAATTGTCCACGCAAGACAAATGATATCAATTATTTACAAATTTATTTATTCACTCCTCAAAATTTATTGGTTCATTTTCCGCCCCAAGACTCAAGGCGTTATGTGTCTCCTTTTCAGTGGGGATGAGTTACTCCTGATTCGCCATACTTATGGTCGTTCAGCGTGGACTCTTGCTGGCGGAGGATTTAAAAGCAATGAGACCAAAGAAGAGGCTGTTAAGAGGGAAGTAAAAGAAGAATTGGGATTACATATTTCACCTGAATATATAGGCGAGTTTACACATAACATAGAACACAAGATTGATACGGTATTTTGCTTTGTCGCCAGAATAGAAAAGATAGAGCCAAAAATTGATCACCTTGAAATAAAAGAGGCTAAATGGTGGAATCTAAACAGTCTACCCAAGGATCATTCAAGAACCTTGCAGCGGGTAATTTTGATGTATAAATCCAAATGATCGTTGCCGCGCCACGATTCCCTTTGTCTGTTACCGAGAGCCCTTTGGGTCCCTATTATCTCTAGCAATGATCTACCGATCAGGATTGAGGCCAAATCGCTGGTTGTTGAGGAGGTTCCCACTGATGGGTCTTTTGCTTATTCTTCTGGTGTTCCATTCCTTGTTTAACGGCCTCGATGAACCCCTCGTAGGTCGGCGGAACGATAGTCGAAAAGGTGAATTCGCAACCGCCGGCAAGATGATCGGCGATGAAATCACGTTCTTCTTGAGAGAGCTCGGACGGGTTAACATCTATTGGCACCGTGCTATCAGGAGCATCGATGCCGCGGCGGAAGCATTCCGCTTGATTGACAGAACACAATATTTTCACTGTGAGTAAAGCCCGTTGATGCGGGTCCTGGGTGCGATTGTCGCACCATCGCAAGGTTTGTTTGTTGGCCTTTCATCGTCACTTCAGACAGCCACCTCGATGACCCTAGAATAAACTACTCTTCAGCGTCAGTGCAAATCCTCGCTGGAAGGCCTTTCGAAGAGGAGGAAAGTTCAACCACGAATGGATGCGAATTGACGCGAAGGGAATCGATCCAAATGCGGTCTTTATTCGCGTCTATTCGTGTCCATTCGCGGTTGAGGTTTGTTCCTATCGACCCGTGCCCGCGCTCATCAACAGTGAATTTTCATCTTAGACATTCGTTCATTTTGGCATATGCTCTTGGCATATGCCTAAGGCGAATCTGCTATGAGCGTCGAACGCCACGTAAAACTATTCAGGAATGGGCGAAATCAGGCTGTCCGTATTCCGCGTGAATTTGAACTTCCAGGCGAGGATGCCATCATGCGCAAGGAAGGAGAACGACTGATCATAGAAGTTGCCCCGCCTAAATCGCTGCTCGCCGTTCTGACGGGTTTATCGTCTCTAAACGAGGACTTTCCGTCGATTGGAGACCCCACTCCCGACCCAGTCGATCTGTAATGGGTTACCTGCTCGACACCAACATGGTCTCGGACCTGGTCCGCAATCCGCAGGGCAAGGTTGCCGCACGCATCGCGCACGTTGGCGAGGAATCGGTTTGTACAAGCATCATCGTGGCCGCGGAACTACGCTACGGAGCTGCCAGGAAAGGCTCCGCGCGTCTGCTGGCTCAGTTACTAACTGTGCTTAGCGCACTTGAAATTCTCCCCTTCGAGACGCCAGCGGAAATAATCTACGGCGATTTGCGCGCCCGGCTGGAAGCCGCCGGCAAGACGATCGGCGGGAATGACATGCTAATCGCCGCTCATGCGGTCTCACTTGGCCATACCATTGTGACAGACAACGATCGAGAATTTTCACGGGTCGAAGGTCTTCCTTTTGAAAATTGGCTCCGGCTCTAGATCTCGCGATTGGGTAGGACGTTCCGTTTTGATGAAGGTTCAGATCCCCTGATTCTGTGGAATCTGCGTGAGCCGTCGGGCCCCGCATTGTGACATGGGCGTCCCGCCCGTGCTCGCACAAGGATCACGGGCGGGATGCCCATGCCACAATGAGTCGCCGCAAAAACGTATCAGGATGTTTTTCCAGTCAGGAGACGATCAGATCTTTGTAGGGATCCAGCTTGCCGGTGCGCCTGGATCCCTTGCCGCGCGGTTCGTAGCGCGGCTTGTCCAGGCATTTACGGATGGTCTTGATATTGGGTCCGCTCTTGGCAGCGATCTGAGCGTATTCAGCTTGTGATCTTGAGCAATACTTTGTCCATTTTCAGTTCGAATCCTGCGAGAGAGGCACTTACGCATGCGGACTTTTTTCACGGAAAGCGCACCCAAAATCCACCTGCTTTTTGTACACAGCAACTCACGATTTTGCTTGCCCATTCACTTTCAAAAATTAGATGAAGTCGAGCTTGAGGCCGTACATCGGCGTCGGGGGTTTGATAATTGGTTCACGAATCAGCTTTCGTTGAGAATGGGGGCGGGTTCTTATTTTTGAGGAAAAGATGGACGAACGTGAATCGCTGGTTGTCAAAGAGGCTGCGGAAAGGTCGAAGAACAAAGTAGCGACTAATATCCAGAACGACGCCATGCGTCCCCTCTCGGCGGCTCAATTAGGCATCTGGTGCGCGGAGACGTGCGATACTGCACGCTCGGACCTCAACTTGGCCGGGCACTATGCAATCAACTGCGCATTTTATCCCAATCTCTTTATCCGTGTCTGCCGCCAACTCGTCGCCGAGTTCGACCTCTACCGTCTCGCCTTCTTCGACACGCCAGAGGGTCCTTGCCAGCACGTCCGCGACGCTCTCGCCTGGTCACCCGTAATCCGCGACCTGCACGATGAGTCCGATCCGGAGGTTGCTGCGAAGGTTTGGATGCAGGCTGATCTCAGCCAAAAGGTAGATGTCACCGGCGAACGGCTATTCACCTTCGCCCTTTTGAGGGTCGCTGACGAGCGCTGTCTTTTCTACCAACGCTGCCACCGTTTGCTCTGCGACGAACCGAGTTTCGTGATGACCATGGCCCGCCTGACGGCGCTGTACAGCAGAATAGCGGCGGGCGAGGCGCTCTCGCTCACAGTGCAACCTTCCGCGCTCAGGCTGGTTGAAGCGGAGGAAGCTTACCGGGCGGGCGACGACTTTGCGCGTGATCGCGCCTTCTGGCGGGAGCGGCTTGCCACGCAGCTCGAGCCGGTGAACCTCGCGGGCAAATCCTTCCGCAAAGCCGCGTCCCTGCCGATCCGGCGATCGCACGAGTTGCGATCGGAACTCGTCGCGGATCTCAGGACGCTCGCCGCCAAACGGCAGACGAACCTAACCGATGTTCTCAGCGTCGCCGTCGCGATTTATCTCCATCGCCTTAGCGGCGCGCGGGTAATATCTGTCCAGCGGGCGGTGCCCGGGCGGCTGAACGAGGAGCGCCACATTGCCGGTGTAGCCGCGACCGTCCTGCCGCTGCAACTCGAGATCGAGCCGACTGCCACGCCGCTCGACTTGCTGAGCGCGGCGAGTATTTCGCTCGAGCGGTTGCTGCGTCACCAACGTTATCGCTATGAGGACCTTCGCCGGGACTTGGGCCTCCCCCAGGATGCAGCTGACAATTTCGGCCCCACCGTCAGCATTCGAGCATTGGACGCCCTCCCCGTGCTGGGGTCCAGCTTGGAGAGCCTCGCCAATGCGATGCGAATCGACGATCTCGCGGTCGCCCTCTGCGACTGCGGGGTTGACCTGCATCCCTATCTCGAACTGGACGGCAACCCCGAACTCTACACGTCGGAGAGTCTCGGTGACCACGCTGCGCGTCTGACGCGTCTTCTGGAGCAGATCGTCGCGGATCCCTCGGCGCCGCTGCACCGCCTGGAGATCCTCACCCCTCAAGAGCGTCGCCGGCTCCTCCACGACTTCAACGACACCACCGCGCCTCTTCCCGAGGCGACCCTCGTCGACCTCTTCGAGCGCCAGGCCACCAAGACGCCGGAGAACATCGCGCTGGTCTTCGAAGATCAGGAACTCACCTATGCCCAACTCGAGGCGCGCGCCAATCAGCTCGCCTGGAGGCTCATCGCCCAGGGCATCGGACCCGAGGACATTGTCGCCATCTGCCTGGAGCGCTCATTCGAGATGGTCCTCGCCATCCTGGCCACCCTCAAGGCCGGCGCCGCCTACCTGCCCCTTGATCCAGACCATCCCCCAGAGCGGCTGGCTTTCATGATCCAGGACGCAAGTCCCAGGCGCATCCTGACGACCTGCGACCTCTGGAGGAGTCTGCCGGCCATCCAGCACGACATCTGCCTGCTCCTCGACGACCCGGCGCTCGGCATCGAGCTCGCCAGCCTGCCCGTCTCGGCCCCGGCCGATGCTGACCGCGCCACTCCACTGCGGCTCCACCATCCTGCCTACGTCATTTACACCTCGGGTAGCACCGGCCGACCGAAAGGTGTCGCAGTTACAAACTTTGCAATCAGTAACTCGATTAATGCGCGAAACACCTTTCTACTGCAAGGATATCAATGCGTTGAATTTTTTGTCGCCGATATCGCTTCGACATATCTCGTCGCGCAGATTTTCTGGAGCATTTCTCCCGTGGAGCGACACTGATCGTTCACCTCGGCTCTCGCGAGGAGAAGACTTTCGAAATTGAGTCGCCGAGCGAGATCTGCAGAAATGCATCACGCACTTGATGCTTCCGGCGACAATATATGCCGGTCTGCTTAGACGTCGAATCGCGGGCGGGATTTCGGCGACGAGCACTTGAGTTGCGCCGTTGATCGGTGGTGATGAGCTCCACTTACAAACTGTCAGGCTACATAATGAGATTTATGAATGGCATTGATCTGTTTAACGAGTATGGGGCAACGGAAGTCGCCATCTGGAGTACCGCGGGATCGCTGTAGACCTTGTCAAGATGGCGATAACCAGCCGATCGGCGGCGCCGATCGCCAATGCCGCGTGTTTACGTTCTCGACGCCGCTTTACAACCTTGCCCGGTGGGGGTGGCGGGCGAGCTGTACATTGCGGGGGCGGGCCTTGCACGCGGCTACTGGAGCCGGCCGGCTCTGACGGCCGAGAGGTTCATCGCCAATCCCTTCGCGCTCCAACCGGGCGAGCGGTTGTACCGCACCGGCGACCTCGCCTCGTGGCGCCAGGACGGCCACCTGCTCTTCCACGGCCGTGCCGACCAGCAGATCAAGATCCGAGGCTTCCGCATCGAGCCGGGCGAGATCGAGGCCGCCCTCGATGAGCGAGCCCGAGATCGCCCAGGCGGCGGTGATCGCCCGGGAGGATACCGCAGGCGATAAGCGGCTCGTCGCCTACCTGGTGCCGAGCAAGGATGCACAGGGACAGCTCGAGGAAATCGATCTCAGGGCCATGCGCCAGCGCCTCGCCGCGCACTTGCCGGAGCTATATGGTGCCGGCGGCGTTTGTGGTTCTGGACGGGCTACCGCTGACACCGAACGGCAAGCTCGACCGCAAGGCGCTGCCGGTGCCCGAGGGCTCGGGCCTGGCTGCCGGTTACATGGCGCCCACCACGCCCGAAGAGATCCTGCTCTGCGATCTGGTGGCCGAACTTTTGGGCATCGAGCGAGCGGGGCTGGCGGACAACTTCTTCCACCTGGGCGGCCATTCGCTAATGGCTACCCGCCTGGCCGCCCAGATCCGGGTCCGTCTGGGACGTGAACTGCCGATCCGCACGATTTTCGAGACGCCGGTGCTGGGCGATCTGGCCGGCGCCTTGCGCGCCCTGCCCAAGGCCGGCCAGCCGCTGACCAGCCAAGAGCGGCCGGCGGAGCTGCCGCTCTCCTTCGCGCAGACCCGTCTCTGGTTTCTCCACCAACTTGAGGGAGCGAACCCCAATTACAACATTCCGATCGGCGTCAGGCTTAAAGGTCCGCTCAACGCCACGGCGCTTCGAACGGGCGCTGGAGGACCTCCTGATCCGCCACGAGAGCCTGCGCACCCTGCTCGTTGAGCAGGACGGCCGGCCTCAGCAGCGCATTCTGCCGGCGCAAACGGCGCCTTCACCGCTTCATATTCTCGCCAGCTCCCCGGAAGGCTTTCCAGGACGAGCTGGCTGCAGCCGCGGCGCACGGCTTCGACCTGGCAAATGAGATCCCGTTCAGAGCGACGTTGTTCGGGCTCGGTCCCGACGATCACGCGCTTCTGCTGCTCCTTCACCACAGCGCTGCCGACGGGTGGTCGGCCGCTCCGCTCCTTGAAGACCTGACCCAAGCTTATGGCGCGAGGCTCAAGGGCGAGGCGCCCGCCTTTACGCCCTTGCCCGTCCAATACGCTGATTACGCTCTCTGGCAGCGGGCCCTGCTTGGCAGCGAGAACGACCCCGCGAGCCCGCTGGCCCGCCAGATCGCCTACTGGACCCAGAAGCTGGCCGCCCTTCCCGCTGAGTTGTCGCTGCCCACTGACCGGCCACGGCCCCTTAGCCCGAGCTACGAGGGAGGGGTAGTAGACATTGCCATCACCCCTGAGCTGAACGCCAAGCTCCGGGACCTGGCGCGCCAGCAGGGCGCCACGCTGTTCATGCTCCTGCAGGCCGCCCTGGCCGCCTTGCTGACCAAGCTCGGCGGGGGCGCCGACATCCCGATTGGCGCCGCCATCGCTGGACGGACCGAAGCCGCCCTCGATAAGCTGGTCGGCTTCTTCGTCAATACGCTGGTGCTGCGCACCGACACCAGCGGCGATCCCTCTTTTACCGAACTGCTCCAGCGCGCTCGCGCCACCTGCCTGGAGGCCTATGCCCACCAGGAACTGCCTTTCGAGCGACTGGTCGAACTCCTCGATCCGCCGCGCGCGTTCGGCCGCCAGCCGCTGTTCCAGACCATGCTGGTGCTGCAGAACAATCGAGCAGCCGCAGTCTCGATCTGCCGGGGATGAGCGCGTCGCGCTCACCCCCGGCGCCCGGGCCACCAAGTTCGACCTGTCGTTCAGCTTCACCGAAACGCGGGACGCGACGGGCGGGCCGGCCGGGCTCAGCGGCGAACTCGAGTACAGCGCCGACCTCTTTGATCGGGCCTCGGCCGAGCGCCTGGCTGCGCGTCTGACGCGTCTTCTGGAGCAGATCGCCGCGGATCCCTCGGCGCCGCTGCACCGCCTGGAGATCCTGGCACCCCGAAGAGCGTCGCCGGCTCGTCCACGACTTCAACGACACCGCCGCGCCTCTTCCCGAGGCAACACTTGTCGACCTCTTCGAGCGGCAGGCCGCCAAGACGCCGGACAACATCGCGCTGGTCTTCGAGGATCAGCGAACTCACCTATGCCCAACTCGAGGCGCGCGCCAACCAGCTCGCCTGGAGGCTCATCGCCGCAGGGCATCGGACCCGAGGACATCGTCGCGATCTGCCTGGAGCGCTCATTCGAGATGGTCCTGGCCATCCTGGCCACCCTCAAGGCCGGCGCCGCCTACCTGCCCCTCGATCCCGACTATCCCGCCGAGCGGCTCGCCTTCATGCTCGAGGATGCACGACCCAGGTGCATCCTGACGAGCCTGCAGTCTCTCGCCAGCGGCTCCCGGACAACTCCACCGCGTCTGCCTGCTGCCTCGACGACCCGGCGCTCGGCACCCAGCTCGCCGGCCTGCCCGCTCAGCCCCGGCCGATGCCGACCGCGCCACGCCGCTACGGCGCATCACCCCGCCTACCTCATCTACACCTCTGGCAGCACCGGCACGCCCAAGGGCGTCGCGATCACTCAGCAAAGCATCGCCCACTACATCGATCTGGTCGGGCGGACCAGTTCTCGGACGGAGCACGGCGCAGAATGCCGCTGTTCACCTCCGTCGGTGTTCGACCTGACGCTGACGACGATCTTTGCGCCCATCTGCTTCGGCGGCCAGATCCGGATCATTCCCCAGAGACAGTCCCGAAGACGCACTCGAAGAGATCTTCTCGAGAGCGAAGGCGCGTCGAGCGCCGTCAAGCTGACGCCTTCGCACATCGCGCTTCTGGCCGCGCTGCCCTCTAACAAAACGCGCCGTCGAGACGGCCATCGTGGGCGGCGAGGCGCTCACGCCGGCTCACGTCAAGACCCTCAAGGAGCACTGTCCCGCCATTCGGGTCTTCAATGAATACGGCCCGACCGAGACCACGGTCGGCGCCATCGCCGGCTATGTCGATGGCGAGGACATCCACATCGGCACGCCCTATGCCAACACGCGCGTTTACGTTCTGGACGCGGGTTTGCAGCCCTGCCCGGTGGGGGTGGTCGGGGAGCTGTACATTGCGGGGGCGGGCCTGGCGCGCGGCTACTGGAACCGTCCGGGTCTGACGGCCGAGCGGTTCGTCGCCAACCCCTTCGCGCTCGAGCCGGGCGAGCGGCTCTACCGCACCGGCGATCTCGCCTCCTGGCGCGAGGACGGCAACCTGCTCTTCCACGGCCGGGCCGACCAGCAGGTCAAGATCCGCGGCTTCCGCATCGAGCCCGGCGAGATCGAGGCCGCCCTGATGAGCGAGCCCGAGATCGCTCAGGCGGCGGTGATCGCCCGCGAAGACACCGCGGGCGACAAGCGCCTCGTCGCCTACCTGGTGCCGAGCAAGGATGCGCAAGGCACAGCCGCAGGAGATCGATCTCCGGGCCCTGCGCCAGCGCCTCGCCGCGCGCCTGCCGGACTACATGGTTCCGGCGGCGTTCGTGGTTCTCGATGCGCTGCCGCTGACGCCCAACGGCAAGCTCGACCGCAAGGCGCTGCCGGCGCCCGAGGGCTCGGGCCTTGCTGCCGGCTACGTGGCGCCCACCACGCCCGAGGAGATCCTGCTCTGCGAGCTGGTGGCCGAACTTCTGGGGCTCGAGCGGGTGGGGCTGGCCGACAACTTCTTCCACCTCGGCGGCCACTCGCTGATGGCCACCCGCCTGGCCGCCAGGATCCGCGCTCGTCTCGGACGCGAACTGCCGATCCGCACGATCTTCGAGACCCCGGTGCTCGGCGATCTGGCCCGCGTCCTGGCGACCTCAGCCAGCCGATGGGCGAAGCGGCGCCGCTCCTGGCCGATCCGGCCGCCGCGCACGCCCCCTTCCCGCTGACGCCCGTTGCAGGAGGCCTACTGGCTGGGCCGCCAGAGCCTGGTCGAACTCGGGGAAGTGGCCTGCCACGTTTATGTCGAGCTCAGGCTGCGGAGGCTCGATCTTGAGCGGCTCACCTGGGCCTGGCGAGCCGTGATCGACCACCATCCGATGCTGCGCGCGGTGATCGAGCCTGACGGCACGCAGCGCATCCTCGCCGAGGTTCCGCCTTTCACGATCGCGTTTGCCGACCACAGCGAAGCCCCTGGCGCTCGAGGCGGAGGCGGCTGCTCGCGCGGTGCGCGAGGCGATGTCCCATCAAGTGCTGCCCTGCGACCGCTGGCCGCTGTTCGAGGTCAGGGTCACGCGCGTCGCGGCCGAGGACTGGCGCCTGCATCTGAGCATCGATGCGCTGATCCTCGATGGCGAGAGCAACAACCTGCTGCTCCAGGAGGTCTTCGACCTTTATCATGGCCGGACCACCCCTGAGCTCCCCGCTGACCTGACCTTCCGCGACTACGTCCTGCATTTGCGGGGTCCCTCCTCCGCGACCGACCGAGCGCGCGCCTATTGGGAGGCCCGACTCGACACGCTGCCGCCCGCGCCCGCCCTGCCATTGGCGGTCGATCCCGCGCGACTGGCCGATCCGCGCTTCGGCCGCCATCACGCTCGATTGGACCCGACGGTCTGGAACGCGCTCAAGGCACGCGCAGCCGCGGCCGGGCTGACGCCCTCGAACCTCCTCTTGACCGCCTATGCCGAGGTCCTGGGAACCTGGGCACGCTCCGAGGACTTCACCTTGAACCTCACCGTGGGCGATCGCCGTCCGCTGCATCCCGAGGTCGCGGGCGATGCTCGGCGTCTTCACCAACCTCACTCCGCTCGAGATCCGCGGCGCCTGCCGCGGCAGCTTCCGCGCCCGCGCGCACACCCAACAGCGCCAACTGGTCACGCGATCTCGATCATCGCGCGGTGAGCGGTGTCGAAGTCCAGCGCATGCTCGCCCAGCGAGCCGGCGATCCCCATGCCGGATTGCTGCCGGTGGTCTTTACCAGCGTGATCGGCGAAGCCCAGGTCGAGCTGCCAGAGGACGCGACCGTCGTCCACAGCATCACCCAGACTCCCCAGACCTGGCTCGATAACAAGGTCTACGAACTGGAGGGCGGGTTGGGGATCGACTGGGACGCCCCAGTGGCGCTCTTCCCGCCAGGCCTGTTGGACGCCATGTTCGAGGCCTATGTCACACTCCTGCACGAACTGGCCGCATCGGACGGGGCGTGGGAGACCACTGACAGATCGCTCATCCCGACCGCAGATCGCGACCTGATCGCCCAAGTCAACGCCACCGCCGGCCCTCTGCCCAAGGATCTCCTGCACGAGCCGGTGTTCGCCGCCGCCCAGGCCGATCCAGAAGCGATCGCCGTGATCGGCCAGGACCATACCCTCAGCTTCGGCGAGCTCATTCATCGCGCCCTCGTGCTCTCTCATCAGCTACAGGCTCTCCTGACTCCCGCCGACCAACTCGTCGCGATCGTGATGGAGAAGGGCTTCGAACAGATCGTCGCCACCCTCGCCGTGCTTGAGACTGGCCGCGCCTTCCTGCCGATCAGCGCCGGCCAACCCGATCAACGGATCCAGGCGATCCTCCGCCAGGCTGGAGCGCGTCTAGCGCTCACTCAGCCACGCATCCGCCGCGGCCGTGCCTGGCAAGACCAGATCGTCCTGCTTGAGGTGACCCAGGAGCACATGACAGGCGCTCTCCCACCGCGCCTGCCGCAGACCGCCACGCCCGAGGATCCCGCCTACGTTATCTATACCTCGGGCAGTACCGGCACCCCCAAGGGGGTCACCATCCAGCACCGCGCCGCCCGCAATACCCTCGCCGATCTTACCGAGCGATTCGCGCTCACCAGCACCGACCGGGTGCTCTGGGTCTCCTCCCTCGAGTTCGATCTGTCGATCTTCGATCTTTTCGGCATCCTCGGCGTCGGCGGCCGCCGTCGTCGTTCCTCCGCCCGACGGCAACCAGAACCCCCTCGGCTGGGCCGAGGCGGTCCAGCGACCATCGGGTGACGGTCTGGAACTCTGTGCCCGCGATCGCCGAGCTCATGCTTTCGGCGACCGAAGCTAACGCCCCTGCTCTGCTCGCCAGTCTGCGCCTGGTCATGCTCAGTGGCGACTGGATCCCGGTCTCGCTGCCGGGCCGCATCAAGAGGCAGATCCCCCTTTGCCGGCTCTACAGCCTCGGCGGCGCCACCGAAGCCTCCATCTGGTCGATCTTCCACCCCATCGAGCGAGTCGATCCGCCTGGCGCTCAGCATCCCTTACGGCAAGCCCCTGCGGAACCAGACCTTCCACGTCCTCAAGAATGATCTGACCCCCTGCCCAATCCATACCACCGGCAAGCTCTTTATCGGCGGCGCCGGACTGGCTATCGGCTACTGGAACGATCCTCAACAGACTCAAGCCCGCTTCATTCGCCACCCGAAAACCGGCCAGACGTCTCTACGACACCGGAGACCTGGGCCGCTATCGAGCCCGACGGCGCGATCGAGTTCCTCGGTCGCCAGGACCATCAGGTCAAACTGCGCGGCTTCCGCATCGAACTCGGCGAAATCGAAGCCGCCCTCTCGAAGCACCCACAGGTGCAAAACGCCGTGGCACTCGTCCAGCGCCAGGGTGCCACTCAACGCCTCGTCGCCTATGTCGTGCCGGGCAAGGATGCAAAGGGAGAACCGGAGGCGATTGATCTCGGGGCGCTGCGCCAAAGTCTGGCTGCGCGTCTGCCGGATTACATGGTGCCCGCGGCTTTCGTGGTTCTGGAAGCCTTGCCGCTGACACCCAATGGCAAGCTCGACCGTAAGGCGTTGCCCGCGTTCGAAGGCTTGGGCCTGGCCGCCGGGTACGCGCCGCCCACCAGGCCCGAGGAGGTCTTGCTCTGTGATCTCACGGCCGAGCTTCTGGGTCTGGAGCGAGTGGGGCTGGCGGACAATTTTTTCCATCTCGGCGGCGACAGCATCAGCTCGATTCGGCTGGTCAGCCGCGCCCGCGAACGCGGGCTCCTGATCACGCCCAGAGATGTTTTCCTCCACCCGGTGCTGGGCGACCTGGCCCGCGTGGCACACAGCGAGCCGGAGGGGCCGTTGCCAGTGATCAGCGGGATAGCCGAAGGACCACTGCCAGCGCCCCCGGTCATCTGCTGGCTGCTAGCGCAAACCGGGCCATGGAAGGGATTCAACCAAGCGGTGCTATTACAGGCCCCCACCAGACTCGACGAAACAGCTTTGGTCACCGCCCTGCAGGCCCTGCTCGACCATCACGACGCGCTGCGCCTGCGTGTCATCCAGGAGGGGGGTCTGGTGATTCCAGCGGCCGGATCTGTGTGCGCCAGTACGTGTCTGCGACGGCTCTCGCTTACCGGCCTTGAGGTTGCGGGACGCCAAGAGGCGTTGCGCCGCGCCTTCGAGGAAGGCATGAGCCGCCTTGACCCTGGCGCGGGGATTCTCCTGCAGGCAGTCTGGGCCGAGGCCGAGCCCGATGAACCCGGAAGGCTGCTTCTAGTGATTCACCATCTCGCGGTCGATGGTGTCTCCTGGCGCATCCTGGGGTCCGATCTCGCCGCGGCCTACGCTGCAGCGATCAGCGGCCAAGCCCCGATCCTGCCGACCAAGACCACCAGCTTCCGGCACTGGGCCGAAAGGCTGGTCACTGCCGCGCCACAACGGCGCCACGAGCTGCCCTTCTGGCAGGCCATGGCCTCCCGGGCCGTTCCAGCACTGGTCACCGGCACGCTCGATCCGGCCCGGGACACCGCCGGCAGCGCCGGACATATCGAGCGCGCGCTGTCAGTCGAAACCACGGTGGCGCTGCTGACAACCGTACCCACAGCCTTCCACGCCCGGATCAACGATGTCCTGCTCACCGCCCTGGTCCTGGCGATAGGCGCCTGGCGCCGGGCGCGTGGCGACACCGACGGTCTCGCCCTGCGCCTTGATCTGGAGGGTCATGGCCGTGAACCGCTCGATCCCACGATCGATCTCACTCGCACGGTCGGCTGGTTCACCGCCCTCTATCCCGTGCATCTCGATCCCGGCACCATCGATCTCAAAGACGCCTTCGCTGGAGGACCTGCCGCCGGACACGCTCTCAAGCGGATCAAGGAGCAGCTGCATGCCGTTCCTGCCAATGGCCTTGGCTACGGGATGCTACGCTACCTCGATCCGGAGAGCGGCGCTGAACTCGAGCGGCACGCCGCGCCCCAAATCGCTTTCAACTATCTGGGCCGCTTCACTGTGGGCGAGGCGGCCGACTGGCAGCCGGCCGCAGAAGCCGGCGCCCTCACTGGCGCCGCTGATTCCGCCTTCGCGCTTGACCATCCGATCGCCCTTAACGCCATCACCCACGACACCCCTGCAGGCCCCCGCCTGATCGCCACCTGGCGCTTCGCCCCTGCCCTTGTCAGCGAGGCCGAGGCCAGCCGCCTCGCCGACACCTGGAGCCAGGCGCTCGAAGCTCTCGCCCGCCATGCCGCCCGGCCCGAGGCCGGTGGGCTCACCCCCAGCGATCTTGATCTCGTCGCTCTTGAGCAGACAGAAATTGAGACCTTCGAGTTACGGCATCCCCACCTCGAAGACATCTGGCCCCTCACTCCCCTACAGGAAGGCCTGCTCTTCCATACTCACTATGATAATCAGGGCGAGGATCCCTATCTCGTCCAGCTCGTCCTGGAACTCGAGGGCACCCTCGACCTCCCCCGCCTGCGCCGCGCCCTCGACGCTCTGCTCGATCGCCACCCCAACCTGCGTGTCAGCTTCCAGCAGAACCGCCTCGGAGACCCCGTCCAGATTGTTCATGCACGCTGTGGCATACCCTGGCAGGAGCATGACCTCCACGCCCTCGATCCGGGTGAGCGCGACCGGTACGCCAACGCCATCGAGGCTGAGGATCGTCGCACCCGCTGCGTCCTGCACCAGGCGCCCCTCATCCGCGCCACGCTCCTTCGCCTGAGTCCCGACCGTTATCGGCTTCTGCTCGCTCAACATCACCTGCTCTGCGACGGCTGGTCGGGCTCGATCCTGCTCCAGGACCTCCTGGCCCTCTACCGTCACCAGGGCAATGTCGGCGCCCTGCCGCGGCAACCACCTTTTAAGGATTATCTGGCCTGGCTGCAGAACCAGGACAGGCAAACCGCCCGTGAGGCCTGGCGGACTTATCTCGCCGGAATTGAGACCCCCACCAGGCTCGCCCCGGTCATCCCCAGCAACACTCCCCTTCAGCAGGCCCAGTACGAAGAGCACCTCTCACCCCAGTTCACCGTCAGGCTCGAGAGCCTTGCCCGTCAGCACGGCCTCACTCTGGCCACCATCCTGCAAGGGGCCTGGACCCTTCTCCTGGCACGCCTCACTAACCAGAGCGACGTCGTCTACGGCAATGTCAGCTCCGGACGTCAGGCGCTAGTGCCCGGCATTGAGCGTATGCTCGGCCTTCTGATCACCACCACCCCGACACGGGCCCACCTCGATCCGGCAGAGCCTGTTCTTGAGTTCCTTGAACGCCTCCAGCGCGAGCTGGCCTCGCTCCTTCCGCATCAGCACCTGCCGCTCGCCGAGATTTATAAAATCGCCGGAGGGGAGGTCCTGTTCGACACCCTTTTTACTTACGAGAACTATCCGGTCGAACGAGGCGATCTTCCCGCCACCAAAGACGATCTGCCCTTACGCTCCATCCGCGGCCACAACAGCAACCATTACCCCTTAAGCCTCGCTGCGATTCCTGGATCCCAGCTCACCCTCCGCCTCCACTACAACGCCGGTCTCTTCGATCGGGCCTCGGCCGAACTCCTGGCTGCGCGTCTGACGCGTCTTCTAGAGCAGTTCGTCGCGGATCCCTCGGCACCGCTGCACCGCCTGGAGATCCTCACCCCTCAAGAGCGTCGCCGGCTCCTCCACGACTTCAACGACACCGCCGCGCCTCTTCCCGAGGCGACAGTTATC
Organism: uncultured Verrucomicrobiae bacterium; assembly: GCA_963789065.1. GTDB lineage: Bacteria > Verrucomicrobiota > Verrucomicrobiia > Chthoniobacterales > JAFAMB01 > JAFAMB01. The sequence goes on along the minus strand of CAWBKA010000009.1, from coordinate 156,789 downwards.
GACCTCTTCGAGCGCCAGGCCGCCAAGACGCCGGAGAACATCGCGCTGGTCTTCGAAGATCAGGAACTCACCTATGCCCAACTTGAGGCGCGTGCCAATCAGCTCGCCTGGAGGCTCATCGCCCAAGGCATCGGACCCGAGGACATTGTCGCCATCTGCATGGAGCGCTCATTCGAGATGGTCCTCGCCATCCTGGCCACCCTCAAGACCGGCGCCGCCTACCTGCCCCTTGATCCGGACTATCCCCCAGAGCGGCTCGCCTTCTTGCTCCAAGACGCAGGTCCCCGCCTCATTCTGACAACTCGTGAGATCGGAGCGCCTTTGCCGCAAACCGTGCCGCTGATTTTCCCTGATGACGTCGAAATGGGCGCTGGGCCAACCCTATCCGACCGCAATCCGACGGACAAAGATCGCCTAAGGCCACTGACCCCATCGCATGCAGCTTACGTCATCTATACGTCCGGCTCTATGGGGAAGCCCAAAGCAGTCGTCGTCCAGCACGCCAATCTGACCGCTTCGACCTTTGCTCGCCTGCACTTCTACGGACCGCCTGGCCGAATTATCCTGCTACCCTCGATTGCCTTCGATAGTTCTGTAGCCACACTCTTCTGGGCTCTCTGCAGCGGTGCCGGTCTGATCGTCCCCCCCAACGGAAGCGAACGCGATCCCTATCAGCTCGGCCCGCTGCTAATACAGCATCGAGTACGCACCTGGTTAAGTGTTCCGTCGCTTTACGATGCCGCGCTGGATCTGGCCGCGCCGAGCCTCGCTTCGGTGCAAACGGTAGTTCTCGCTGGGGAAACCTTGGCTCCGGTAACCATTCAAAAAAGCCGGGAGCTGCATCCGCAGTTGCTGGGACTGTTCAACGAATACGGCCCCACCGAAGCCACGGTCTGGACCTCCGTCGCACGCATCGACCGGGATCGGGTAGCGATCGGACGTCCAATTCTGAATACCCAAGTCTACGTCCTCGACGCGGCGCTGCAACCGACACCAGTGGGCGTTTCGGGCGAGCTGTACATCGGCGGCAGCGGTTTGGCCCGCGGTTATCTCAACCATCCGGGTCTGACCGCGGAGCGCTTCGTCGCCAATCCCTTTGAGGCGGGCGAGCGACTTTACCGCACCGGCGATTTGGCCTCCTGGCGCGAGGACGGCAACCTGCTCTTCCACGGCCGCGCTGATCAGCAAATCAAGATTCGAGGCTTCCGTATCGAGCCCGGCGAAGTCGAAACCGCTCTGCTCAACGAGCCCGCGATCACCCGGGCGGCGGTGATCGCCCGGAGGACACTGCAGGCGACAGGCGCCTCGTCGCCTATGTCGTGCCGGGCAAGGATGCAAAGGGAGAACCGGAGGCGATTGATCTCGGGGCGCTGCGCCAAAGTCTGGCTGCGCGTCTGCCGGATTACATGGTGCCCGCGGCTTTCGTGGTTCTGGAAGCCTTGCCGCTGACGCCCAATGGCAAGCTCGACCGTAAGGCGTTGCCCGCGTTCGAAGGCTGGGCCTGGCCGCCGGGTACGCGCCGCCCACCAGGCCCGAGGAGGTCTTGCTCTGCGATCTCATCGGCCGAGCTTCTGGGTCTGGAGCGAGTGGGGCTGGCCGACAATTTTTTCCATCTCGGCGGCGACAGCATCAGCTCGATTCGGCTGGTCAGCCGCGCCCGCGAACGCGGGCTCCTGATCACGCCCAGAGATGTTTTCCTCCATCCGGTGCTGGGCGACCTGGCCCGCGTGGCACACAGCGAGCCGGAGGGGCCGTCGCCAGTGATCAGCGGGATCGCCGAAGGACCACTGCCAGCGCACCCCGATCATCTGCTGGCTGCTGAGCGCAAACCGGGCCATGGAAGGGATTCAACCAAGCGGTGCTATTACAGGCCCCCGCCAGACTCGACGAAACAGCTTTGGTCACCGCCCTGCAGGCCCTGCTCGACCATCACGACGCGCTGCGCCTGCGTGTCATCCAGGAGGGGGGTCTGGTGATTCCAGCGGCCGGATCTGTGTGCGCCAGTACGTGTCTGCGACGGCTCTCGCTTACCGGCCTTGAGGTTGCGGGACGCCAAGAGGCGTTGCGCCGCGCCTTCGAGGAAGGCATGAGCCGCCTTGACCCTGGCGCGGGGATTCTCCTGCAGGCAGTCTGGGCCGAGGCCGAGCCCGATGAACCCGGAAGGCTGCTCCTAGTGATTCACCATCTCGCGGTCGATGGTGTCTCCTGGCGCATCCTGGGGTCCGATCTCGCCGCGGCCTACGCTGCAGCGATCAGCGGCCAAGCCCCGATCCTGCCGACCAAGACCACCAGCTTCCGGCACTGGGCCGAAAGGCTGGTCACTGCCGCGCCACAACGGCGCCACGAGCTGCCCTTCTGGCAGGCCATGGCCTCCCGGGCCGTTCCAGCACTGGTCACCGGCACGCTCGATCCGGCCCGGGACACCGCCGGCAGCGCCGGACATATCGAGCGCGCGCTGTCAGTCGAAACCACGGTGGCGCTGCTGACAACCGTACCCACAGCCTTCCACGCCCGGATCAACGATGTCCTGCTCACCGCCCTGGTCCTGGCGATAGGCGCCTGGCGCCGGGCGCGTGGCGACACCGACGGTCTCGCCCTGCGCCTTGATCTGGAGGGTCATGGCCGTGAACCGCTCGATCCCACGATCGATCTCACTCGCACGGTCGGCTGGTTCACCGCCCTCTATCCCGTGCATCTCGATCCCGGCACCATCGATCTCAAAGACGCCTTCGCTGGAGGACCTGCCGCCGGACACGCTCTCAAGCGGATCAAGGAGCAGCTGCATGCCGTTCCTGCCAATGGCCTTGGCTACGGGATGCTACGCTACCTCGATCCGGAGAGCGGCGCTGAACTCGAGCGGCACGCCGCGCCCCAAATCGCTTTCAACTATCTGGGCCGCTTCACTGTGGGCGAGGCGGCCGACTGGCAGCCGGCCGCAGAAGCCGGCGCCCTCACTGGCGCCGCTGATTCCGCCTTCGCGCTTGACCATCCGATCGCCCTTAACGCCATCACCCACGACACCCCTGCAGGCCCCCGCCTGATCGCCACCTGGCGCTTCGCCCCTGCCCTTGTCAGCGAGGCCGAGGCCAGCCGCCTCGCCGACACCTGGAGCCAGGCGCTCGAAGCTCTCGCCCGCCATGCCGCCCGGCCCGAGGCCGGTGGGCTCACCCCCAGCGATCTTGATCTCGTCGCTCTTGAGCAGACAGAAATTGAGAGCCTTCGAGTTACGGCATCCCCACCTCGAAGACATCTGGCCCCTCACTCCCCTACAGGAAGGCCTGCTCTTCCATGCTCACTATGATAATCAGGGCGAGGATCCCTATCTCGTCCAGCTCGTCCTGGAACTCGAGGGCACCCTCGACCTCCCCCGCCTGCGCCGCGCCCTCGACGCTCTGCTCGATCGCCACCCCAACCTGCGTGTCAGCTTCCAGCAGAACCGCCTCGGAGACCCCGTCCAGATCGTTCATGCGCGCTGCGCCATGCCCTGGCGGGAGCACGATCTGCGCGCCTTCGAAGCGGGCGAACGCGAACGGCGCGCCATCGCCATCGAGCTCGAAGACCGCCGCACCCGCTTCCTGCTGGACCAGGCGCCTCTGATCCGCGTCAATCTCCTTTGCCTCGTTCCTGACCACCATCGCCTCCTGCTCACCCAGCACCACCTGCTGGGCGACGGCTGGTCGGGCCCGATCCTGCTTCAGGATATCCTGGCCCTCTACCGCCACCAGGGCGATGGCGGCGCTCTGCCACGGCAACCAGCCTTTAAGGATTACCTCCTCTGGCTGCAGAGCCAGGACCAGGAAGCTGCCCGCGACGCCTGGCGGACTTATCTGGCCGGTATCGAGGCGCCCACCAAGCTGGCGCCGGCTCGCAACACTGAAGCCCCTCCTGCAGGCCCAGTATGAAGAGCGCCTCTCAACCGAGTTCACCGCCAGGCTCGAGACCCTCTCTCGCCAGTACGCCCTCACCCTCGCCACCGTCCTGCAAGGGGCCTGGGCCATCCTCCTGGCACGCCTCACCAACCAGAGCGATATCCTCTACGGCAACGTCAGCTCCGGACGCCAGGCGCTGGTCCCAGGCATCGAGCGCATGCTCGGCCTTCTGATCACCACCACTCCGTTGCGGGCGCGGATCGATCCTGCAGAGCCCGCCCTCGCATTCCTCGAGCGCCTCCAGCGCGAGCAGGCCTCCCTTCTTCCACATCAGCACCTGCCGCTCGCCGAGATCCACAAGCTCGTCGACCGGGAGGTCCTCTTCGATACCCTTTTCGCCTACGAGAACTACCCGATCGACCACGGCGATCTTCCCGGCACTGGAGACGAACTGCCCTTACGCGCGGTCCGCGGCCACAACAGCAACCACTACCCCTTGAGCCTCGCAGCGATCCCCGGACCCCGGCTCGGCTTCCGTCTCCACTACAGCGCCAAGCTCTTCGATCAGGCTTCGGCCGCGTGTATCATCGCGCGTCTGACGCGTCTTCTGGAGCAGATCGCCGCCGATCCCTCGGCGCCGCTGCACCGCTTGGAGATCCTGGCGACCCGAAGAGCGTCGCCGGCTCGTCCACGACTTCAACGACACCGCAGCTCCGATCCCCGAAACCACCCTCGTCGACCTCTTCGAACGACAGGTCGCCCAAACGCCGGACAACATCGCTCTAGTCTTCGAAGATCGAGAACTGACCTACGCCGAACTCGAGGCGCGTGCCAACCGGCTCGCCTGGAAGCTTATCGCCGAGGGCATCGGCCCCGAGGACATTGTCGCGATCTGCCTGGAGCGTTCGCGTCGAAATGGTCGTCGCCATTCTCGCCACCCTTAAAGCCGGCGCCGCTTACCTGCCACTCGACCCCGACTATCCCCCCGAGCGCCTCGAATTCATGATCCAGGACGCCCGGCCCAAGCGCATCCTGACGACCTCTGACCTATGCGGGAGCCTCCCTGATATCTGTCTGCTCCTCGAGACGCTGGCGATCGCCGCCGAGCTCGCCGGCTTCCCCGTGGAGGCTCCCTGCCAACGCCGATCGCGCCAAGCCGCTGCGGCCGCAGCACGTTGCCTATCTCATCTATACCTCCGGCAGCACCGGAAGGCCCAAGGGCGTCACCAGCACGCACCGCAATGTCGTCCGTCTTTTCGACGCGACCCGACCTTGGTTCGATTTCGCTGAGAGCGACACCTCGACGTTGTTTCATTCCTACGCTTTCGACTTCTCGGTCAGCGAGTTGTGGGGCGCATTGCTCCATGGAGGGCGTCTGGTGATCGTTCCTAAATTCGTCGCCAAGTCGGCCCAAGCCTTCCGAGGCCTGCTTGCCCGGCACGGTGTGACGGTCCTGAACCAGACGACCTTAGCCTTCGACCAGCTAACGCGGACTGTCGCCGATGCAAGCAACGCGACGGACGATCTTGTCGTTCGTGCGGTGATCTTCGGTGGCGAAGCCTGCCCGCCCGATCTTGCGGCCGCCTGGAAGACCCAATGTCGCGTGCTCCACGCTTATGGACCAACCGAGAGCACGGTCTTTGCGACGATGGCGACCGCCTTGACGGGCGAGGCTGTTCCACCGATCGGCGCGCCAATCGCCAACACCCGGGTTTACGTTCTCGACGGGGACCTGCGGCCCTGCCCAGTCGGCGTGGTGGGGGAGCTTTACATTGCTGGCCCGGGCCTGGCGCGCGGTTACTGGGGCCGGCCGGGACTGACGGCCGAGCGTTTCGTCGCCAATCCATTCGCGATCGAGCCGGGCGAGCGGCTCTACCGCTCCGGCGACCTCGCCGCGTGGCGCCCGGATGGCAACCTGCTCTTCCACGGCCGCTCCGACCAGCAGCTCAAAATTCGTGGCTTCCGGATCGAGCCCGGCGAGATCGAGGCCACCCTCGTCAGCGAGCCCGGGATCGCCCAGGCGGCGGTGAACGCCCTCCAGGATGCCGCAGGCGACAGGCGCCTCGTCGCCTATCTGGTACCGGGCAAGGATGCGCAGGAACGGACTGTCACGATCGATCTCAGGGCCCTGCGCCAGAACCTCGCCACGCAACTACCGGAATACATGGTGCCGACGGCGTTCGTGGTTCTTAACGCCTTGCCACTGACGTCCAACGGTAAACTCGATCGCAAAGCGCTACCTGCGCCTGACGGGTCTGGGCTGGCGGCCCCCTATGTGGCTCCGGCCACGCCCGAGCAGATGCTGCTCTGCGACCTCGTTGGGGAGCTCCTGGGCGTCGAGCAGGCGGGCCTTACCGACAACTTCTTCCATCTCGGCGGGCATTCCCTCATGGCCGCCCGCCTCACCGCCCAGGTCCGCACCCGTCTCGGACGCGAGCTGCCGATCCATACAATCTTTCAATATCCGGTTCTTCAAGAATTGGCGCAGCAGATCGGCCTCCTCACCGACAGCCACACGGTCTTTGACGTGCTCCTGCCCATTCGCACCACAGGCTCACTACCCCCGTTATTCTGCCTGCATCCGGGAGCAGGACTCTGTTGGTCCTACACCAACCTTTTGCGTGCCATTCCCGAGGAACAACCTATCTACGGTATTCAGGCGCGAGGCTTCGCTGGTGATCCTAAGCTGCCTGGGACCCTCGACGAAATCGTGGAGGAAAGTGTCGGAAGAATCCGCGGGGTCCGGGCCCGCGGCCCCTATCGCCTCCTGGGCTGGTCATTCGGCGGCATCATCGCCCACCTGATTGCCACGCGACTGCAGTCGGAAGGCGAACAGATCGAACGTCTTTTCATCTTCGACTCCTATCCGCCGGAGCCCCTTCTCGAAAACCAAACTATCCTTACAAAAAGCATCGACGCAATCTGGCGAGAAATCGTTCTCGGCGCGAATCTCATTATTCCGCCGCAAGAAGACAACCGGGGGCTGAACGCGGATACGATCTTCGCACTCGCTCGGGAACAGTCCCATATACTCGGGACGTTCTCGATTCAACAGTTGGACCAGCTTGCCGCGGTGATGGCGAACAACTCCCGTCTCATCTCGACCGCAAAGCTCAAAATGTTTCATGGCGACATCACTCTTTTTGTCGCGACGCGTCAAACGCCGGGTCTCCAGCGCAGCAACATCAGCCCGGAAGCTTGGCGCCCGTTTTGCCACGGGACTGTTTGCCAGATTTGCATTGATGCAGAACACCACCAAATGCTGTTACCCGAGGCCCTCCGGCAAACAGACGGCTCACTCCTCTGATCGTTGAGTTAGCGAAGGAGAACTGACATACTTGGTTTTTCCGCTTCGATGGACTCTGGCGCCAGAGGCCGAGCAGATCAGATTCCGGCGCTTTTAACAAGGCTCGCGACGGCAGATTCCAACTCACCTGATGCGCCCGTCTCCGGCTCCTCTCGAAAGGAACGGCGTTCCGTTTTTAGCACTGCACCGACATCGATTTGATCTGCCAGCTTGGTGACGCGCTCCCTTGCCTTGGTGATCAGTTCTTCTGATCGGCCATTCTCGCTCTCGATCGACCATGGAACACGCCGCCGCAAGTCGATGTCGGCGACGGCGGCAAGCTTCAGCGCCTTGACAAGGAGGTCGGCGAACGTCAATGGGACGACGCTCACGGTCAGATGCATCGACTCGCGCTCGACGCAAAACGCCTGATGCATCACTCCTCGGGGCATGTATAGGACGTCTCCAGGTCGAAGCGTGATGGCTTCGGCGGACGTCGAAGGCCTGAAGCGGTCGGGGTCCCAAATTGTCTCCATCAGAGGTAATTCTGTTTTGTCCGAGTAGTCGTGAAAGATTTCCACTCCTTTCGGCCGAGGCATTGGACAATGAAGACATCGGTGATATCGAAGTGCGGGGGAAAGCCAGACTTCTCGGGTGGGGTCAGGTAAACATTTATTTGCGATTGAGCCGTGAAGTATCGCTGGACCTCTCCAATGAAGCGAGCTGCTCCAGACCGATTGTAGCTGCAAATTTTGCTGCCCGCCTCTCCCTTACTCCGCGATTAAACTCCTGGATCTCCATCCCGCCGATCAGACTCCGGCTTAACATCTGAACATCAAAGGGCACCATGGAATACCTCCTTACATTTATCCTGACAAAGGCAAGTTTGGTCAGAACGCCCAACCGAGCCACTAGTTAAATGATAGTCTGCATTACGTCGTCTATCAAAAAATCGCCAGGATCACGAGATTAGAGGAAGTCCATATCATCGGCGCTACGGCTGTATGCCAGCAAGTCAAGCGCGACGAATTGAGTACCGCGGGCGCGACCGATGGCCTCAGAGTTCGATGGCTGCCCTCTCAAGCTCCTCCGGGGTCAGACGCGTAAGGATCTGCTCTGCGTATCCAGGATCGAAACCGAGACCGTACTGTCGCCAGTCGGCCAGAGGGTAGGTCATCACCCGACAAGTGCCGGGAGCCTGAAGGGTGATTCTCCGGCGAATCTCGTTTACGCCGGCGGACGTGAGGGTGACTAGAAACGATGAGAGTCGGTACATCGTCAAGTACCCAGTACTAGGGCTGTTGGCTTCCAAGCAAATCGGGGAGTTCGGAACCGGAATCGTATTCTTGATGTTAGACGAGGAGAGGCCGAGTTCCTCGAACAGTTCACGCAAGAGCGCCTGCGAGGGTGTCTCCTCTCCTTCGATCTTGCCTCCGGGGAGCCGGGCGAGTTCGTCCCTGTCGGAGCGGGTAACGATCAGATCGACGACGGGCCCTGTACTCTCCCTGCGGACGGGAATAACCGCATGCGCGACGTTCTTTTCAGGCTTAACCTCAACATCTCCTTTTATCGCGACCTTGACGACATGCACAGGGGGCTGGCCGTCAAGGGTCACAGCCCCCTGCAGCCGGAACCGCATGTCGCTCTCGACCCCATGCAGAACGAAGAGCGAGGTCGAACGCGTTTCCATAAGAGGCAATGCGCTGTATATTTCTCGCCTGCACTTTTCGACTAAATCCGAGGTTAGTTCCTCCGCCTCAGAGACAACCGCCGTGATCAGAGATTCATAGAGCGTTCCGTCACCGTCTTGGGCGTTCTCACGGATCGTTAGATAGAGCAGGCGTGCGGGACCACGGAATTCGGGCTGGATTGGGCTCTGGAGGAAGTGAACGTCCAAAGGAAGGAGGCCTACGTCTTGGATCTTCAATCGCAGGAACGACTGCAAGTCACTCAGAATCTCTTCGGGCTCAGCGCTCTTAACCGCCCGCCGTTTCCAGTGGACTTCCTGCTGATACATCAGGAGCAAGTCGAATCCCAAAGTGTCCCTGTGCCATCGCACCGGTGCATCATGTTTCCACACCCGCTGGAAATGCGGGCAGGTGAGAAAACCGACGCCCTGCAATAAACTCTTATCGTTCCTCAAGGGCAGTTCGAGTCCCTTCAATCTTTGCAGGACGAGTCGGTCGATCAGTGCATCCTCGAAGTCATAGCGGACTACCTCCTGGAGGGTTCGCCAAACGGGTACATCGTAGTTCTCCTTCTGGCGCGCCGGCACGAGCACGAGATCGCTCCGGCGCTTCGTCCTCACGTGCCAGATGAGGTGGATATACTCGCGGAGAGGCTTCTCGAAGTTAAAACCTATCCCCGCGAAACGGACATCGATGTGGAGGTCAGGAACGAGGAGTTTCCTGGAGAAAAGAGCCCAAGGATTGAGCGAGCCGTAGCTGTTAAAAAGGTCCTTGGGCACATGTCCGTAGCTGTCGTGCAGGTCGAACGTACTGACGCACGTTCCAAACAGTACCGATTCACCCTTGACGTTTCGTATTTGGTTGCCGGCGTGGAACTGGTATCTCTCTCTCATGCACAGCAGTACGTGCGTGATCTTTCCGTCGTCGAAGCCGTCGGTAACGATACAAGAGGCCTGCAGGAACAGTCCCTGTTTTCTCTCGCTATGAGAAAACTTCCTGCGCACGCCCGACTCGCTGAGGGTTTGCAGCGAGATTGACAAATTGAGCTCGCCAGACAGCTTGGCCTGGAGGAAGCTTTCGCGCCACCACCTGCGAACCTCAGGATCGAGGATGCTAAACTTATAGTCGAAGCTGTGTGGACTGTCCTTCTCGGAGTCAGGGGACCACGGTTGCCCCATAGGAGAGTAGACCTCTTGGACAAGCGGCTCATACTTCGCGAACGGAATTGTCGAGCCAGGGGGGACCTCGATGGGTCGTTCCGCCTGTAACCTTTTCAGCAACCTTTCGATAGCCACGCTGCGCTCCTGGCCAAAGTTGGGGAGTGTGAGAGCCTGGCGGTCGGCGAGACCCCAGAGATCTCGAGGAAGTTGCGCACGTGTCGGCGCCGCGGCACCTTGCAAGAGGACGGGGATGACTATCTTCCCGAGTTTGAGCGCAAGCCCGATTTCCTGCCGAACCCAATCTTCCTTTTTGGGACGAGATCGTAGCCCTTCGTACCAACTTGGACCAATCACCGCCAGCACAATGCGAGAGCTCTCGACGCATAGGCGGAGCTCCTGCGGCCAGACGCTTCCCGGCGGGAGGGAATGCCAACTGACGTCGAGGAAGAAACTGCTCTCGCCGAAGTAGGATTGAAGACTCTCGGCCAGGCGACCTGCGGCGTCACCGTCAGTCAACCGACGGTAGGATATGAAAAACTCAGGTTGTATGGGTTTTTCTCCTACATTTTCTTTAATTGTCCATTGGCCGCATCTTCGCTATCGGCTCAGCAACATACCCGGTCTGATAGGCTCAACATCCAGAGTTCTTTAGTGCCATCGGCGATTTGTTCCGTTGCTGTGTAGCACCTTTTTCAGGCCGAATTGACCGCTTTGGACGACTTTGGCGGTCCCTCGAGACACCTTCCGGAGCGTTTTGGCAATCTTGCAAACTGGCTTCGGAAGCCCTTTCCTCTCGGAAAATGACGTTTGGCTACCGCGCATGGATTCGAACCATGAATAACGCCTCCAAAGGGCGCTGTGTTACCGTTACACCACGCGGTAAAACGCAATCCGTAACCTAGTTAAAGCAAATCCGGCGCCACGCAATAGATAGTTTTGCTCAGCCCGAAAATCCTACTCGCGCCAGAGCCTTTTCCATTAAACGAAGGTCAGCTCGCGCCTTTAAGCCAAGCGTCCCCCCCGCTTTGCTCAAGTCGCCAGGAGGCAAGGCCGTGAAGCCTTGCTTAGCTCGTACTGCACCGATACTCGAATAGGAGCGGCTTTTGAGCACGAATTGACACGAAGAGAAAGGCGAAGATAGGAAATTCTCGCACGGAGGACACGGAGATCACGGAGGTTACTCGCAATGATTGAGCGATCCTTCTGACGCCGCTTTAGACCGTGCCTCGCCACAATCCATCCAACAACCCAAAAGGCATGGCTGGGCGAGACTTGATGCCGGGTGAGGTGCGACGGTAACTCGTTGATGAATGAACTCTGATATCCTTTGAAATCCTCCGTGCCCACCGTGACCCCGTGCGAGCCATTTCCCCTTCCGGCGCTTAAACGCTTTTGAAATCCCAATCCCTTCGAGTCCATTCGTGTCCCTTCAAGGTCCTGCCAAGCAGGCAGCAAAACTCGAGGACGAGGACGAGTGAAGAGCGAAAGCGATGGTCGATGCTTTGGCAACCTCGTTGGTACAGCTCAGATAATGCGCGACCGTGGTGGTGGCACTGCCGCGTTCAATCATGTCGTTTGACGAAAGCGCCCAGATGACATTTCGCCATTGGTCGAAAGGAGGAGTAGTTTTCGCACTAAAGCTGAGATTCGATGGCGGCCTTGTCTATGACCGACCACACTTTCTCGATCCGTTCGTCTCGAAACTCATAGAATACGTTTTCGGTAAACGAGACTCTTTTCCCATTTACCTGGAGGCCAAACAGGATTCCTTTCGGCGTGCAGTAGAAGCTGAGGCGGCTCGCTACGCGAGGTGGCTCGGAAATCAGCAGCTGGATGTCAAAATAGAGGTTTGGAATCGCGCGAAAATCTCCCTCCAGCATCTCGCGATAGCCTGATAACCCGATCCGCTCGCCGTTGTAATGAACTTCCTCATGAACGAACTGCCCCAGATTCGGCCAGTCCTGTCTGTTCAGGCAGGCAATGTAGTCTCGGTAGATGTCGGAGAGGTCGGCTTTCGTGATGGCAGTTGCACCCATGTTCCTTCAAGATTCCTGCCGCAAGCCAAAACCTGATGGATAGCCAAAGAGAAGAAGCGCAGCCCGAAGGTTTCCGAGAGAGTCAAACAAATTTATAGGTGTTCATGAAAATACTCAAAAATTCAGCTGATCTAAGCGGCACGACAAAATGCTCTTGTGTATTGCGGCGTTGGTCGCATTCGAGGCTACATCGATGGTTTACATGCGTCCATTTTTTGTGTTTCTCGGCCTGCTCCTCTGCTTGATGGCCACACGAGCGGACGAGCAAAGGGTGATCAAAGACTCCGAAGCCATTGGATACGTAGGCAGATATGTCGAGGTGCGCGGTTTAGTTGTCTCCGTCACGACCAGTCCATTCGGTACCGCCTTTATCAATTTCGGACGGGAATACCCGAACCAGACGTTCGCTGGGTTCGTTCCTGCCGATTCGGGCATTACGACTGACCAGATCACAAAACTGCAAGGGAAGAACATCGGCATCGTCGGCACAATCGAACTTCACAAGGGGAAGCCGGAGATCAAAATCATGTCGATCTATCAGATCGAAGTTTTAAGTTCTAGTTCGCGGAGCGACGAGGCCGCCGAATATTCACGTCGATTTTAAGTACTGACGCGCTTCCACCTGTGGGCGCCCCAGGCTTCGGACGTCGCTCGGCTGAACCAAAACTCAAAACCCAAAACTAAAAACTCATCCTCCCCCCTCCCCTTACTTCCGCTCGAGGAGGCTATGGCCTGTCATGCCTTCCGGGATTGGCAGACCGAGAAGCTCCAGCAGGGTCGGAGCGACGTCCGCCAGAATGCCATCGTGCAAACGATATTCGCCGGAGTTCGCGGCCACATAGATAAAGTGGACGAGGTTGGTCGTATGGGCGGTATTTGGCGAACCGTCCTCGTTACGCATCAATTCGCAATTCCCGTGGTCTGCCGTGACGAGGGCTTTTCCTTCAAGGGCGAGGAGCGCGTCCAGGACTTGGTGCAGGCAGTGGTCGATCGTCTCGACAGCTTTGATGCCTGCTTCGACCACGCCGGTGTGGCCCACCATGTCCGGGTTCGCGAAATTCAGAATGATGAGGTCAAAATCCTTCATCCGCGCAAGGACCTCGGCCGTTACTTCGTGAGCGCTCATCTCGGGCTTCAGATCGTAGGTTGCGACCTTTGGTGAAGGAACAATCACCCGTTCCTCACCGGTGAAGGCTATTTCCACGCCCCCATTGAAAAAATAGGTCACATGCGGGTACTTTTCGGTTTCAGCGATCCGGAGCTGCTTTTTACCTGCGCCGCTGACTACTTTCCCGAGAATGTTATCCAGTGTCTGCGGCTGAAACGCGACGGGACAACCGTAAGTCTTTTTGTAGACCGTCATGGTGACGTAGTGCACTTTCGGATGCACCCCGCGAGCAAAAGAATCAAAGCCGTCGAACAGAAATGCCTCCGACAATTGTCTGGCCCGATCGGCACGAAAGTTAAAAAAGAAAACCACGTCGCCGTCGCGGACTCGCTGCTCGTTGGGGTGTGAAAAGATCAGCGGCTTCAGGAATTCGTCCGTCTCGTCTTCCTGATAGCGCTCCTTGACCGCCTCGGCCGTTGACTCGCTGGCGATTTCGCCTCGCCCGAGCACGATCGCGTCCCAGGCCAGCTTACTGCGGTCCCAGCGTTTATCGCGGTCCATCGCGAAATAGCGACCGATGACCGTGGCAATTTTTGCGCCCGAATCGGCAACTGCACTTTCGACCGTGGAGAGATAATCAGCACCACCCGTCGGCGAGGTATCCCGACCATCGGTGATCGCGTGAATCAAAATATCCTTCACTCCGGATTTTGCCGCTTCGTTGACCAAGGCGATCAAATGGTCCTGGTGGCTATGGACTCCACCATCGGAAACCAGTCCTATAAAATGCAAGCGAGACCCCTTGGCAGAGTCGAAAGCCTTCCGAATGACCGGATTAGTGCTGAACTCGCCGTCACGAATCGCTTTGTTGATCCGCGTAAAGTCCTGATAAACAATCCTTCCAGCGCCGAGGTTGAGGTGCCCGACCTCAGAATTCCCCATCTGACCTTCGGGCAATCCAACGTCCAATCCGCTCGCGCTGAGGCGACTCCATGGGTAGGTTTGGTAGAGATAATCGTGGTAGGGCGTCCGCGCGAGGAGCGTCGCATTGCCATCAGCCTTGGCACCTTCCCGGCCGTGAGGATTAATCCCCCATCCGTCCCTGATAATCAGCATCACTGGTTGCGGCATAATGGTGAGTATTAAGCGCAGACGCCGAATCGGCAACGCAAATTCGCTCGGCGGAACTTCGCAGAGCCAGTAGCGGCCAGTAGCCAGTAGCCAGGAACCCAGGAGCCAGAAGTCCGGAGCGACCCCCCACGGCCACGGGGGCGGGTGAAGCTTTGAGAAGAAAATCAACAGTCGGATCGAGGACTAGGATGAGTTCGAGAACGATCGGAGGCGAAGAATGAGTGACCCGGCCATCGTGGCGAGCTGAAGTCGGGCGACTCTCCTTCCCCGCAATCGTTTCTATCATCGCCCTCGTCCTCGTCCTTGATTTCTTAAAGGCCGATGAGGGTCTTCATTTTGCCCACACGAACAACTCTCTCGGCGCTTCTAGTTTGCAGAGAAGCTCCTTAAGTGCCGGAAAGGAATGGGCTCGCACGGAGGTCACGGTGGGCGCGGAGGGATTCAGAGAATTTTGGAGTTTATTCTGGGTCGTTCAATGGATTTATGGCGAGGCACTTTAAAAAGCGGCCTCAGACGATTGGTCAACAACTACAAGAAACCTCCGTGATCTCCGTGCGAGAATTTCCTATCTTCGCCTTTCTCGTGCCAATTCCCGTTCAAAGGCTGCTCCTATTCGACCTATGCCCGGCGCTAAAGACATTCCGGGCGCTCGCTTGTTGGTTGCTTCTCTGCAACAGCGCGGTCCGCCGAGCGCCGGTTGCTGCTAAAACGTTCGGGGCTCGCCTGTTGGGTGCTCCTGACTTCTTGAATTCCCGGCTTCTTGAATTCTACTTCACTCCTTGGCTGGTTTCGTTGCGTTCCGTTTTTTCTTCAGATAATTCAGACGACGGCGGCGCTTTTCGATCTTGTTGTGTTGCTTACCCATGTAGTCCCTGTATAGCGAAGTTAAGGGATGGTCAATCAAACCTCCGCCCCGACCAACTCTTTGTTCTCGCGCTGCGCGAATTCGAGGTGGAATTGTTCAGGGCTTGGCGCGGGTCCGTTGACGTGCGTCCGGCCCCAGTAGGCGGAGAAGGTTTCGTTCTCTCGCCGATTTCTGACAAATTCTTCGATCAACTCGCGTACTCGCCCGGGGATCTCTTCAAACTTTATCGTCTTCTCTTGTAAGCCAACCAAGCGTTCGCCGGTAAACGAACCCCCGACGTAATAGGCATATTTGCCAGGAGCGCGTCCGACAAACGCGATATCAGCATTGTAAGGTCGGGCGCAGCCGTTCGGGCAGCCGGTCATGCGGATAAGAATCGGGTCATCGGCCAAACCAAACTCTTTCAGGATCTGGTCAATTTTATCCAGCGCCAGATGAAATACCCTTTCGCTCTCAGCCAGGCCCAACCCACACGTAGGAAGCGAAACACAAGCCTGAGCCAATCTTCTGGTCTCCGTCAGATCTTCCGGCCGCGGAATGCCGTGCCCGACAAGAATATCCGAACCCTCGTCTTTGGCGGCTGGATCGATGTCGTGGAAAATGATGTTACAGTTGGTTGTTAATCGAACAGGAAATCCGAACTGCTGCGCGATCGTGCGGAAGGCGGTTCGCCACTGGCGTTCTTCGGTATCCTTAATCCTGCCCTCCTCGATCCATATCACCGCAAAACAATTTCCCGTCTCCCTGCTCGATGCCAGCCGAGACGTCGCTCACGGTATTCCAATGAACTTCTCTGGCGGGAGCAAAAGGGACAGCTAAGCGCTTGACCACTTCGGCGCGGAACCAATCGATTCCGCGCTCATCGATCAGATACTTCAGGCGTGCGCGCTTGCGATCGGTCCGGTTACCAAAGTCGCGCTGGGTTGTGACCACGGCGACGGCCGCTTCCACCACATGTTCTCGGGCGACGTAAAAGAGTGGCTTGGCAAGGGCCGGAAAGGTGTCGATCTTTCCGTGGGACATTCCGAATCCCCCACCCGCGACCACGGTGTAACCGTGTTACCCGGCCATTTTCCGGGTGCGAAATGAATCCGAGATCGTTCGAATAAATATCCACGTCATTCCGAGGCGGAACCGCGATCCCGATTTTGAACTTTCTCGGCAGATATTTCTCGCCGTAGATCGGCTCAGCGTCAGCTGTCTCCCGGGCAAACCGCTGTCCGTCCAACCAAATTTCCGCGTAGGCCGTGGTCTTGGCGAGAAAGGTGTCACTGATCTCTTTGGCAAGTCGCTGGGCATCCAGGTGCGCCGCATCTTTGAATGGGGTGGCCGGACCGGTGGTATTGCGAACCACATCGCCACATGCACCCCAGGTGGTAATACCGCTCGCATTGATCCGACGAATGCAGTCCTGAAGATCCCCTTTAAGCACGCCGTGCAGCTGGAAACCTTGCCGGGTGGTGATTCGGAGCGTGCCGTTTCCAAGGTCGCCGGCGATTCGATCATGCTCAAGGTATTGCTCTGCGGTTAATGCGCCCCCAGGCAATTTCGACCGAACCATGAACATCCAAGCCTTATCGAGATTCTGCTTTTTACGTGGCGTTCGCTGGTCTCGGTCGTCCTGTTGGTAGGTACCGTGGAACTTGAGGAGTTGATATTCATCCTCGGAAAAATGAGTACCCTCGCCGAGAAGAGTCTCCTGGATGGTGCCTCGCAAGGCGTGACTCTCGGTTTTGATTTCTTCGACACTCTTAGAAGCCATGGCGCATAAAGTGGATATTCCCTATAGGGATAAGGTATTTTAAGGAGCGTGCAACTGGATTTAGGGACATTACTTAGCAAATCCGTGGCAGTTGTTCACCCGACAACATATCGACGATCCGTGAGCCACCGACGCGACTTCTCATGACGACGGTCCCAGGATGGTCGGTGGTGATATCGCCGATGATCGCCGCGGATTTACCAAGTGGATGGGCCTGCATCGCCGGGAGAATCCGATCAGCATCGTCTGCGCTCGCGAAAGCCAGCAACTTGCCTTCATTGGCAACGTAAAGCGGATCCAGGCCGAGAATTTCGCAGGCACCCTTCACCTCTTCACTGATCGGGATCAAGGCTTCGTTAAGATTTATTCCGACGCCGGCCGCCTGGGCAATTTCGTTTAAGGCACTGGCAAGGCCGCCTCGCGTCGGATCGCGTAAGACGTGAACGTCCTGGGCGACACTTAGAATCGTTTCCACGAGACCGTTCAGCGGAGCGGTATCGCTCGCGATCTCGGTCTCAAATTCCAGTCCTTCGCGCACTGACATGATCGCGATCCCGTGAACGGCAATGGTCCGCTGACGATGATCTTGTCACCGGGCCTGGCCCGGGCAGGATCGATGTTCACTCCTGGCGATATGATCCCGATACCGGAAGTGTTGATGAAAATCTTATCGGCTTTGCCGCGATCAACGACTTTGGTATCTCCGGTCACCAGCGCCACGCCAGCCTCGGCAGCCGCTTCGCCCATCGACAAAACGACCTGTTGGAAGTCCTGCATCGCCAGCCCCTCTTCAAGGATAAAACCTACCGAAAGATAAAGCGGACGCGCACCGCACATGGCGAGATCGTTGACCGTGCCGTTAATCGCCAGCTTCCCGATGTCGCCACCAGGAAAGAATATCGGGGTGATGACGTACGAATCAGTGCTGAAAGCGATGCGGGAACTGTTCAGAGAAAAGACCGCGCCGTCGTGCAGCGGCTCGAGCAGTGGGTTGCGGAACTGCGGGAGCACGATCTTCTGAATCAGCTCCTGGCTGAGTCTCCCACCACTACCGTGCGCGAGCACGATCTCCTGGTAGTCGGACAGCGGCAGTGGGCAGGCGCTCATCGGTTGGCGTTCGGCGTTCGGCGTTCACGCGTTTGGTGTTCACCGTTTGGCGTTCACCGTTCACCCGTTTGGCGTTCGGCGTTTGGTGTTCAGTGTTCGACGGCGATTCCTTTTCCGAGGCGTTTTTGGAGGTCCAGGTGGCGTCCGTAGGCATAGTAAGCCGCACAGGCTCCTTCGGCCGAAACCATGGTGGCGCCGAGAGGATGTTCCGGCGTGCACACATTGCCGAAGGCAGGGCAGTCGTGCGGCTTTTTGACCCCCGCAAAACCAGGCCGCTCATACAGATCGCTGGTTCCTGGGTGTCAATTTCTTCCACCGCAAACAGCCTTTCGGCGTCGTGATCTCGGAACTCGGGGCGCAAAGTGTAGCCGCTCTTCGGAATCGAACCGATGCCTCGCCATTTTCGATCGCAGACCTCGAACACCTTGTTGACCAAATCCTGGGCGACGCGATTTCCTTCGCGCTTGACCACGCGGGGATACTGGTTCTCCACTTTGGCCGCGCCTGCTTCCAGTTGGCGAACAGTCATCAGCACGCCCTCCAGGATGTCCAGGGGTTCGAATCCGGTGATCACGATAGGGACGTGGTGACGTTCGGCAATCGGTTCGTACTCCTGATAGCCTACGACAGTGCAAACGTGTCCTGGTCCGAGAAATCCCTGCACCCGATTCAGCGGGGACTGCAAAATAGAGGCGATGGCCGGCGGAACAAGAACGTGCGAGACAAGCACGGAGAAGTTTTTGATTCCTTGCTGTCGCGCCTGCCAGACGGCCATGGCGTTACCGGGGGCGGTGGTCTCAAACCCGATGGCAAAGAAAACGACTTTTTTCCCTGGATTGGCCCGGGCAATTTTCAGGGCATCGATTGGCGAGTAGACTACCCGGACATCGGCACCGCGAGATTTCAGCACGAGTAGATCGACTGACGAACCAGGCACGCGCAGCATATCTCCGAAAGAACAGAAAATAACGTCCGAACGCCGCGCGATCGCATGCGCCTTGTCAATCATTTCCAACGAAGTAACGCAGACCGGGCAACCAGGCCCGTGCACAAGTTCCACCTGGGATGGCAACAAATGATCAATGCCATACTTAACAATGGTGTGCGTCTGACCGCCGCACACTTCCATTAACACCCACGGTTTACTGACAATGCGGCGGAGTTCACCCACGATTTTTTGCGCCAGAGCCTCGTCGCGGTATTCATCGAGATATTTCATAAAATAGCTCCGTTCACGCTTCTGGAACCTCAAGTTCAGCCAGCTGTTCCATCTCTTCCAGGAGTTTGTAGGTTCTGGCGGCTTCTTCCTCGTCCACTTTGCCAAGCGCAAAGCCGACATGCACCAGGACATAGTCGCCCTTATTCGCCTCCGGCGTGTATTCCAAGCAGACCTGCTTGACGATTCCGCCAAAATTGGCTTTGCCCATTCTTACACCATGGGCGTCTTCACTGACTTCGATGAGTTTACCGGGAATGGCCAGACACATAGTTCAGCTCCGTTTTGATTGTTGATAGGCGCTGGCGGCCGAGATGACCTGGCCAAGGGCAATGCCGCCGTCATTGGGCGGCACGCGCTGGTGCCAGTAGCATTCAAATCCGGAATCTAAAAGCCGGCGCACAGATCTTTCCGTTAAATAGCGGTTTTGAAAGCACCCGCCAGTGAGGACGATCTTTTGCTCACCGATTTCGCGGGCGACGGCGACGATCGTCTCCGCCAAAGTATTGTGAAATTTCGCGGCTATGATGCCGGCGTGCCGGCCTTGCTCGAGATCACGCAAGAATGCCCTTGAGGATCGGCTCCCAGTCAACAATGCAGGGAAGTCCTTTCTTCAGCAGAAACGGATAGGCTTCTTCCACATCGGACTGGACCAGAAACTCGAGTTCCATAGCCGCCTGTCCCTGGAAACTGACTCTTTGGCGCAGGTCCAGAAGCGAAGCCACGGCATCAAACAACCTGCCTGCGCTCGAGGTGACCGGCGAATTGAAGCCTTTAGCGAGCATTTGTCGAACCAGGGTTAATTCCGTGGCAGAAAAATCCCTGACTGATGCCAACGAGGATTCCTGCCAGCCATTTTCGCCCAGAGCTTCATACAAAAGACCGAGCGCAGCTCGACGAGGTTCCCTCACCGCCGCATCGCCGCCGGGAAGTCGAAATTGCCGAAAATGTCCGACCCGTTGAAATCCCGTCTCATGGGCCAGAAGGAATTCGCCGCCCCAGATGGTGCCGTCAGATCCGTACCCGGTGCCATCCCATGACACCCCCAGCACTGGAGGGTTCAACTCATTGTCGGCCATACAAGCCAAAACGTGGGCCCAATGGTGTTGCACCCGGTGCGGCTCTACTGAAAACTGGGCCGCATATTTCGTCGAAAGATAATCAGGGTGCATATCGCACGCGATGACATCGGGAGTCGCTTCATAGAGACGCTGAAAATCCGCGATGACGTGGCGAAAGGCGGAGAAAGCTTCGGGCGTCTCCAGGTCGCCGATATGCTGGCTGATGAACACCTCTGTCCCCACGCTCAAGCAAATGCTGTTTTTCAAATGCGCGCCGACCGCCAGAACCTTGGGGACCGGCTCTGGCAGATGAACGGGCATTGGAGCGTAACCGCGTGCCCGGCGCAACACCAACTCGCGGCCGCGAATGATCCTGACAATCGAATCGTCCACCTGCCGGACGATCGGCCGGTCATGAACGAGGAAACAATCGGCGATGCCCGCCAATCGATTGAGCGCTTCATGCTCGTCGATGCAGATGGGTTCATCGCTGAGGTTGCCGCTGGTGGCGACCACCGGAAAGGTTAACTCGCGCATGAAGAGATGATGCAACGGTGAGTAAGGGAGCATCACCCCGTAGCAGGGATTGCCCGGAGCGACCTGAGAGTAAAGCCGCGTGACCCTGCGCTGCAAGAGGACAATAGGGGATTCCGGCGCCAACAGTAACCGTTCTTCCAGCTCTGATACCTGGCAATCCTGCCGTACGAGGTCGATAGATGGATACATCAACGCAAAAGGTTTTTCCTCGCGGCGTTTTCGAGTGCGCAGTTCCCTCACTGCGGTTTCGTTGCGCGGGTCCACCATCAGTTGGAATCCGCCAATCCCTTTGAGCGCGACTATTTTCCCCTCGCGGACCATCCGGGCTCCTTGAATCAAGGCGTCGTCTCTTTGGGCAAGAATAGACCCGTCTGAGTCCCAGAGCTCCAGATTTGGACCGCAGCGCGGGCAGGCGACCGGCTGGGCATGAAATCGTCGATCCATCGGGTCACAGTACTCACGGTAGCAATCCGCGCACATGGCGAACCGCTTCATCGAAGTATTGAGCCGGTCGTATGGCAACGACTCCACAATCGTAAACCTCGGCCCACAATTGGTGCAATTGGTGAACGGATACCGGTAACGTCGATCCTTTGGCTCCAGGATCTCGCGCAAACAATCGGAACAGGTGGCAATGTCTGGCAGGACCAGGACGGTTTTCGGGCCATCCTGTTTGCTGTAACTAATCTCGAATCGATCATACCCGACCGCATAAAGGAAAGAAGACTCGAGACTCTGAATGGATGCGCGCGCCGGTTTCTCTTTTTCAATTCGCAGCAGGAAATGCCTGAGCACGTCGCGGACGCCTTCGACCTCGATGAAGACCCCTTGGGCTGAGTTCAAGACCCAGCCGTTGAGCCCAAGTTGAGTCGCCAACCGGTAAATGAACGGCCGAAATCCAACCCCCTGGACAACTCCGCGTACAGATACTTTGAGGCGCTCGAAGTTCATGATTAGAGCGGCGTTCAGCGTAACTGAGTCTTAGACAAAGGGCACAGAGGTCAGGAAGGCTTTTTTACCACCGCCACCTTTACCAAACCGTCCTGAATCAAAAGCGGAAATGGATCAAGCTGGAGGTCTGGATTATCTGGGCAGCGTCCGGCGTACCGCACGTCGTATCGATGTCCGAGACCACATTGCAACAAACCGCGGTCGATCACTCCGGCGTTCAAGGGCATATTGCAGGTCGGGCAGTTATTCCGGTAGGCGTACAGGTTCCCATTCATCCTGCAGACCATCAGCCGCAGGTCCCCGACGCGGACAGACATCCCGGCCTCATCTTCCAGTTGCAGTGCATTATCGATTACGATCCAATCCGGGATCCCGCGCCGCGCGCCAGGGGGGAGAGCTCGGTCCCGTGCTTTGGGCGGGCGCTCCCTCGACCTCAAATCCAAGAAGGTCAGGGCAAGCTTCTTCAACGGCATGTCTGATGGCCAGTTCCAAGGTTACGGTTGAGGAAGCGCAGCTTTTGACAGGTACCTTGCAGGCGCAATCGGGCCACATCGTTGTTGAGGCTGATCAGCTCGACGTTTCCGCCATGGCTCTTCAGGTATGGGCGCACCTTGTCCAAGGCGCCACGCAAACGAGTTTCCAGGTCAACCGGATGCAAATCGTGAATAAGCAGCAATCCACGAACAACTTTGTCGTGAATGAGATCGCGATAGATCTTTTTGCCATCGGATCCGTCATGCGCGACCAGCTCAAGAATTCGCTCCAGTCCATGACCATAAAACGCTAAAACCGACTCCAGGCATTCCTGGAAGAGCACGCGCGTCGGGAGAATTGGGCAACGCGTCAATTTGCTCACCAATTCCTGAATCCGGTTGCGCCTGACGCCTGGTTCCGAATCCGGTTGCAAGGCTTCCCTCGGGTCGGTCTGGAATTCCGTCCGGCGGAATTCGCCTGTTGGGTTCGTGGACTAAGCCACATACTTGATCGACTTGATTGCGCATTCATTCCCTTGCATGGGCTCCGCCGCCTTTCCGCATTCGGGACATTGCAAGGTCGGGATCGGCCCGAAAGACAAAGCATCTTCCCAATATTTCGGCCGACCCCGAAAAGAACAATGCGGACACTTCACCATCGCCTGGACAGGCTCAATCTCCAGCACCGAACCTTCAATCGCTGTTTCCCTGGTCATTGCGGTGTAACAAAACCGCATTTGCTCCGACTCAACAGCCATCAGTTCTCCCACTGACAATCTTACTTCCAGGACCTTCCTTATCTTGTTGTTTGCGCAAACTCCAGGACGCTTTCCACCAGCGATGACACCATCGAAAGTTCATGCATCGACGAGATATTTCCTGGACGGCCAGCAACGCGGCCGCAATCTCATCCAATCCCTTTCCGTCCTGGCAACTGGCTGGAATGACCTTGATGTCCGGCTTGAGCGTATGCACGTCGCGGGCCAACTGGGCGACTACCCATCGCCTCGGCCAGATCAATCTTGTTGATCACCACCACATCCGCGCCCAGAAACATGTGCGGATGTTTTTTCACCATGTACTGGCCCTCGGTCACGCTCACGACCACGATCCGCGCCTCGAACCCAGCGGAAATTCAGCCGGGCAGATAAGATTGCCGATGTTCTCGATGAAGATCAGCCCAACTTGTCGAGATCGATCTTCTGCAACGCCTTGCCGACCAGGTTGGCGTCCAGGTGACAACCGTTGACGGTGGCAATCTGCACCACCGGCACGTCCTGTTTGGCGATCAGTTTGGTGTCATCAGCGGTGGTGGCATCACCGTTGAACACCGCCACATCAAGTTGATCTTTGAGTTTCCAGTCCAGTCGGCGCGATCAATGTGGTTTTGCCGGAACCGATTGCGCCCATGAAGTCGATGGCCGTGATGCCGTGGGCGTCAAGCAGGGCCCGATTTTCTCCGGCCGATTTGGCGTTGGCTTCGAGAAGGCTGTGTTCCAGTTCTATGTCGTAGGTTTCTTCGGGTGAGGCTTGGATTGTTGGTATCATGTTGTGTTGTGTTAGGTTTAAAGGCGCCGGGCGATTCGCCGGCGCCGCGGAATCATTTCCTGGCGAGTGAGGCCAATGCCGTGGGGGTGTGAAGTTGTTTGAGAATTTTACCTTCTCCCATGTACATATGCACGCCGCAGGGCAGGCAGGGATCAAAACTGCGCACCGCCCGCATGATGTCGATGCCTTTGAATTTATCCGGCCCGTTCTCCTCGAAGATGGGCGTGTTTTGCATTGCGTCCTCGTAAGGGCCGGGCGTGCCGTAGGTGTCGCGCGGACTGGCATTCCACGGGTTGGCGGATAAGGATGGTAGTTGGCCATCTTGTGATTTCGGATCACCAGATGATGCGAGAGCACACCGCGCACGGCTTCGTGGAAACCGCAGCCGATGGCTTCTTCCGGCACTTTGAACGGCGCGAAAGTCTGGGTGCGTCCGGCATGGAACTCCTTCATCGCCTGCTCGACACAGTAGAGGCCGACCGCCGCCGCATAAGCCTGGAAATAGGAGCGGGCGCGATTGCGCTCGATGGCGTTGCTCCACTTGGGAATTTTCCATTCGAATTCGACTTCGGGCTTCAAGGCTGTCTTGGGCAGCCGGATTTTGACGCTGTTGCCAGTGGCCTGGACGTAGCCGATGTCCACCAGTTTGGCGAGGGCCGTTGTCCAGAGACGGGCGATGGGACCGCCGCCGGTGTCGAGCGCCAGATGATCGCCGGTGCGCTTGTCGAACCAGCGCGGCGACATGACCCAGGTGTACTTGCCGTCGAAATTGCGCTTTTGCGGTTTGGGAATGGTGGTCTGGTTCCAGGGATGCCGTTTGTCCACCGGGTTTCCCAGCGGATCATGAGTGACGAAGGTTTCCCTTGTCCGCCCAATCCTCGTAGAAAGACGAGCCGAGCAGAATGCGCATGCCGAGGTTGATGTCGATCAGGTTGGTGGTGACCAGTTCGCCATCCACGACCACGCCGGGGGTGACGAACATCGCCCTGCCCCATTCGTTCATGGTCCGATATTTGTAATCGCACACATCGGGGTCCTGGAAGGAACCCCAGCAACCGAGAAGGACGCGCCGCTGTCCGACCTTTTCGTAGCCCGGCAAGGCTTCGTAGAAAAAGTCAAAAAGATCGTCATGCAACGGCACGACGGCCTTCATAAACTCGATATAATGCATCAGGCGGACGAGAAAGTCCGTGAAGACCTGGATGGAAGGCACAGTGCCGACGCCGCCCGGATACAAGGTGGAAGGATGGACGTGACGGCCTTCCATCAGGCAGAACATCTCGCGGGTGAGCCGGCTCATCTGCAACGTCTTGCGATAGAATTCGCCCTCAAACGGGTTGAGGGCGGTCATGATATCGCTGATGGTGCGATAGCCATGATCTTTGGCATGGGGCGCGGCGGTTTTTTTGGCCTTCTCCCAAACGCCGGGGTTGGTTTCGCGCACCATCTTTTCGCAGAAATCCACGCCCACCAGATTGTCCTGGTAAATGCAGTGGTCGAACATGTATTCAGCGGCCTCGCCGAGATTGACGATCCACTCGCCCAGTCGGCGGTGTTTTGACGCCGTAAGCCATGTTCTGCGCATAAACTGAACAAGTGGCATGATTGTCGCCGCAAATGCCGCAAATGCGGCTGGTGATGAAATGAGCGTCACGCGGGTCCTTGTTCTTCATGAAAATGCTGTAGCCGCGGAAAATGGACGAGGTGCTATGGCACTCGACGACCTGCTTTTTTTCAAAGTCAATTTTGGTATAGATGCCCAGGCTCCCGACGATGCGGGTGATGGGATCCCAGGACATTTCGACGGTTTGACCGGTTTGGCGGGCGTTATCTGCCTCGGCTTGGTTCGATTACTTCTGCCATATTAGACCTCTCTTTTTGAATTTTAGATTTAAGATGCTTTGTGGACTTGCTTGGAGGAAACGAGGTTGAGGCATCAACGCTTGCATTCCGGTGACGTTGCCATTGCCGTGGCCATTCCGTAATATTTGGGGTTGTAGCCCGTCGTGAGTTCGGGACCCGTATGCCGCCATTTTGGTTCCTTGTTGACGGTTCGATTGGTGATGGCACGCATGTCTCGAATGACGACGCCACACATGCCGGAAGCGAATGCGAGAGCGCGGCGCCGGGCGGTGTATCCATGAACGGCATGAACTTGTCCGGAAAGCCGGGCATGGTGCACCCGATGCAGATGCCGCCGACATTCGGACAACCGCCGATGCCATCCATCCAGCCGCGTTTGGTCACATTGCAATTCACCACCGGACCCCAGCACCCGAATTTGACCAGGCACTTGGGCGAGCCATATTCATCGGCAAAGTCGCCCTGCTCGTAATAGCTGCCGCGGTCGCAACCTTCATGCACCGTTTTGCCGAAAAGCCACGTTGGCCGGAGTTGCTCGTCCAGCGGGATCATGGGGGCCAAGCCTGCGACTTGATAAAGCAGGTAAAGCAACGTCTCCATCATGTTGTCCGGTTGCACGGGGCAACCGGGCACATTGACGATGGGTAGTCCTGCCTTTGAACGCCAATTCCAGCCCAGATAGTCCGCCAGGCCCATTGCGCCCGTTGGATTGCCTTCCATCGCATGAATCCCGCCGTAAGTGGCGCAGGTGCCGGCGCAGATGATGGCCGTGGCTTTCGGCGCGAGACGATCAATCCACTCGTTGGTGGTTATGGGCTGACCCGTGTGGGGATCGGTGCCCATCGCCGCCCAATAGCCTTCCGATCTTGATTCTCTCGTTGGGAACGGAGCCTTCCAGCACGAGAACAAACGGCTCCAGACGCCTTCCGCAGCCATGTGCCAGTACTTCATGAAATCGTCGCCGACTTCGTAAGCCAGGACGGGATTGTGCAGATGCACCTTGGGCAGCCCGGGAATGTTGCCCATGACTAGATCTTCGATGCTGGGCAAAGAAGCGGCCGTGATCGAAACAGAATCTCCGTCGCAACTCAAGCCAGTCGTCATCCACACGACATGGATTTCTTTCACATCAGGAGAACGATGCAGGAGAGGGGGAGCAGAAGCCATCGGGATTCCCTCCTTTGTGGGAATTGAAGTTAACGGATAGTAGTTGGTAAAAATTCACATTACAACCTGATTTGACCCTCAGGTAACAACCTGATCCCTATCAGCCTGTGGAGAGTCGCATTCCGAATCGGCCCCGGGCGATCCGGAACAAAATCGCGCTGGGCTACATGGTGTGAATCCGCAAATAGCGCTTAAGGGCGGGCAAATAAATCAGAACAGCTGCGATGACGAGGATTAACAGCAAGACAGACCAATTCTTAAATCGGCACATGCAATTCACCTCCCTCCAACGTGATTAATCTAAGTTTTTTGCAATATGAATTTCAGACAGCAGATTGCTCATCAGCGATTCAATCAACTCGATCGCTCGCGGAACGGCGGCCTGCACGCTCTCGCTCAATCCTAAGACGCCATCGTCACTATCCAGAGCAGCCGGCTCGCAGCCAACGAGATATAACCTCTTCGGACGACAACCCAGGGATCGCACCATTTGCAAAACGCTCACCGGATTCATGCTGTGGCCATTTGCCACCGCATTGTCCATCTTATCCAATTCGTTCAGGTCCGGTTCAATCAAATAAACTGTACCCGGAGATTGGCCCTGCGATGTTGCATCCACCAGGATAGTCGCTTCGTAGTCCCCCATCATTGCATAGGCTAGATCGTAACTACAAGTCCCATAGTCATGTACCTGTACTTCCGGGGGAAGCTTCCGCTGCATTAATTTGCGCGCTACTTCACTCCCGAAGGCATCATCGCCCAAAAAAATGTTTCCCACGCCCGCGACCAGGATCTGTTTGAGATCGCTCATTCGTTCCCACCCAACGGCTCGACTTCCTCCAGTCCATAGAAAAAGCGATGACCGGGTTGCCGCAAAAATCCCAGATCTCTTCCCGGATCCTCGTCAAGGACCAGCGCCAGGTAGATCCTGTCTTCTGCATCCTGCTCGATCGACTCGATTACCGCGGCTTTGCCTCGCAATGCGATATCCATGACATCAGCCCGGCATCGCGGGCGGATTCGGACCCGGTCACCGGTCTTTAGTTCAACTTCATCAACCATCACGCTCTTTAGTCGAGTCTTCGGGTTGAAGAAATCTTCGTTAAAAGAACTAACCTCGCGCAGAGCGCCGTGCATCTTAGTGAATTCACTTTCTGGCAAACTTTCCGTTCGCTCCAGGATCTTGCGGGCCCGCTCGTCAAGGTGGCTCATCTCCCACTTCTCTTCATCCGTCATGGTCAGCACACGCAATGTTAGAATTTCGTCAATCTCTGTTCCGTCGAAGAAATCGCCGGCGCTTTCTGGTGCAATTTGGGGATAGTCGTACAAGATAATCGGCGAGGAGAGGATCGTATCGGCCTCCCCCTTCTCTTTTTCCCCGATCAGGACGGGCCAGGTGCCGACGTTGGTGCAAGCCGCAACTGCTTCACGATAGGCGTCCGGCGGCTCCATCAGCGACAGAAACTCACCATTCCGCGCTCGGAAAATCGTGTGAGTAGAAGCTAATGTCCGCAGGAGAAGTTCGTCTTGATTATTGATATCCGCTTGTTCGAGCGGCGTCTCGTTCGCGATGTGCACGGTAATCTTGAAGACGTGCGAATCGACCGGCTTAGCTGTAATCTGACAAACTCCTTGTAACTGCTCCTGGCGTCGCCGGATAATGCCGATGACCTGGCCTTGCCGATCGCGAATCGACTCAGCGTCTATCGAAGCAGGGAAGCAGAAAGGGAGAGCCAGTGATCGGACGGCCATGAGGTTCAAGGACTGGGGAGGTATTTGTATTCTCCGCTCCACGGCCTCTTGCCAGGTTTGGTAAAGCCTATTTTCGACCCGGAGTTCCGGTACGGGTCGAAAATCTTCTGGCGCGAAGACGGCCGGCAAGTCTGTCAAAGGTTTGGACGGCAAGCCCACCTGTCGTGCCATTGGGTGCAAGAAGCGCATGTCGACTTCCAGAACGGGTAGCTCCCCTCGGCAGCGCAAAATGCACTCCGTCTGCATGACACATGGCTCTGCTTCGCTTTGAGCGATACTGTAGGCCCGCGGATAGACGCGACCAAAGGTAAACCGTTGCGCGTTTTTCCGGGCAGAAGCGCGGTACGGATAGAGAATATGCCCCTCGTAGAGAAGCGCATTGACGATTTTATCGACCGCCAGGGAATTCATTGCGATATCACGACTCTTCAGGTTCCGTCAGCAACTGCTCGATCGTCTGGTCCCAAGTTAGTATTCCATGGTTACGTTTGTAGGCATACAACTTTTCGAAAACGCGTCGGTGCAGAGAAAGCCAGGCGCTGTTCGGATAGTGATGCTCCATTAGCACCTGCCACACCGCCACTGGCATCCGATAGGCGCACTCTTTATCCCAGGAGATCCGTTGTACTTGCAATCGGCCATCAGAACCGGCGTAGAAAACCGTTCCGCTGAACAGAAACAGCAGCGGCACCTCCCCCTCCCCTAGTGCATAAAAGTACTTCGTAGCGGTCACATTCAAGTCGAAGGTGCAGGGAAGTGGCAGAACAGCATCAGCCATATCCGTGAAGGGACGCACCGTCACGCTGGCGTGGCTCCAAAGCCGGGTACGAAGCGTCTGCCCCCAACGGTCCGGCGTCCCAAAAAGGTCGACCAGCCTCTTTTTCTCTTCGTCGTCGTAGGCTCGCTGAGCAGATTCAATGTGAATCTGGGCCTGTAGAAGTACCCCATGAATTTCTTCGGTCGCCGGAGCGTTCCTCACCTCCAATTTAAAATGGAGAAGCGGCGTTAGCCCGCGTGCGGCGGGCTCGACTCCAGCGACCCGAAAACTGAGGTCAGGCATAACTTGCTTCTTATTGCGCCACGCCTTTGAGCCGGGCAAAGAACTTTTCGATTTCCTCCCAGACTAAGTCTCCTCCGGAAAGGCCCCGCCAATGCACTCGAATCAATCCCACCAATTCGAAACAAAGATCGATCGGAACGATATAGTATTCTCGTTTCGTCCCGACTCGGTTTACCAGAAGCGCTTCAACATCGGGGTTCATTTGCGCCAGGGCGATATTATCAGCTAATATGGTCTGCCAGGCCGGCAAGGGCAAAAGCGATTCGGTCGCTCCAGCCGGGCTCGGGTACATGGCTTTCACTTTTTCCTGGAGGGTACTATAAAAAAAGAAAGCTAGATTGATCGGCAAAGCCAAGCCGTCCCACTCTTGGTCCGTCAGGTGGAAAGAAGGCAGAAAGCGGACCTCTCTTGGGATCAACTTGAATCGGCCGGCAGCCACATCCTGAAACCGGAGAGCGCATGGATCACAGGCGCAAACTATCCGAGCGTTGGACGCTTCCAGCAAATGGCGATGATTCGGCGGCAGAGGTACGCTGCAAAGCTGGCAATGTTCTTCGATAGGTACCGACCGGCGAAAGCGGCGCAAAGTCGCTAAGACCGTCTTTGCTCGATCGTCGATCGTAAGAGCCGGATCAAAAACCCCGTTCGGTTTTTCTTCGTCGCTCACGAGATCAAGTTCGCGCCAGGAACGGCTGCAGGCAATAGAGTTTCTCCGCAAAGGGAGTGGTGGAGTGGAGGGAGACTGGAGGGAGAGGGTGCGAAGGGAGGGTGAGAGGTGAGTGGTGGAGCGGTGGAGCGCCGAGCGGTGTTGTTCGGACATGCGACGCCGGATGCGCGCAGCGCATCCCGTAAGTAAGGCGTCTCGCCTTACCTCCCCTTCCGATGCAAAACGGGACGCTCTCGATGAGCCTGTCTGAAATCCTCCGGAGCGCGTCCCTACCCTGTCGCTTGACTTCTTGGCTTCTTGGCTTCTTGGAAAGAATGAGCGATTTCTTCCAGCACGGCCTGATCAGCACGCTTCATCGACTCGTTGACGGACCTATCGCTGACCGTCACAAGGCCCTGGAGGCCCTCCCATCGGTGGTTCTCGTTCTGCCCTGCCATTACGCCGAGATCACAACTTTGGCGCTGGACGGCATCGTAAAAAAGGTGAATGGAGCGGAATTCGTATCCCAAGTGGTTATCTCGATGAACGGGATTTCCCCGGACCGAATCGACGAGGTGAAACTGTTTTGGTCGCGATTAAAAATACCCCATGTGATTTTGCGCAGCGATTGCCCCAATTTCCTGCAGCAGCTCGAGAAAGAAAAATTGTGTCCGGATCCAGGTAAAGGGCTCAATCTTTGGCTCGCCTTTGGCTGGCTGGCAGCCAATCGTTCATCGGGAACCGTTGTCGTCCACGATTGCGACATCTTGAACTACAGCCTGGACCTTCCACTGGCACTCGCACTTCCTGTCGCCCGGCTCGGCTATGACTACTGCAAAGGTTACTATAGCCGAGTCCGAGAAGAGCTTTTTGGCCGGGTCACCAGGCTCTTCATGATTCCTTTGCTCCGATCTCTGATTCGTGTGCTTGGGCATACTCCAATGCTCGATTTCCTTGATAGTTTTCGCTATCCGCTGTCGGGGGAGTATTCGATGAGCTTCGATACAGCGATTGACTTGCCCGTCGAAAATGGGTGGGGCATCGAGATTGGGGCGCTCTGCGAATTGCATCGACACCTGGATCCGGAAACCATCTGCCAGGTTGACCTGGCAATTCTCTATGACCATAAGCATCAAAGCTTAGATCCTGCCCAGCCAGGGAGAGGTCTTTTGCGCATGGCGTCCGAAATAGCCGTATCGCTTCTGACCCATCTGGAGCGCGAAGGCTCTGTGCTGGACGGGAAAACCTTGGAGAGTGTATTGCGTACCTACGAGACAGTCTCAAACGGCTTCGTCAGACGTTATCAGCATGTGGCGAACTTGAACGCCTTACCGTTTGACTCGTCCAGGGAGAAAACCGCTGTCAAGGCCTTCTACGACATCTTAGGGACCGCTTTTTCCGATTTTCTTGGTGGGCGAAAAACGGATAGCCTGCCCCCCTGGCGTCGAATGTTGAAATCTGGATGGGTGCCGGAATTCAGCGTGATCGCGGATTCCGGCTAAGAGGAGATCGTGTTGGCGTTTGGCGTTCGGCGTTCGGCGTTCGGCGGCGCAGCCTGACGTGGCCGTGCGCGTGACAAGGGATGCGCTGCGCGTCGGGCGTGGGACGCCTCCCTTAGGACTGTCGCTGAAAGCCGAGACCCATGCCTCGTCTACCGCGCCGGATTGCATGAAGACCCATCGGCCTTTAAGAAATCGATCCGAGTGTTCGGTTTCTTCTCAAATCTTTACGCGTTTCCTCGTGGGCTGCTCCTGACTCCTGTCTCCTGCCTCCTGAAAACGACAGAACGCTTGCGTCGCAACAGCGGGTATGCTAGCGAGCGGGTATGCTTCGATTCGCGAAAATGAACGGCGCCGGGAACGATTTCGTCCTGATCGACAATCTGGACGGCGCTTATAAATTTTCACCGCAACAAATAGTCTTCCTGTGCGACCGTCATCGCGGAGTTGGGGCGGACGGGGTACTTCTTGCCGAGAGGCCTGTGGGCAAGGCTGATTTTCGGATGCGATATTTTAACAGCGACGGTGGCGAAGCGGATATGTGCGGCAACGGCGCTCGGTGTTTCGCGCGCTTCGTTAATAAAATTGCGGGTCCATTTTCCGCAGTCTGCTTCGAGACGAGGGCGGGTCTGATTCAAGCCCGATTCGAAGGAGAACTTGTGAGGCTGGCGATGAGCCAGCCGCATCATGTGATATTGAACCGGACTCTGGAGATTGCGGGGCTGAAACTCCTGGCCAATTCTATCAATACCGGTGTACCGCACGTGGTTACATTTGTGGACGATCTCGAATCGACGCCGGTCCAGCAATGGGGAGCCCAAATCCGCTATCATCAGGCGTTCCAGCCGGATGGGACAAATGCCAACTTCGTCAGAGAACTCGAACCGGGAAAAATAGCCATTCGAACTTACGAACGTGGGGTAGAAGCCGAAACACTGGCATGCGGGACCGGTGTGACTGCATCCGGGCTGATCTATGCTGCGTTGAGCGAGGCAGCGTCTCCGATTCAGATTCTGGTGCGAGGAGGAGACTGGCTCGAGGTGGGCTTTCAGAGAGCCGACAACAGCTTCGAGGAAGTCACCCTCAAAGGGCCCGCAGACTTCGCCTTCGAAGGTTCTATCGAAATTGATTAACCCCCTGAAAAAAATCATGTTTACAGGCACTTACACAGCGATCGTCACGCCTTTCAGAAATGGGCAAGTCGATGAAAAATCCTTTCGCAATTTGATCCAATTCCAGATCGAAAACGGCGTTAACGGCATCGTTCCGACAGGGACCACTGGAGAAGCCGCTACTCTGGATTACGATGAACACCTGCGGGTGGTGGAAGTCTCGGTCGAAGAAGCGCACGGCCGTTGCAAGATCATCGCGGGCACCGGCTCAAATTCGACCCGCGAAGCCGTGGAACTGACGAAACGGGCTGAAAAATCGGGAGCCGACGGGGTTCTTCTGGCAAGCCCGTACTACAATAAGCCAACTCAGGAAGGCGTGTATCGGCATTATCGGGCAATCTCCGAATCGACCTCGCTCAAGTTGATGCTTTACAATATCCCAAGCCGTACGGGAGGCGAAATCGGGGTTGAAACCTGTGCGAGATTGGCCCGCGACTGCAAGAATATCGTCTCCATCAAGGAGGCAGGCGGCTCCCCGGAACGGGTCTCCGCGCTGAAGAGCCTTCTTCCCTCCGACTTTACGATACTTTCGGGAGACGACTCATTAACCTTGCCCTTTATGGCGGTGGGAGCAGTCGGCGTGGTCAGCGTGGTTTCCAACGTTATTCCGAAGCAGATAACGGAACTCGTAAACGCCTTCCTCGCAGGGCGGGCGGCGGACGCGCTGAAATTGCATCTGCGCTATTACCAACTCTTCAAGGATCTCTTTATCGAATCAAACCCGATTCCGGTAAAGACTGCCCTCTTTTTGATGGGAATGATCGAAAACGAGTTTCGTTTGCCTTTGTGTGAAATTGGAAAATCGAACCAGGAGAAACTCTACGATACCCTGAGCTCGTTTAAGCTCGTATGATCCGGGTGCATGTGCACGGAGCGAGTGGACGCTTAGGTCAGGCGATCGTTCGAATCGCGACGGACTCTCCTGGATACGAAGTTTCCAGATCCGGACGGGAAGATGACCTCTTGGCACTGGTTGCGGGAAGCGATGTGGCCATTGACGTGAGTCAGCCGGATGGCTCGGTCGCGATTGCCGCTTGTTGTGTTGCAGAGAGAAAACCATTGGTGATCGGAACGACCGGGCACTCCGCGGATCAGCTTCACCTATTGAGAGCTGCTTCGAGGGCGACAGCGACCTTGCTGGCGCCAAATTTTAGCGTCGGCGTAAACCTGCTTTTCTGGCTTACCGAAAAAGCGGGTGCGATCCTTGGCCCGGAGTTCGATGCGGAAATTATTGAGCTGCACCATCGTCTAAAAAAGGACTCACCCAGCGGAACGGCGAAGCGACTCGGCGAAATCATCGCTCGAACGAGGGCCCTCAATTACGAGCAGGCAGCTCGCCACGGACGAGAGGGCTTCGTTGGCGAGCGCACCACAGACGAGATCGGGTTGCATGCGGTACGGGCCGGGGATATCGTCGGCGAACACAC
This sequence comes from uncultured Verrucomicrobiae bacterium, assembly GCA_963789065.1. GTDB lineage: Bacteria > Verrucomicrobiota > Verrucomicrobiia > Chthoniobacterales > JAFAMB01 > JAFAMB01. The sequence goes on along the minus strand of CAWBKA010000009.1, from coordinate 122,405 downwards.
CGTCCTTTTTGCCGGAGTCGGAGAACGGATCGAATTGGCGCACCGTGCGTCGAGCCGGGATACTTTTGCGAAAGGGGCTCTGCGAGCTGGAGCCTGGCTGATTGGCAAACCCGCAGGCTGGTACGATATGCAGGATGTATTGGAGCTAAAGTGAGCGCGAAAAGATTGGAATTGCATGGAAAGCGCGTGGGCTTTTCCCAGATTTTGGGATGGTTGCAGGCCAACTCGCGAAAATAATCTAAAAGCTGAGCCGACGAGCTCACTACGGGCTCGAAAACTCTTAGGCGGCCGATACTCGTCTGCTTAAGAAGCCCATTCTAAAATATTTGAATTGAAAGACATTGTTTGAAAATCTCTCGCAAAAAAGCAGCGGAATTTTCCGGCCTAGCCGGAGAATTCTGCTGCCACAGCGTGCATCGCTGACAAATCTCTAAGATTTGTCAGCGATGCAGGCTAGCCTTAGCCTATGCGCTGCGGAATCGCCTTAGGGTCCAATATCGAGAATCGTCTCGCTAATCTATGCGAAGGGTGCAAACAGGCGTCTTCACTGCATGAAGCGGGCCCTCCGATTCGGCTTTCCTCTATTTACGAGACGACCCCGGTCGATTGCGAACCCGGAACGACGCCCTACCTTAACGCAGTGATGGAGATTAATTTCGGAGGGCCTCCCGTTGCTTTACTGGATCAGCTGCTTCGCATCGAGCAAGGGATGGGCCGACCGTCGAAGAGGCCCAGAAACTCTCCCCGAAGAATTGATCTGGACGTTTTGTACGTTGGTAATCTCGTGCTCAATAACCCTGAGATCATGATTCCGCATCCCAGACTCGCCCAGCGCCGGTTTGTTTTGACGCCCTTGTCAGAAATAGCGCCAGAATTGATCCTGCCCGGTCACTCGCGTTGCGTCCGAACACTCCTCGCGGATCTCAATGACCTCGGCAAAGTCAATCGACTCCAATATCCATTGCTAAATAGTGAATAAGATCACGCCAGAAATTATCCGACGTTCGAAGGGAGGCCACCGACCGATTGCTGCTCTGACCGCCTACGACTATCCCACGGCAAAGCTGCTGGACGAAGCCGGCATTGATCTTCTGCTGGTGGGCGACTCGCTTGGAATGCTGGTGCTCGGATACCCGGACACGACCCACGTCAAGCTTGAAGACGTGATTCATCACACTCGAGCGGTGGCAAGGGGTACGTCATCCGCCCTTCTGGTGGCCGACCTCCCGATCCACAGCTATGACAACAGGGATCGCGCGGTAGCCAGTTCTCAGCGATTGATTGACGCCGGCGCGCGTGCGGTGAAACTGGAAGGCGGTCAGGCGTGCGCCGCGCAGATCCAGGCAATCACTGCCGCTGGTATCCCGTTTGTCGGGCACATTGGAATGCTGCCGCAGCACGTGCTTGAAGAGGGTGGCTACAGCATTAAAGGCAAAACAGCCGAACAGCGAAAGGTTTTGCTGAATGACGCCAGAGCGGTCGAAGAATGCGGAGGCTTCGCTATCGTTCTCGAGTTAATCGACCCCGTTGTCGCAGCCGAGATCACGCACGCCATCTCGATACCGACAATTGGCATTGGCTCCGGCGGCGAATGCGACGGACAAATCCTGGTATTCCACGATCTTGTGGGCTACTTCCCATGGTTTAAACCGAAACACGTCAAAGCGGAAAGCGACGTGGCCGCAGAGATCCGCAAGGCAGCGCGCGCGTATATAAAACGGATCCGGCGCGAGTAAGTTTTGAGTTTTGGGTCTTGAGTTTTGAGTTCTGCGTTTTGCGTATCTACGGAGAACGTGTTCCCGAAATAATGTGCATTTTACAGGCTGCCAGGCCGATGCCACGCTGCTGCGGGCCGGCAACATAACGCGACGTGGTGCGGCAAAAGTAGCATAAGCATCCTGCTTGTCTTCATTGGCAAACGGGCGAATCCCCAGGAAGCGAACCGCCGCCCAAGACCAAGACAGGCTGGAAGCCTATGCTACTTTGCGCGCGTCCGTCAGCCCTTTCGGCACCAGAGACCATCCAAAACAGCTATCATCCAAGCGAGTTGCCATTCGGGAATCAGGCCGCCCGAACCGACCCAAAACGCAAAACCTTCTCACTCCAGGACGCTTCCCATCCCGCGAAACTTCTCGTAGCGCTCATTGAGCAGGATATCGATCGGCTTGGTCGTCAACTGATTGAGATGAGAAACCAAGACAGTCTGGAGATTCAGAGCCGCGAGGGCGTGATCCTGGTGAGCGCCACCAAGAGGTTCGGGAACCACCTCGTCGATCAATTGCAGTTCCTTCAGGTGGGCAGCCGTCAGCTTGAGCGCCTCCGCCGCTTCCGGGGCATGGCTACGATGCTTCCAGAGAATCGCGGCGCAACCTTCCGGGCTGATGACCGAATAGTAGGAATTCTCCAGCATCAGGACACGATCGGCAACCCCTATTCCCAAAGCTCCTCCTGAACCGCCTTCGCCGATCACCGCGGCAATGATGGGTGTACGCAAAAGCATCATTTCGCGCAAATTTACGGCGATAGATTCCGCGATATGTCTCTCTTCGGCTCCGACTCCCGGATAAGCCCCTGGGGTGTCAATCAGCGCGATCACCGGAAGTCGAAATCTTTCCGCAAGCCGCATGATACGGAGGGCTTTGCGGTAACCTTCAGGGTTTGCACTACCGAAATTGCGACGAATATTCTCCTTCGTATCCCTACCCTTCTGGTGCGCGAGAACCACGCAACGGTGGTCCCCAATGGTGGCGAACCCGCAAGGCATCGCCTGGTCATCGCCAAAGAATCGATCGCCGTGAAGCTCGAAGAAATCCGAAAACGCCGAGTTCAGATAATCCAGCGCGAATGGGCGGGCATTATGTCGGGCAATCTGCACTCTCTGCCAGGCTGTAAGGCCGTCATAAATGTCGCGTTTGGTTTCCTCGATTTTCTGCTCCATCCCGCGCACTTCGCGCTCGAGATCGACAGAATGCAACTTTGAATGCTTCTTGAGCTCGTCCAGCTGTTTCTCGAGTTCGGCGATCGGCTTCTCAAATTCCAGCGGTTGAACCTTCATTTGACGATCACCGGGGTTTCCTTCGCGACCAAAGCAAAAAGCTCCTCCATGTCGGTTGATCCAAGCATGATTCCGGCAAGAGGCTTTTGCGCATTGGGTTTTTGGGGGTTTGTTTCTGAGTAAAGGGTGACATTATTATCGCTTATGACAATCCATCGGCTACTTCCGAGGTAATTTTTTTCACCGAAGGCAACGCGGGCTCCATCAACCCAGGCGATTTTTTCGCGGGTCTTGAACTGGCCGGGACCAATTGCAGGCGACAGCTGGACTTCCAGAGGCTGGTACCACCGGAAAAAGGTTCCGTTATTCAGCAAGGTTACGTCCTGTTTTTTCCTGTTAATCAATAAACTGAACTGCCCTTTTGGGATAATAAGCCTTCGCCCCGGTTGAATGACCATACTATCGAGACCATTGGCCTTGAAGATCAGCTCCGCGGCAGTCTTGGTTTTATTGGCGATTTTCACTATCGAGTCGCCGCGGACAACGATGTATTCCGCCTTGTCGGGACCTGGCTTCGGGGAAAAAAAAGCCTGGATGTTCAGATCGCCGAGCAGTTGCTTTGCCTCAATGCACTTGACCGAGTCCGGAAAGCTCTGGATCAGCGCCGAAAGCATCTTTGCCGCATCGGACCGATTACCGGCCGCCAGTTGCTGTCTCGCCTGATCGAACATTGCGATGCCTTGGTCGGGGGTTGGCGTAACTATTGCTTGATTCGGCTTTCCTCGCCGGTTGTCGATCGCTTTAAAAAAAAGCCGATAAGCAATAAAACCTCCTCCTCCGAAGATTCCGAGTGCCAGCCCCACAATGACGAGAAGCTTCACCAGGTAGTTCATTCGATGGACCGGGCGAATGCAGCTACAACCGGAAGCTAAATAATACCCCGGCGGCGGAAATCCTGAATATTTCCACCGGCCGATTGTTGAATCAGTTCCACCGTAAACTTCAGCAGGCAAATCTCCCAGCCCTCGTCGACGCCACAAATTACGGCGCTTGAACTCCGCAACGCCTCGGGGACCTGACTGGTGACGCGATCCAAAACCACTTCGATGGAATCATGCACCAGACGCTCAGATAGATCGTCCTTGCGGATTTGAAATCCATATTTAAGCATGGCGGCATTTCGCGTCTGCAGCATCTCCGCAAATTTCCGCGCTTTCTCTCCGAAGCCTTCCAGGGTCAACTTCGCGATATTTTCCGCAGTCAAAATCTGGGGACGATCGGCTTGAATCTTTCCGTCGCGGACGCGGATTTCGTTCGCGCTATCCATTAACTCGGTCACGAGATAGAAGTGGAAGCTGGTGGTGCCGAACGTTTCGATCCGGCGTTCCGGCGAAAGAATCACCTTGGTGTTATCGATGGCGTACTGAAGGTCGTCCTCCGAATGCATAAATAGAATCCACGAATCTAATCGGTTTCAATAAGGACACAAACGGAGGCGACCGACACCGTGCATTCATTATCTCGCCAGCACCTCTCCTGCTCCGCAAGACAGACCTCAAACATCTCGGACTTCTATCCGTTTTATTTGGCTCGCTCTTCGATGTATCGGATGACGTCGCCAACAGTTTGCAGCTTTTCGGCATCTTCATCAGGAACTTCGACCGAAAACTCCTCCTCGAAGGCCATTACGAGTTCTACCGTATCAAGCGAGTCAGCGCCGAGATCCTCAATGAAGGAAGCGTTAGGTGTAACTTGCTCGGGATTAACTCCAAGCTGTTCGACGATGATCTCCTTCACCTTTTCTTCAATGGATTTCTCTGACATAAAATCGCGTTTCTTCTCGGTTGTGGTTAAGACGAGCCTACGCTTAATTTATGAGGCCCGGTGTGGCAATTAAATTAATTGCGCTAAATAGCAACTACTTTCTTGTAGTCTGAAACTCTTGACTTGGTCTGAAGAGTTTCGGTATCCAGCAGAGATTGGAAAAACCCCGCGGAATTTGCCACGGTTTGACCAGCAATCGAAAATAGAACATCGCTTTGTTACGAATATTTGACACAACCAGGTGGCCGTTTCGCTTGTTTAATCTGGACTGGAACGAGTTTTGTGTTGATCTATGCCATGGAAACGCCAACCTAGACGCCCGTTTCTCTTGCTTGTCCTGGCGATTGCTTCGATTGTTTTACATTTAGGCTTAATGTTGTTACCTGTAACGTGACCATGTCGGACCCCCTTCCCTCTCTCGATCTTCGTTTAACGCCCGATTGGCTGAAAGAATCGGAGCCTGCGAACCGCTACGCAGACTACGAGGGCGATTCACAGCATGACCGTCACCAGCGCGGAAGGCGAGACCGGCGCGACGAACGTCCCAGGCGTCCGAGCCCCCCAAATGACCGCAATCGCCGGGAGCAACCTGTTCGAAGGCCCGCCACGAACAACCGTCCTGCCCAGACCCCGAGTCCAGTCCAAGGGGTCGCCGACGCCGGCAATTCGACCTTGCCCCGAAACGATCGACCGCGTTTTCAAAGGCGCGAAGAGCAGGCCCCGCGTCCCGAGGTCGATCCAGCCCCTGTCCAGATCGACTTTCTCCCGGAGGAGCGCGCTTTTTCCAAGATCATCCAGCAGATCAAGCAAGGGCACGTCGCTTACCCGTTGTTCGGGCTGGCTCGGATGTTTCTGGAACGGCCAGAGCGCCATCGGATCCGGGTGCGTTCACTGGATAACCACACAATGGTTTACCAATTCGGCGACAACGGGCCGGTGGCAATGGATTCAAGCGCCCTGGAGCGAAACGCTTTCAGCGAGAAGAAAGACGAGTTCTACGAGACGCAGATTGTCGAAAAGGAACCGATCAAAGGAAATTTTACGTCCGTCGCCCGGTGCACCTTGACCGGCAAAGTTCTCGGGCCTACGAACTATCACGCTTTTCAGCCGGCCCTTCGGGCGCTCTACGAACAACGGTTCAGTCGAAGGATGAGCTTTGATGATTACCGGCGCGCCATTGAGATCACGAGTGATGCGCAGGTCGTCGAACAGTGGAAGGAGGAGGCGCGAAAAGCGGTCACCTTTCGAACCAAGGACCAGGAAAACCCTGTCACCTTCGACAATCTTGCAGCGGTTGAACAGCATTTCCGAACCCACTATCTACCCGGCTTGATCCGGCCCTGTCTAGCCACAGAATTGTCCGGCGAAACGGCCCGACATCTCCCGGATCGGGGAATTATTTCCTCCATTCGCAAAGCCAGGGACCGCGAAAACCGCTTCCCAGCTCAAATCGCCGGCGCGCTGCGGCACGGTCTGAACCAGGCCGGGCTGCACGTCTTCAAGCACAAAAAAAGAATCCTCTATATTTCGACGGTCAGGCCGCAGCTGTTCGATACGAATCAAGCGTCTGTCTCCTCGAATCTGGCCGCCATCCTCTCGACCATTAAATCGTACCCGAAGATTTCGAGGAAGCAATTGGCAGAGAAGGTTCTCGCTAAACTTATCGGGGCAAAGTCGACCGAGGAAGCGAGCTCCGAGTACCAGCATGCAAAAACTGCCTTGGCGACCGATCTGATTTGGCTGGCAAAGGCCGGCCACGTTATCGAATTCGCCGATGGCACGCTCGATCTACCTTTGCCACCTAGACCAGTTGAATCAGAAAAAGGGGCCGTCCATCCCTCGGCACAACTTAACCTGGAAATTGAGAAGCCCGATTCCTCTCCGGACGAAGAGTCGGAGACCGCTCTCCTTGAAGCCGATGAGGAGGTGCACTCCGAACGAGAGCCGGCTCAAGAGGCAGACAAAGCTCAAGCGCCCGAGATCGCTGAAGAAGAGACGATCGCTCACGCTGAATCGCCGAGCGCAGAATCGGAGCTAAGCCTCGGATCTTCCCTGGAACTTCCGGCAAATCCCCCTGAGCTCGTGGAAGCGGAGCCAGTAGCCAGTAGCCAGTAGCCAGTTCTTCAGAACGCCTGCGGGTTTCTTTTTGCGACAAGGAACCATTTGGTTCCTTAGGAATAGCCGACACTGAAAGCGCACCAGCCAATGTGGAACGGGCGTCTCGCCCGTTAGATCACGGGCGGGACGCCCTGTACCAGCATGAGTCGCCGCACATCAGGAGTTCTAAGGTTCCGTTACAACCTCTTAGCCAGGCGGACAGAAACTGCGCGTCTGCTTAAGCTTAAAAGCGTGTTTTAAGCAGAAAAATCGAAAGAAGCCTCTCCAAAAGGCAGTGGAATTTTCCGGTGTAACCGGAAAATTCTGCTGCCACAGCCTGCATCGTTCGTAAATCTGAAGATTTGCGAACGATGCAGGCTAAGCGGATTTGCTTCCGACGCCAACCTCACCTAGTAATTCCCCCATGCGGATCATTCGTTATCTTGCGCAAGAGGGAGACATTCGGTTTGCGGCCGAACAGCCGGGCGGTCGTTGTTTCGATATTCGCGGAGATATTTTTCGAACCTTCGAAGTGACGGACCGTGAATCGAACATGGTCAAAATTCTGGCGCCGATCGAACCTCGAGTGATTCTTTGTATCGGCCTGAACTATCGAAAACATGCCGAAGAAACCGGAGCCAAGATTCCTGAATGGCCGGTTTTATTTTTGAAGGGGCCTAGCACTCTGCAAAACCCAGGCGATCCAATCGTCCTCCCGAGAAGCCTGCGCAGCGACGAGGTGGATTACGAATGCGAGTTGGCAGTCATCATCGGTCGGGAGTGCAAAAATGCCTCCAAGGAGCGCGCACTCGATTTTGTTTTCGGATACACCGCGGCGAACGATGTCAGCGCACGCGACTGGCAAAAGCAGTTCGGCGGCGGTCAGTTTTGTCGGGGCAAGAGTTTCGACACCTTCGCGCCGCTCGGGCCGGCGCTCTTGACTAAAGACGAGATTCCCAACCCGAATTCGCTTCGGATCGGGACCAGAGTCAACGGGAAAACGCGCCAGAGTTCAAACACTTCGGATATGTTATTTGATGTACCGACGCTGATCGAATTCCTCAGCGGAAGCACGACTTTGTATCCCGGCACCTTGATCCTGACGGGGACGCCACAAGGCGTAGGGATGGCCATGAATCCGCCTCAATACCTGGCTCCCGGCGATTTCGTGGAAATTGAAATCGAGAAAATTGGAGTTCTCAGCAATCCGGTCGTCGCCGAGGAGTAAATTAGAAATCAGAAGTTGCAGGAGTCCGGATTTGCGGGAAAGCCGGTTCCCCATTCTGTAAATCCTGGACTTCCGCAACTTCTGAATTCTCTATGCCTTTCGAACTCTCCTCTCAGTTCAAACCTCGCGGTGATCAGCAAAGGGCGATCGATCAACTTACCCGTTCGCTGGAGGCGGGCAACCGCCATCAAACACTGCTGGGGGTGACTGGTTCCGGTAAGACCTTCACGGCTGCCAACGTGCTGGCCGCCCTGAACAAGCCGGCGCTGGTGATTTCGCACAATAAGACCCTCGCTGCCCAGCTCTATAGTGAATTCAAACAGTTTTTCCCGAACAACGCCGTCGAATACTTCGTCAGCTACTTCGATTATTATCAGCCCGAAGCCTACATCCCACGGACTGACACCTACATCGAGAAGGATTCGTCGATCAACGAGGAGATTGAGCGGCTTCGTCTCTCGGCCACCAGTTCGCTGCTTTCGCGAGACGACGTCATCGTCGTCGCGAGTGTCTCCTGTATCTACGGTCTGGGCTCTCCGGAAGATTACGCCAACATGGTTTGCGTTGTCGCCAAGGGGCAGCAAATCTCACGCGAACTCCTATTGGCAAAGCTGGTCGATATGCTCTACGAGCGGAACGATGTCGCCTTGACCCGGGGTCGATTTCGGGCACGCGGTGATGTGGTCGAAGTCTATCCAGCTACCTTCGATGAGGAAGCCATCCGGATCGAGTTTTTCGGCGACGAAATTGATATGATTACCCGCTTCGATCCGTTGACCGGTCGCGCTGCGGAGATGCTCGACCGCTTTGCATTCTATCCAGCGAAGCAGTTCGTGACACCTCACGACAAGATGCAGCGCGCCGTTAAGGCGATTCGGGAGGAACTCGATGATCGGGTGATCTGGTTCGAAGCCCACGCCAAGTTTCTCGAAGCCCAGCGGATCAAGATGCGCACGGAGTTCGACCTGGAAATGATGCAGGAGATGGGTTTCTGCAGTGGGATTGAGAATTATTCCAGGCATTTGAGCGGACGCCCAGCCGGTTCGCGTCCCTATACATTGCTGGATTTTTTCCCCAAGGACTTCTTACTGATCGTGGACGAGTCACACGCCACCATCCCGCAAATCGGCGGGATGTATGAAGGGGATTATTCCAGAAAAACGGTGCTCGTTGAGTACGGTTTTCGGCTTCCAAGCGCGTTGGATAACCGTCCGTTGAAATTCCCGGAGTTCATGGAAATGACCAGACAGACTCTCTATATCAGTGCGACTCCGGCAGAATTCGAGATTCAAAACAGCGTGGTCGGCAACGCGAACTACATTCCGCATTCTCGCTCGAAGATCGGTAAGGAGGAGACCGAGCCGGTTCTGATTCCGATGCTCACTGGTCGCTCGGCGGCCACGCTTGATGTCCATACCCCTGGCTCCCGGCTGATCGCACAGCAGATCATCCGTCCTACCGGTCTGCTGGATCCGAAAATCACGGTTCGCCCCCTTAAACATCAGATTGACGAGACGATCGAATTCTGCCGACAACGGACAGAAAAAAGCGAACGCGTCTTGATTACTACTCTTACGAAACGCACCGCGGAGGATCTGACCGATTACCTGCGTGAAGTAGGATTGAAAGTGCGCTACTTGCATAGCGAAATCGACGCCATCGAGCGAGTGGAAATCCTCCGCTCCCTCAGAACCGGCGAGTTCGACATCCTGGTCGGGATCAACCTTTTGCGCGAAGGGCTTGACCTACCAGAAGTCAGCCTGGTCTGCATTCTCGACGCCGACAAAGAAGGATTCCTGCGCAGCCAGACCTCGCTGATCCAGACAGCTGGGCGAGCGGCTCGCCATGTGAACGGAGAGGTGATTCTCTTCGCCGATAGGTACACCGACAGTATCCAGAAATTAATAGCCATCACCGATTATCGGCGCACCAAGCAAATCGAGTATAACGAAGCCAACGGGGTCACTCCGACCAGTGTCCGACGGGCAGTTCAAGAGAGTTTGCATACGCTGCTCAAAGGGAGGGAACTCGCGGAATCGGTCATCAGAGAAGGTGGCGGCGACTTCAATATCACGGAAGTTCTTCGCGAATTGGAAGAAGAGATGCAAATCGCTGCAGCCAGCCTCGAATACGAGAGAGCAGCGCTCTTGCGCGACCAGATCATGGAACTCAAAAACGGCAGCGGCCTTAGCAAAATCGAGCCCAAACGACGTCCCGTTAATTACGAAGTCCGCAAGCCAGGACGTTCCTCGAAAAAGCGGATTTCGCCGAAGCCTTAACGCGACGTTTTTAACCGCAGATTACCCCGATTACACAGATTACAATGAAGCGAAGAAAATAGAGCTCCTTTCTTTTAGGGAAATTGAAACCACCGCGACTCGACACGACGTACAGCCTGGCGTCCATATTTCTCCCAGAATTCTTCACCAAATTAATCTGTGTAATCGGCGTAATCTGCGGTTAATAACTCTGCTTGCGGCGCCGCCGCCCGATGGATCCGGAAGAAAACGCAGGTCACGTCCTTTAAGAGAACGGTTGAGATGGTTTCAATATTTTCTCGCATTTCCATGACCTGCGACATATTCGTCGTGTCTGGGCCTTTCGGTCCAATAAAAGCCATCTGTATGAACGAAATTGAATTCGTCGATGCGGTAAGCCAAACCTCGTTGAACTCCGAAAAGAAAGACTATTTCTGCCCTCCCAAAAGCGATACCCGGAGGGCTGGTCTTGGATTAATCTTGGTCGGCTCAATCGCGCTTGTAATACTGCTGATTTCCTGGGCTTTTTCATGAGCCTGACGCTCCTCTGATAATGCCGGTCTATGCACAAGGTTCGCATCGATCGGCGTAATCTGCGGTTAATGACTCTGGTTGCGGCGGCGCCGCTCCCGAAATCTCACCAGTGCTTAGGCGATGATTTTCACCAGTAACTGACTCAATATCAGCTTCGGTTCGAGCTGAGTCGTAACCAGTTGAAGATTTGCTTTCAGGCAGGCTTGGATGGCCCCGACCAGTTCCGCTAACTCAAAACGATGCACCTCGCACGCGGCGAGGCCCAATGCGTAGGCGTTAATGCCTCCATCTTTCCGCCGGGGCAGATGTTGAATTGCGGGCTCGGGCAATTTGCTGAGAATGGAATTGAAATGAAACGCAGCCTGAGGCGGCCGAATCCGATGCCTGACTAGTAAATCTTTCGTAACGAGTAAATTCCGCACGGTTGGAATAATCGCGGCGTAAAGGATCCCGATCGGCGTCTCGCCCTGGAAAATCAGCTGATCGAGAAGTGCTAGACTCTCGCCCAACTGCCGTTTCGCCAGACACGTACCGAGCTCCCAGATCACGCCACTGGTAGACTTCGCCACTAAGGAGTGTACAACTTCAACCGTGACTCTCCGCTCTTCGCCCAGAAAGATATCGATCTTCTCGAGTTCGTTCCGGAGTTGCCGGCCATCTGCGCCTGCGAGCTGAACAAATATCTCCAGGGCTTCGCGGTCAAACTTGAGATCAAGGTCAGCAGCCAACCGATGGACCGTGGCTTGTACATCCTCTTCCCAACCTGGTCGGCTCGTATCGATCCTGTCGAACTGTTCGACTTTGGCGAATTTTCCCAGTGATTTGTAAAAGCTTCGCCGTTTGTCCACCTCGGAGGCGCTCAATAAAAAGCGCACGCCCTTGGGCAAACCGCGCTCGAGAAACGTTTTGAACTCCTCCAAAGCTTCTTGCACAGAGGCGGAGCGACCTGCCGCCGTGTCGGCCAGGAAATTCACGTTTTTCAGCCAAACGAGCTTCTCACCGCCAAAGAAGGGCAGCGTTTGGATTGCATCTTTGGCCTGCCGAAGTCGCAGGACCGCTTGATCCGCGTTGTCTGCAGCTCCATCGATCGTATCAACGCCGAAGTCGGCGCCCTGCTCCGGTGTAAGTTCGGACGCTAGCTCCTTCGCTCTTCGTTTCGTTTCCCCTTCATCCGAACCGATGACCGCGAAGATCCTTGGAGGTCCAATGGCCGTGGTCGTTTTCTTGCGTGGAGGCATTTGAATAGAGAGACCTAGCCTGTACTGGCCAGGCTGTAAATACGCCACGCTGGAAACAAAGAGGTCCGTTAATGTCTGTTTGAAGACTTCAAGGGGAAAGCGGGCCATCTTCTCCTCGTGAGGCCCGGCTTAAAGCGGCGTCAAGCGACTGATCGAGAATAAGAGATGCTCCGCGTCCGCCGTCCCTTCCTCGACGCAGCAATCTGCCTCCTGGCTACTCACGCAAAACTCAAAACGCAAAACGCAAAACTCAAAACATCGATATTTGATTCCGGTTGCGGCCAGACCGCGCTGTGGCCATTGTGACGTTGCTCCGAGCATCTGATCTCCATTTCCTCTATGGGTAAAATTTACGACTCGATCGACGAAAAGCTGAAACAGTGGCTTTTGACACAACAGGTCTTTTTTGTGTCAACGGCACCGCTTTCTCGAGAGGGTCACGTGAACTGTTCACCGAAAGACGGCGAATCCTTTCGAATCATCGACGAGCGAACGGTAGCCTATTTAGACCTGACCGGGAGCGGTGTGGAAACAATCTCTCACGTGAAGGAAAACGAGCGGATTGTCCTGATGTTTTGCGCGTTCGCCGGCGCACCGAAGATTGTTCGTCTCCACGGCCGCGGAGAGGTCGTCGAGCCCCTGAATCGCGACTTTGAACAGGTGCGCTCGATTTTTCCGTCGAGAGCCGGTGTCCGCTCATTCATTAGAGTTCGTCTAACGCGAATATCCGACTCGTGCGGTTACGGGGTGCCTCTTTACGAGTTTCGCAAGCAACGCACACAGCTGAAAGCATGGACCGAGCAAATAGGGGAGGAAGGGATCAAAGCCTACCAACTAAAGGTAAATTCCAACTCTATCGACGGCCTGCTTGGGTTGAAGCCCGTGGATCCGTCTGATTAGCGCATTATACCGGTGCAGCGGGATTTTCGCGCTATGAGCAATCAATATGAAACAGCCGAAAAGGCGACCATGTACTTTATCGGTGTCACGACGGCCAAGTCTTCGATTAACAGGATCTTCCCGCTCTGGGCAGAGTGCCTTAAGCTTGGAAGCTGCCAACTCAAGGGCTTTGATTTCAAACTACACGATGAGCCACGGCTCTATCGAGAGGCAGTTGAATTTATCAAGAGTGATCTACTTTCTCTCGGTGCTCTCGTTACAACTCATAAGATCGATCTGTGCAGAGCAGGCCGCGACATCTTTGATGAGCTCGATCCGCTGTCGGACTCGATGGGAGAAGTAAGCAGCATTTTCAAGAAAAGCGGTAAGCTGCACGGTCGGGCCGTCGACCCAATAAGCAGCGGCCTTGCTTTGGAGGCGTTCTTACCTCGCGACCATTGGGAGAAAACAAACGCCGAAGTTTATATCTTGGGAGCTGGGGGATCGGCCGTAGCCCTGGCGTGGTATCTCGTCCAGTCCGGCCATGGAGCGAATCTACCGTTCAAAATTCATGTGGCCGACCGAAGCCAGCCGCGCCTGGACCACCTGCAGGAGTTGCATTCTTCATGGAAGTCTGATGTTCCTCTCCAGTGCCACTTGGTTGAGTCGCCCAGGAGAGCGGACGCAATTCTTAAATCGCTCCAACCTGGCTCGCTCATTGTCAATGCAACGGGACTGGGCAAGGACGGCCCAGGATCGCCCCTCACAGACGAGGCCGTGTTTCCCGAAAATTCGCTAGTGTGGGAATTTAACTATCGAGGCGACTTGCTATTCCTAAGACAAGCGGAAGCTCAGAAATCGACAAAGAATCTGCAGACTGAGGACGGGTGGATCTATTTCGTGCATGGCTGGACGCGGGTTATCGCTGATGTCTTTGGGGTTGAGATTCCTACTCAAGGGAGGGAGTTCGACGAACTTTCTCGGATCGCGGCAGGCGTTCGCTGATCAGGCGGAAAGCATCGTTTGGCGTGTCGGCGTGTCGGCGTGTCGACCGCGTGACGCGGCCGTGCGCGTGGCGTGGTAGGGTTGCGCCCCGCGCGACCGACGCGGTAATGTCCATGTGACGCTCGAAGGTTGAAGGTGAAGCTCAGAACTCCTGATGCGCACTAGAGGACATCGCGGGTTGAGGAAATCAGATGATACGATTTCTGGTGGCGGCGTCTCATTGTGGCATGGGCGTCCCGCCCGTGATCTTGCCCAGCCAGGGGCGAGGACGAGACGCCCATGTCACAATGCGAGCTTGACGGCTCACGTGAATTCCACGGAGTCAAGAGCTCTGAAGCTGCCTAAAAAGCCGCGGTTACGAGTGCGTGAGTGCCAATGCCCGCAGTTGAATATCACATCGACGGACCACGCCGGACGCGCGGGAGCGCGTCCCTACCTGCGCGGCTCTATCACGCGGCAAATCGCCGACACGCCGACACGGCTCCCCTCCTATCTCTCCAATAACAGATTTCCGTTCTCGATTCGGACCTCGCGCACCGATCGATCCATTTGTAGCTTGTTCCAGGCCGAGAGGAGCTTCTCGATAAAAGGTACGGCAACGATTTGAAACTGGCGTAGTTCCGTCGGCCCAATGGCTTTCCCCTCCCGGTCAATTCGAAAAACGTTCAAATCCAAGTCCGACCCGTGCATCGACGGACGGAGGTGAGCCGTGTAGTTATAATATTTGCGATCCTGGAACGGAAGATTCGCCGGTAAGCTGCAGTACAGGTCCGCAGAGTTCTGATTGAGAATTACGACCGAACCACGATTCAAGACGCGCAGCTCGGGGAGTCAGCCAAAAGTGAGTTCAGTTCCTCATTCGATAGAGTCAAGCTCCGCTCGCCCGAATCAGCAAAAAAACGGGTAAATTTTTGCCTGGCCTCATGATACACCTGTCGGCTGGTAGCCGCCGGAGGTAAGGCGACGGGGCCGGTCGAACTGAGACGGTTCAGCTGATTCGCTGCTTTAAAGTAGAACAAGCCGAGTCCGACAAGGAATAGAACGACGAGAAAGAGAAAAAACGAAAAGAGAAATCCGCAACACCCGCAGCCCCCTCGTCGATCCTGCGCGACCATGCGTCAACGAGTCAACGCGCGGAGTAGAGAATCCGTCCACACTGTTCGCAGTGGACGATGTCGACACCCAATTTCGCCCGATGGACCAACGCGGACGTATTCTTCATGTGGCAACCCATGCAAAACTCGTGCTCGACCGGAACGACCGCATTCCCTCCCTTGGTCGCAAAGAGACGCGTGTACTGAAACAGGAGATTCGCATCGAGACCCTCCGTCAATTGTTCGCGTTCTGCTTGCGCCTCGCGGAGCCGCTCTTCTAAAATTGATTGCTTCCTCTTAAGGTCGGCCTGTTGCTGTTCAGATTGTCCCTTCGCCGCCTTCAACTCCCGCTCCGACTGTCCCATCTCACTCTGAGTTCGTTCTGAGAGCTCCATTATCTCGATCTCGTTGTCCTCGATCTTTTCGATTTCCCTCTCAAACCGGCTGATCTCCTGGCCAATCGCCTGGAATTCTTCGTTTTTTCGGGTCTGGAACTGCTGGGTCTTGTACTTAGCAATTGAATCTCGGCGCGATTGGGCGTCCAGCTCGAGATTCTTCCTCCGAACTTCGAGCTCGCGGCTGCGGTGTTTCAACTGCTCAAATGCGCTCTGTTTCGCCGCCAGAAACTGAACAATTCGTTCCCCCTCTAACGGAACAGTCTCAAGTTCCGCTTTGAACATCTTAATTTTTTGATCTCGGTCCTGAAGGAGTAGCAACTGCTCGATCTCTTTTAGCATTGGGGAATAAGTAAATTTAGATCGACATAGGGGCTAATTTCCAGCCTTAATAAGTCTCCACAGGCGAGCGCTTTCCATCTTCCGGGCTCCGAAGCGCTGCTCTCTCCGCTCCGAGGGTAGCCACTCTAAGCTCCTGAACCTCGAGGTCCAAGGCATGGAATCGTCCTTCCGAAAAGGGGTTTGGGGGAGCGAGTCTGGGCTTGAAGCGAGCAACCCCAGACAGAGCCTGATCAAGAGCTGACGCTTTGACTTTCTCGAGCGCCGCTAAGGCTTCCTCGGCCAAATGTGTCCGGTGACAAATCATCGCCAGATGATTACCGGCGCAAATTGCGCGCTCCATTGTTGCCGTGAACCCGACTTCGTTGATGATGGCTCCCATGTCGAGATCATCTGTCATGATCAATCCGCCGAAACCGAGTTCAGAGACCAGGAGATCAGTAACAATCGACCGAGAAAGCGACGCCGGCGTCTTCTCCGGGTTAAATGCGGGGTACCAGGCGTGGCACACCATCATGCTGCTGACTCGTTGAGCAAATTCTCGAAAAACCGCGAGTTCAGCGCGGTCCAGTTCCTCCCGGCTTCGATCGATGCGCGGCAGGTCATGGTGAGGGTCGAGCTTGGCGGCAGCGTAGCCGGGAAAATGCTTTCCACAGGAGAGGATGCCTGTTTCCAGTAAAGCCTGATTGAATGCGCCAGCAAATTCCACCACCTCTGCCACCGAGGTCCCGTAACATCGGCCGCCCAACGAATTGTCCGCATCCTCCTGAAAAGAAATGTCCAGGACCGGGCAGAGGTCCAAATTAAAACCAAACAGGCGCAGCAATTCTCCGGTAATCCGACCGTGTTCCCGAACGAGCGCGGAACTGCCCTTTTCTCTGAGCTGCCGAGCGTTCGGCGGTTCGCTTCCGATGAGTTTGAGGCGCGAGACCCGCCCACCCTCCTGGTCGATAGTGATGATCGGCTCGATCCGCGATAAATCTCGCAGGTCGTCGATAAGCTTCCGAAGCTGCAAAGCCGAATGAATGTTACGCCCGAAGAGAATATAACCTCCCGGCTGCACCTTGCGGAATATTCGGGCAGTCTCAAGATCCATCTCCATACCGGGCACACCAACAAGCAGAAGTTGACCCAAGCTACTTCGTTCCATAGGATGCGTCGCATGTTACGGTTCCTGGCCCGCTTCACCACTCTTTTCTGGTAGAATTCCCCCATTATCAGCCAAGATGTGTCCATCACAACAGGCTTGCAGACTAACGGAGGTGCAAGACCGTAATGCTTAGACTTGGGCTATACGGGGGCTCCTTTGATCCGATTCATCACGGGCACTTGATTCTTGCCCGCCAGGCCGCGGAAGACTTATTGCTCGATCGTGTCATTTTTATTCCAGCGGCGGAGTCGCCGTTCAAGCCGGATCATTCGGGCGCATCCGCCGAAGATCGTTTGGCGATGATCAGGCTCGCCATTGAACATGAACCTTTTTTTGTTGCCGACCCGCTGGAGCTCAATCGAGAAGCGCCTTCCTACACCATCCACACCGCTCGGGCGTACAAGGCTCAATTTCCGAACGATGCGCTTTTTTTCCTGGTCGGAGAAGATCATGTCGCTGTCTTGAAGAAGTGGAATGAATTCGAGCAATTGGATCAGCTGGTAAATTTCGCGATCTTGAGCCGCTCGGATCTGCCCTTAAAAGTGCATTATCCTGTGGTCCGCCGGCGCTTCGATCTGTCGTCAACTGAGATCAGAAACAGGGTTGCCAACGATTTGCCAATTTCGTATCTGGTTCCGGAGAACGTGCTGCGTTATATCCACGAAAGAAAACTTTACCGAGGAGAGGCCTATCGGAGCTGAGGATTTAGCCCGGCTTTGTGTACGGCTGGCCGAAGATAAGAAGGCTGAGGACATTGTGGTTCTCGATCTTCGCGGAATCTCGTCCTTTACGGATTTCTTCGTTATCTGCTCCGGCGCTTCTGAGCCTCACTTGAAAGCGATCAGCAACGGTATCCGGCAGGGCTTAAGAGAGCAGGTGTGCCTCTCGCCACTGGGAGCCGAGGGTTCTGTAGCGAGCCAGTGGCTGGTGATGGATTATTCTGAGGTTCTCGTCCATATTTTCCACCAGAAGAAACGCGAGTTTTATGCGTTGGAAAATCTATGGAGCGACGCACCGCGTCTCAATTTGATCTTGTAACTTCCCCAAATGTTCAAGCAGCGTGAGGCTATAATTCGACTTCTCAAAGACGAAGATCCGGAAACAGTCCATCTCACCAAACAGCAACTCGCCGAAGGTGGAGCTGAGACAATCCCGGATCTGCGGGACCTCTTATCGACGGATGACAAGCAGGTGGCTCTGCATATTCAAGAGATTCTCTCGGAAATTGAAATCCGCCATGCGAAAATGGCCTTTGAAAAAATCTGCCAAAAAATCTCTGATCCAGTGGAACTGGAATGGGCATGCTGGTATCTGGCGCGAATCTTTATCCCTGGAGTTGACGTGGAGCCGTACCAGAGAAAGATCGACTCGTGGGGTCGTGAGTTAAGGGTTCGCCTCTCAGGCCACGATTCCGATACTTCTCGAGTGGTGACCATGGCCCAATTTTTCGGAGCGGATCTGGGCTTTCGCGGCAATGCGGATGATTATTACAACGCTCGCAATTCTCTCCTCCCCTGCGTCATCGACTCGAGGCTCGGCATTCCCATTTCGCTCTCAGTTTTATACATGATCGTCGCCCGAAGGGCATCGATCGTGGTCGATGGAATCAATCTCCCCGGGCACTTCGTCGTCCGGCATGGTGCCGTCCTTTTTGATCCGTTTGACGGAGGCCGTATTTTAACGACTCGCGATTGTTCCGAAATCTTGTCGAAACAAGCGCTGGCTCTGCACCCGAGCCATCTTCAGAGCGCGCATCCGAAGCTGATCCTGGTACGTATGTTGAGCAATCTTTTGTACATCTTCGAGCTGGAAGACGACGAGGTTTTGCACGGAATGGTCACGAAATGGATTCAACTTCTGGAGCCAAATTGAGCTCCCTGGCCCGCGTTGAAGTCCTGAATACCGGAACCGAACTCCTTTTCGGCAGTGTCATCAACACGCACCTTTCCTTTCTCGGCCAACAGCTTTTTCCACTGGGCTTGCGCGTCCAGCGACAGGTGACGGTTCCAGACGGCGACGCGATTCGTGACGCGATTCTGGAGTCCGCCGCTCGGTGCGATATGATCCTGGTGACCGGAGGCCTCGGCCCGACTTCGGATGACATCACCCGCGAAATCGTTTCCGAGCTGACCTCCCGGCCACTGCGGTATGATGATCACATTTTTCAGAAGATCAGAGAACGTTTTGCACGACGCGGGCTGAAAATGACCGACCGCATTTCCAGACAGGCCAATGTGCCGGAAGGGGCTGCGGTGCTTCCCAACGATTTCGGAACGGCGCCCGGGCTTTATCTTCCTGCCCGAAACGGTATACCTCATCTCTTCCTCTTCCCCGGTCCACCCCGCGAGCTCCAGCCGATGTTCAAGGTCTACGCGTTGCCTATCCTGCGACGCCTGGCTGGTAGCAGCCACGATCTTCATGCCCGGATCTATCGGACGACCGGTCTAGGCGAATCTTACGTCGAGAAAATGGTGGGCAACCAACTCCTGGCCATACCGGGCCTGGAGCTCGGGTATTGCGCGCGCATGGGCGAGGTCGATATTCGCATTATCGGCTCTCGGTCGGCCGTCGATGCCGCTGACGCGACCATTCAAAGCCAACTGGCACCGTACATCATCACGACCGAAGAGAAGGAATTCGAAGAGGTCATTGTCCAACTCTTAAAGGCAAAAGGCGCGACGCTAGCGACCGCTGAATCGTGTACCGGAGGATTGCTGGCGAACCGGGTGACCAACGTTCCCGGAGCTTCGGCAGTGTTTATCGAGGGAAACGTCACCTACTCAAACGAGGCAAAGATACGAACGCTTGGTGTTTCTGCGGAGCTGATCTCTACGGTTGGAGCAGTGAGCGAGGAGGTCGCCGAAGCCATGGCCGAAGGAGCCCTGCAACGAAGTGGAGCAACTTTCGCTCTCTCAACGACTGGAATCGCCGGCCCAGACGGAGGCACCGCTCAAAAGCCGGTGGGAACCGTTTTTATCGGTCTGGCAAGCCGCGCATCCGCCACTCAGGTCGAGAAGCTGTTTTTTCCCACCGATCGCCACTCCTTTAAACGGATGTGTACGCAGCACGCGCTGGATATGTTGAGGAAAGTAGCCAGTAGCCAGTAGCCAGTAGCAGGTAGCGAAGTAGGCGGGTAGCCAAGTATCTACGTGATCTTTGCTTTTGGCTGGTTTGCGCTCGGTCCGTCCCGTTGCCGCAATTTTAGGAACCGGGCAACCAAACGGTGCCCGGACGTGCCATATTTGCGCCGAGCGTTATCATAACATTATTTCCCAGGGTTGAAACCCTGGGCTGAATTCTACAACCCCTTCGGGTCAAAGAACATCCTGAATCCTGCCAATTTAGCGCCATTCGTGACTGTGGATAAGTCGCAAGTTGCGTTCTCAGCTTCTCAGCTTCTCAGCTGCTTAGGCTACTGACTTCCGACTGACTCCCGGCTCCCGGCTCCCGGCTCCCGGCTCCCGGCTCCCGGCTCCCGGCTACCGCTCCCGGCTCCCTGCTACTCACCCCTCGCCTCCTAAACGAATCGGGCTCCTGGAATCCAGGAGCCCGCGATTTCATTTGCACTGGTTCAGCGTTACTTCTTGGGCAACCATTTCTCCCAATTCTTCGCGAACTCGTCCACGTTGTCTTTGGTGATCGGGATAAGTTCTCCCTTCACAAAAACGGACGGCGGATTCTTGTTTTCCGCAACCTTGTCGTACAGCATGTCGACAGACTTGGAACCCCATTCATAGACTTGCTGGGCCAGCAGGACTTGAACGTGACCGCTCTTCAGGTAACCAAGCTGCGCCGGCAGCGCATCGACCGCCACGACTTTGACCGTGCCAGGAGCGAATTTGAGGGCATTGTCAGTAAACAGCGGCCAACCGCCAATCATCGCCCAACCGGTGATCTCAGGATGAGCCTGCATCACCTGCTCGACCTTGGCGGCCGCGTCTTGAGGGGTTTCTTTATGGTAAAAGGCGTCAAGAATCTTGATGTCGGGATACTTTTTCGCCTCTTCCTTCACGCCCTGAACGCGCTTTTGGAGGTTTGGAGCGTTTTGGTTGCCGGCAAGAATCGCGACTACCCCTTTACCGCCCATCTCCTTGGCCAGTTCGGACATTACCTTCTGACCGGCTTCAATATCGTCAGTACCGAAAATGGCCATCCGCTCGCTTTTTGGGGCGTCAGAGTCAAACATCACCACTGGCACGCCACTGTCCACGGCCTTATTGATCGCGTCAGTCAATTTGTTGGCGTCTGAGGCGCTGATGGCAATGCCACTGGCCCCGGCGTTCACCAATTGTTCGACGGCATCGGCCTGCTTCTGGGGATCCTCTTCATTTGGAGTACGCCAGTCGATCTTAATATTGACTCCGTGTTCCTTGCTCAACTTCGCAGCCTCGTCCTCAGCTCCTGTCTTCGCAGCCTGGAAAACAGGGTTGTTATTTGATTTGGCGATGACGCCAAACGTATACGTTTTTTCGGCCGCAAAACCAGTAGCAGCCGCCAAGCCTAAAAGGCTTGTTAGAGTTAGACCTAATTTTCTTATCATTTTGTTTGGGGAGTTATAGAAATCGGAGTGTCGCTCGACTCGATCACTTCCTTTTTGGCACGGCCTGTTTTGGCCAACAAACGCCTGTTCGCCAACCAGGCATTGAACTGGTCAAACAACACCGCAGCGATCACGACCAAACCGATGACAATCTGGCTGTAGTTTTGCGGGATGTTAAGGATGACCAATCCATTCGAGATCATTTGAAGGATGACGGCTCCTAATAAGGCGCCGAGGGCGGTGCCTTTGCCACCCACGAGGCTCGCGCCGCCGACCACGGCCGCGGCGATCACGTTCAATTCATACCCTTGACCGTCTCCGGACGAACCCGCGCCGTAATAGCCCAAAGATAAGACTGCCGCGATTCCTGCCGTTAGCCCGGAAATTGCGTACACAAGAACCTTGACGCTGCCGACGCGAATTCCGCTGTAGCGGCTAGCCGTTTCATTGCCCCCGATTGCGTACACTTTCCGACCAATGGCCATCTTGGCGAGGAAGATGCCGCCGACGATCATGACGATAATCATCACAATCAGCGGAACCAGGCTTAGCCCATTGATTTCTTGACGAACGAAATTTCGAAAGGCCTCCGGAAAACCGCCGACAGACTGTCCATTTGTCTGGACGAACGCGATACCTCGATAGATGGCCATGGTGCCTAACGTGATGATGAACGGGTGAACGTTGAACGCCGTAATCATCGCTCCATTGATGAATCCGCACAATACCCCTACGCCGACGGTCACCAGGACCCCCACGATCACCGCGCCGATACCACCGGAAGGTCCGTATCGCGTCAGAACCAGCGCTCCGCAGACCGAGGCCAACGCGTAGATAGCGCCGACAGAAAGATCAATTCCCGCGGTGATAATAACCACGGTCATCCCGACAGCCATGATCGCAAAGAAACTCGTGTCCTTTGCGATCTGGATAAGGGTGCGAGAATTGAAGAACTTATTGACAGTATCAAAGGCCGGGACCTTTTGTCCGTCCGGCCTCGTTTCGAAGACCCGTTCCCGTTTACCTTCCGCGTTGTTCTGAAACTTTGGAAGCTGAACCGATCCGCCGAAAACGGCCAGTAAAATACCGAGAACGACGATCGCCAAAATCAGACCGCCTTCAGGGAATTTGGAGAAACTGAAGCTGAACTTGCTGGGGAGAGCCATTGGGGTGGGCCTTCTTATTATGCTTACAGAGGCGCTTGTCAAGCCGGAGTCACATCCCTTTCGGTGCTGAGGGCCTCCGTTGACATGTCTCTTTTGGGTGATTTTCTAAGTTAGTCAACCACTTGCACCGGGGTACCTAGTTTTACGCGGGCGTAAATTTGGGGCGCGATCTCGGCTGGCAGCCGGATGCATCCGTGGGAGGCCGGATATCCAGGCAAGATCCCAATGTGCATCCCGACTCCTTCTGGCGTTAACCGCATAAAGTAAAACATCGGCGCTCCCTCAAAGTGGGTACCGCTCGGCGCCGAATCGATCCGCGCGCTCACCCCACCCCGGACAACCCGGCCCCTCGAATCCATAAAATTGCCGTAGATGTTCGATCGATGGTTGGGATCTTTCTGCATGATCGTAAAATTCCCTTTCGGCGTGAACCCGGCCTTTTTTCCGGAAGAAATGGGCGTATCGATGGCGAGCTGGCTCCCAGCGTAGACGTAGGCCCTCTGCCTGGATAAAGAAACGAGAACCGACGCGTTATCCGGCGTCAATTGGCTGAGAACATTCCTGTTCACCACTGGAGGCGGCTGCTTGGCGATCAACTGCTGCGGCGGCGTCATTTTGACGCGCTGCCGGTCTTGCGCCCAAACGGAATTGGCCGCTACACATAAAAAACCGACGATGATCAAGTTCCCAGCCTGCGACATTGGCGATAAGTGGTTCATTTGCGCCGAATAACTGGGCTACGCATACTGAATTTGCTAGCGGAGAATCAATCAAATAAGCGGACCAACAGGAGAAGCCGGGCAAACTATTCAGGGTCCGCGGGTCGATAAATCACAAAAAGAACCGCCAGACTCGACCATCTCACGGACGCTCTGCCTCGTAAAATTTCGGGCTAATCACTGGTTTCTGCGCTTCTTCGGTTTATCAGTGGCCGGAATGGTTTATCTAATCGACGCTCTGCATCTCGGATCTCCTGACATCATTTGTATCGCTCTGCTTGAAGCTGGTCCGAAGGAATTAGTAATCGTAGATAGCGGTCCGGAATCCGTCTTTGACTCCGTGGTGGAGGGAATCAGGAAACTTGGCTTCCAACCCGAGCACGTTCGCCACCTCCTGGCCTCGCACGTCCATCTGGATCACACCGGCGGCGCCTGGCGCTGGGCGGAAGAATTTGGAACTAAGATCTATGTGCATCCGAAAGGGGCGCCCCACTTGGTCGACCCGTCCAAGCTAGTCGCCAGTGCGACCAGAATTTACGGCGATAAAATGGATGACTTGTGGGGAATAGTTGGAGCAATTCCGGAAAGCCAGGTGATCTCCGTCGATGATGGTTCCGTGCTCCGACTTGGCTCCCAGCAGTTCCGCGTGCTTGGCACTCCCGGGCACGCCCAACACCACAACGCGTATTGGCAGGAATCGGAACAGACCCTCTTTGCCGGAGATATCGCAGGCGTACGCATCGGCAATGGGCCATCGATCCCGCCGTTCCCGCCGCCGGACATTCACTTGGAATCCTGGAAGGAATCGCTCGACAAAATTCGCGCTCTCAAACCCGCCTCGTTGCATGTGACTCATTTCGGAAGACTGGACGATCCGACAAGCTCTCTGGACGCGCTGGAAAAAAGGCTGTTCGAATGGGCGGCTTGGATGAAACAGAGGCTCCTCGAAGGCAAATCCGAAATGGAGATCATTCCGGAGTTTGAGAAGTTTACCGAGAGCGAACTCTTATCGAACGGTGCGGGGCAAGAGGACTTGAAAACCTATGAGCAAGCAGATCCTGCATCGATGAGCGTGGCCGGGCTGGCCCGTTATTGGCGAAAATATCACCCCGCAGAGATTCCGTGAATCGCCATTGATTTTAATGAAACCCGGAGGTAGCGCATTGGTATGATTCAGGCGTACCCTCTTCGGTATGGATAAGAACCTACATCAGCTGTGGAAAGACCTTGAAGAGCGGGTTCGTCGCGAACCGATGAGAGCTGTCCTTTTGGCATTCGCCGGGGGTTTTTTTTTATGTTTGTTGCCCGTGGGAAGATTGCTGAGCGTGGTGATTAAGATGTCGCTCCTGCTGTTGAAACCAGCTTTGCTGATCCTGGGCTTAGTCAAGCTTCTAGAATATTCCGGCGTCACCCGCGGACCACAGGATTAATTCGTCGATCGCAGATCGTTAACGAACCGAAGTTCCTGGACGGCGTCCGTCGACTAAACTTCTCTCTTTGGGCTGTAGGTATGACGGATATCGGCAGCCTGGTCACGCCAGAAGGAATCCTCAGCGATATTCGTCGCGTGATCCCCAATTCGCTCAAGGGCGCGAGAAACGAAAATAAGGTCCAGGTAACTAGGCACCAGCTCGGAGTCCACGGTCGCCCGCTCAACGAGCTTTTCGCTGAAATCGTGGGTTAAAGCGTCTAGTTCTCTGTCCTTCAGCTTCAATGTCCGCGCGAGCTCGCAGTCGCCATCGGCATAAGCCCGCATGCTATCACGAAAAATTGCCACGGTCAGGCGGTATGATGGCTCCAGCAAGGGAACCTCGCGCACTGCAGGCCTCGTATTCAGATGCTTCCCTCTTCGGGCGATGGTTACGGATTGGTCCGCGATCCGCTCCAGATTGGTGCTGACCTTCATCGCGGAAATAACCTCCCTCATATCCGAAGCGACCGGGTGAAAACGAATCAGCAAGTTAACTCCGTCTTGATCGACCTGCTTCTCAAGAATGTCGACGTTTTCATCTTCCGCGACAACGTGGTTGCAAAGATCGCTATCGCGATTGAACAACCCTTCGATCGCGGTCTGAAAGATCCGGTCGGTGAGGCTGGACATCATCAAAACGTCGTTCTTTAATCCGTAAAGGGCAGCGTCAAAACTGCTGCTAATGTGCTTTGCTCGCTCTGCCATGGCCTTCTCCGACGAAACTCTACCCCATTTATTCATCTTTTACAGCAGTTGGCAGGCTCACCGCATTTTCTAGCGTTTCCATGGCTCGCAATAAATTTGTTTTTCCTCCGGAGATCTTCGGCGCTGTCGCTGCCTTCAGCAGTCTGGTAGACTCGTGATGTGAAAGCCAACCGGTCGGGCGGCGTGTTGAGACGTTCTTCAGCAAGGGGCGAAGAGATTCATTTGGTGCAGGCGTACCTGAAGCGAAGGCAGAAATTAAGCCGGGAGGTTGTTTTTGCTGCCTTGATCGCCCTGATGATATTGACAGCCTGGCTCTCGATTGCCTGGTGGGCTTTCTCTTAGAAAGAGCTGGTAGTGTCCGGCCCCCGAAATACGAGGTATTTTGTGGCGATCAAAATGGGCCGCCGGCAGCGTCAGGTTGTCGTTGAGCCTTCGGAGAATGATTTCTGGATTGGACGGAGCCATTGTTTTTGAATGGTTTTGTTCTTGGAGAACCGCTGAAAGCCGGTTTCAACCCGAAATCGGGATGGATGCGGAAATACCGACGTCGGCAACACCAATTCTCGTCTGCTTTGCTTCCGGATTTCGGTGCGGAGTTCCGTCCAGAACGTGTTGCCAGGCTCCGTATTCCCTCCAGCTTGCGCGATCCATGCTAACGCGGAAAGCGCATTTTCCATTTGGCAAAGTCGGACAAGCTCTTTCGCTCCGATAGCCGGGTCGCTCAGGAGCTGGGCCGCTACTCGGATGAGAAAGGGGCGGTAGAAATTGGCTGAATTCCTGGGGCGGACCCTTCGGGCCGGATGAACGCACGCGCCAGAAGCGCGTCGCGCCAGGTCGCGATACAGCCGCCACCAAAAATCAAACCCAAAACCCAAAAACTGGCTGGAAGCCTATGCTACGCTGCCGGGCGGCGCTATATCACGCGATTGCAGACGTTGTTTCTGCCGGTTGGCTTCGGTAACCAGCGCTGCTCGATTCCGATTGTGCTGAACTCGCTGAACGAGAATCGGAACTCCGGCGCCGACTAAAACCAGGAGGCCGATCACACAGCGTTCCCAATAGGAGGGCACGCCAAGAAGGACGAGCGAATTATTGATCATCGTGACCAGAAAAACACCAACCAAGGTGCCGAAGACACTTCCCCGCCCTCCAGTAATTCGCGTTCCACCCAGGACGACGGCGGCCAGCACATTTAACTCAGATCCGACCAGGTCAAACGGATTGGCGACCCGCGCCTGCGAGCTATGAACGATGCCGGTGATTCCGGCAATCAGCCCGATCAAAACGTAGACAAAAAACTTGACCTTTACGACAGGAAGCCCGAGGCGGATGCTCGCCAGTTCACTACCGCCGATAGCGTATATTGAACGACCGAGCATGGTCAGGCGAACGAGCACAGCAATCAGGATCGCCACGACAAAAAGGGCGATCGAGGTGGCCGGTAAGCTGAAAAGGCTGCCATCGGCCAGGCGACCGCGATAAAGGTAGGTGCGCGATAACTGAAGCATCGCCTCCGGGATGTCAGTGATATGTTTCGTGCCGAGAAAGGTCAGCAGGAGACCACGAAACAGGCTGAGGGTACCCAACGTGACGATCAGGGTCGGTAGCCGAAAAAGGGCGATCAGCGTTGCATTAAAACCGCCCAGAACTGCCCCGATTAAGGCAGCGACGATGAAGATCAACCAAAGCGGGGCGTGAGGATTAAGCAGCAGAACCAGCTTGACGGTTCCATACATCGAAAAAGCCGCCACGGCCGTGAAGGAAACATCGATCCCGCCTGACAGCAGCGCGGTATAAACCCCGAGAGCAAACAATCCGGTGGTGATGCTGTTCCGAATCAGATCGAGCAGGTTAGGCGCGCTGAAAAAGACCGGATTGACCAGCGTAACCCCGGCGCACAAAAATATTGTGGTCAGCAGGATGATTCCTTCGGAAGATCGCAGATAGTTTTTTATCCAGCTCAAATCTCACTCCAAAGTGACTTCCCGAGAGAGGGCCTGCAGATCAAGCCCCTCGGCGGAATGCTGAATTGAAAGCCGCCCGCCCGTCATGACTAGAATCCGGTGACAGACGCTGAGCAATTCGGGTAGGTCGTCCGACACGACAATGATGCCGGTACCCGCCTTCGCCAGTTCAGCAATCAGGAGGTGGATGTCATGTTTAGAGCCCACGTCGACACCCATGGTAGGGCCATTCAAGATGAGCAGTTTCGGGTTCAGGTCGAGGTAGCGGGCTATAAGCACACGCTGTTGATTGCCGCCTGACAAAGTTTGCACCGAATCCCGGCCGTTCAGGGTTTTGATGTCTAATCGACGGATCCATTCGTCGCCATCGCGTCGAAGGGCTTCTCTGTCCAGCAGCCCGAAGGAAAGACGACGTCTAAGATTTGCGATGAGCATGTTGTCGAAAATCTCTTGTTCGAGGAACAGGCCTTCGCTCAGTCGATCTTCCGGGATATAGCCGATCCCATGGCGCTGAGCGTCGCGAACGTTACGCAACGAAATGCTCTTACCTGACAGCCGGATGGACCCGCTGGATGGTTTGGTTTTGCCTGCCAGGGTGAGCGCGAGTTCCGTTCTTCCAGAACCCAGAAGCCCCGTCAACCCCACGATCTCACCCGGTCTTACCGTGAACGAGACATCGCTGAAAGCGGGCACGCCCGTTAAGGATATAACCTCAAGAAGAGGAGCTGTTTCGGCGGGAGGTTCGGGCGGCTGAAGTCGCTCGATTCGGATCTGCCGGCCGGAGATCGCCTCGCTTAACTGAGCGGTTGTAAAGTCAGCAATCGGGCCGTGATTTACCACTTCGCCGTTCCTGATCACTGTTACCTCATCGCAGATCTCGTAAATCTCTTCGAGTTTGTGAGTGACGAGAATAAAGCTGACTCCTGTCGAACGGACAGAATGAACAATTTGAAAAAGCGTTTTGACTTCGCGATTGGTCAGAGCCGAAGTCGGCTCATCCATGATAATGACCTTTGATCGATTCTTGAGCGCACGCCCGATGGCGACCAGTTGCTGGTTGGCGACCGGTAAATCTTCCACCAGCGCGTCTAGAGGGATCTGAACCTTCATCCGGGCCAGGATTTCGGCAGCTTCTCGATGCAGAAGCTTGAAGTTCACCCATTTTCTGCGGCGAGAAACACTATCAAGAAAGGTGATATTTTCGAAAACCGAAAGATTCGGCAGAAGAGCAAAGTCCTGGTAAATCACGCTGAGGCCAAAATTGATCCGAGCGAGGGGGTTCAATTTGGTCACGTCGTGACCATCCAGTTCGACTTTACCCGAATCCGGCGCCAGGGTGCCGGCGATGATTTTGATGAGTGTCGATTTTCCGGATCCATTGGCTCCCGCCAGGCAATGAATGGAGGTCGGACGAACCGACAGGTTCACATTCTGCAAAACGGGAGCCCGCACGTAGGTCTTCGAAATGTTCGCAGCGACTAAAGAGGCCACTTTAGGGGAAACGTATCGGCGTATGGGCGTGTTGGCGTCGTCAGGGGAAACGTATCGGCGTAACTGCGTATCGACGGCCGGAAGGGAATGCGCATCGGCGTTTTGCAAAGTGTAATCAACTTCGTCCAGATCTCCTGGTTTATAGTTGCTGCGTGAAAAGCATTCTTTGTTCCCAGACGCCGATAAGCCCTTACGCCGATACGTTTCCCCTCAACGCCGACACGTCCTTACGCCGACACGCCGATCCGTTCTCCTCGTCGGTCCTTAGAAATCAAATTTGTCCATGTTCTCTTTGGTGCAATCGATCCAGCCGTTGCCAAAGATGATCTTGTTGTCCACCAAGCGAATTTTTTCGTAGCCGGGCTCGCCAAGGTCCATCCCGTCGGTGATCTTCTGGCCATTCAAGACCATCACGGCAATCTTATTCATGAGATAGCCCGCGATGGAGGAATCCCAGAACGAGATCATTCGCACCGCTCCGGTAGGCAGGTATTTTTTTACCAGGGAAGGAACACCGGTTCCAACCACGACCACCTTATCTTCCAAGCCTGCCTCTTCGACCGCGAGACCAATTCCAGGCGCGTCTGTCGAAGCGCTGCCCTGGAAACCTTTGATGGTTGGGTGCGCGCGAAGCAGTTCTTTGGCCTTGGCGTAGGAGACTTGCTGATCGTCATTGGTCTCGATCTTGTCGACCACCAGTTTCATCTTCGGATATTTTTTCTTCTGCAGCGCGATGGCGCCATCCGCCCATTCGTTGTGGGTTTTTGAAGTCAGACTACCAACGAAAACGGCATATTCGCCTTCGTAATTCATTCTCTGCGCCAGATTCTCCATGAGATGCTCACCAAACGCCGTGTTATTGAATGCTTCGAGATCGTAGTTCGCATTCTGAATATTGGACGCTTCGTGGGTAATGACGACAATATGGTTATCCATCGCCTTTTTGAGAACAGGCTCCATGGCCGGCGGCTGGAACGGGACGACAGAGATGGCATCCACTTTTTTCGCAATCAGATCTTCGACGATCTGAATTTGCTGGGCGGAGTCGGTGGTCGGAGGACCGAGTTGAACAGTTTTGTTGCCGGTGTCCTGCCCGAATTTCTTCACACCGGTTTCCATATAGTTAAACCAGTTGATTCCGCTGATCTTAACAACAGTTGCTAAGTTGTAGACTTTTTTGTCTGCTGCCGAGCTTGGGCTCGTCAGGTAAGCGAGTGCGCAACTCGCCAGAATAAGTGGCAAACAGATTGATCGTTTCATTTTTGGGGGGCATTTAGACAGTCGCGAAAGTTTCCGGAAATCGGTTCGCGAGCTACTTCGTCTATCCGCTGACTTGGCGTGTTGTCAAGTGGGAGCCAGGAACCAGGAACCAGGAGTCGGGAAGATACCACGGGCGGCGTGGCACGTCGGGAGAGCATCGTGTCGGCGTATCGGCGTGTCGGCGTTTGGCCAACGTGACGCGGTCGCGCGGGAGCGCAACCCTACCGCTCGGTGCGCACCGACCACGCCGATACGCCCATACGCCCGTACGCCGATACGTTCCCTGGCCACGCCGGTTTCGCGGGCAGTGTATCACTCCTGCCTCCTTTTGAGATTGCCTTGCCCCATTCTTTGGTTACAAAGAAGGCACTTCTTTTCCATCGTCCATGAACACTGAAGCTCGCTATCTTATTCGTCTGGGAGCTTTTGCGGTCGCGATCCTTCTGCTCTTTTGCGCCTTGAGTCCGACCGGTTTTCTCTCTACGGCGAATCTTAGTTCGATGGCCTATCAGCTGCCCGAGTTCGCGATGCTGGCGCTGGCGATCCACCCCACGATGTTGACCGGCGGAATCGATTTGAGCGTGGTTAGCGTTGCTAACCTAAGCGCGATCGTTGCCGCGCTGACGATGCGTAGTCTGCCCCCGCAATTTATTTTGCTGGCGATGCTGATCGGTCTTTTAATCGGGTGTGTCGCGGGTGTGATCAATGGGCTGCTGGTGGCAAGTGGGCTTCCCGCCATTTTGGCTACCTTGGGAACCATGCAATTGTTTGCCGGCATCGCGGTCGTGTTAGCCTATTCAACGGGTGACTCCGGCGCTTCCGTCACCGGTATTCCGGGGATCTATTCGAGTATTCTAAATGGCTCGGTCTTCGGTATTCCCACCCCTTTGATCGTGTTTCTGTTGACCGGAATTCTTATCTACATCATCACGGCACGCACCCCTTTAGGTAAGCAGATGCGGCTTTTTGGCACCAACTCGCGTGCCGCAGTATTTGCTGGAATCCCGACTTTTCGGGTGGTCGTCACGACGTACACGTTGAGCGGATTCATTGCTTCTTGTGCCGGCCTGGTGATTCTGGCCCGAGCAAACAGCGCCAACGCAGACTATGGAACGTCGTACCTTCTCTTGAGCGTCCTCATTAACATTTTGGCCGGAGTCAATCCCAATGGCGGATCGGGGACGGTATTCGGTTTGATTCTAGCGGTTTTGTCGCTTCAGTTTATTTCGAGCGGCCTGAACATCATGGCCGTCAACGTTTACGCACGCGATTTGACCTACGGCGCCCTGCTGGTCACCGTGATGGTCGTAAACCGGCTTCAGGGCAGGATTCATTCAACGAGACCCAGAACCTGAAGTCTGGACAAATCGACGCAGGAACCGCTCCCCTCACCGCCCCTTCATCTTTCGCCCACGGGCCACTTTTCATCCGTGTTCGTGGATCGCCCGCGCCGCGGCAGTTACGAGATCGATGTGACCGAACGAAGGTGCATCGAGAACCAGCTTCCGCGCCAGGGCCAGCGAATTCAATTCACAAGCAGCCCTGATGCGGCTGTCCGCGATGGATTCCAAGTCTTCCACATGTGCGAGTCCCAAGATTCGCCGAATCATTTTCGTCCCTGCGAAACGGAGAGAGTCTTCGAAGAGGTTAGAGACGAACCGGTGACGCTCCGCTTCAATGGCGCGACGCCCATCGGGTGAATCAAATAAGGTCCCGGCAAACGCATCACCCGTCGGATTCGCCGCCCAGAGAGAAAGAAATCTGGATGAGAATCCATTCCAGAATTTCTCAATGAGGGTCAAGAGCCATTCGCGATATTCATCTCGCCTTCCAGGCCCGCTTTCGTGGCCCAACTGTGAAAAGTAGGCGAGCAGCAGATTCCCGATCAAGGCGCCAAGGTCGAAGCCCATCGGTCCGTAAAATGCAAATTCGGGATCGATTATTCTGGTCTCGCCGGGCGTCACCATTACCGAACCGGAATGGAGATCGCCGTGGATCAATGCTTCCGCGCTGCTCAGGAATTTAAACTTCAATTTCTGGACGGCAATCTTGAGGTCAGTGTCCCGTCGGAAGTTGGCCGCCGTTTCATCGAGTTCGGGTGAGGTCCATCGGTTTAGTTTGGCTTGCCGATACGGGTCGGTGAAAACGAGGTCTTCCGTGATCCTGCAAAGCTCGGTATTCGCGCAGAATATTTGCATGCGCGCCTTTTTCGTTACCGCCGGGAGATAGAGATCCGAAGTTTTGAAAAGTGTTTGCGCCGCGAATTCCGCGAGATCATCCGCGAGATTCGGGTAGACAATGCCACGAATGAATCCTTTTCTGAGAATGATGTGCGGAGACAGGTACTCCATCACGATCGCAGCCATCGTTTTATCGAAATGGTAAATTCTGGGTACCAGATTGCCGGCGTGTGCGGCTTCTTCCGTTAGGGCAAGATACTCGAAATAGCTCCGCTCGAGCGGCAGCGGCCATGCCTCCCCAACCAGACGAAGGTAAGGCAGCGCCTGCTTGACAATCAGACTTCCCGCCTCCCCGCGTACGATGTAAACGGCGTTGAGATTACCATCGCCGACCTCGCGGGCAAACCACTTAGAGCGATCGGAACCGAGTAGATTGTCGACTTCCGGAACCTCTTCCAGGAACTCCGGGATCGACGAGTTCGATAGAGGAAAATAACGCTCAAAAATCTGCATGCGTTGCTAAAGGGTCTGCGGTGGGGCGAGCACGCAAGGATGCCGCCAATTCAATGACTATTCAAGCGCAAAGCCGGAGGGGAGAAAACGCGATCCGCTTCAAAAGCGGCTTGCTCTGCAATCGATTGCAAGCTAGATGTCCTGACTGTTTTTATCCCCCTATGACAATATTGAATTCCCCCCTTCCCAACCGGACGGCGCGTCTATTGGCGATTTCACGTCGGCATTTTGTCGCATCGATAGCGATTCCGATTTTGAGCTTCTGCCTGGTCCATCCAGGCGTTGCCCAGGACAAGAAACTTCGCATTGGTTTGACGGTCCCAACCTTAGTGAATCCGTTCTTTGTCGGAATGGATCGCGGTGTCCGTGAGGAATGCCAGAAACTTGGCTACGAGCTAATCGCACCAAACGCCAACAACGATATGGCGACTCAGGCCAACCAGATGGAGGATTTGATCACCAAGAAAGTCGATCTGATTATCATCTGTCCGATCAATGCGGAAGCGATCGTCCCCGTTGTCAAGAAAGCGAACGCTGCGAAGATACCGGTCGTGGCACTCGATCGTGGTTCCGCTGGAGGCGAGATGGCGAGTTTCATCGAGACAAATAACGTCGAGATGGGCCAGAAAGGCGCCGATTTTCTCGCAGAACAACTCAAGAAGAAATACGGCACGGCGAAGGGAAATGTGGTGAACCTTCAGGGCCTGCGCGGGACGACGGCGGCGGAGAGTCGCGAGAAGGGGTTCACCGAACAGCTCAAGAAATATCCTGACATCAAGCTGGTCGCCAGCCAGGCAGCAAACTTCGACCAGGAAAAGGCCTTGAATCTCATGACCGACATCCTCCAGGCGAACGCGAAAATCGACGGGGTGTTTTGTGCCAACGATGACAACGCGGTGGGCGCCATCAAAGCGATCGACGGGATGCACCGTTTCAAGCCAATTGGGGACGCGGGTCACATCGTAATCATCGGCATTGATGGCACGGCTCAGGCGCTGCAAGCAATCCGAGATGGAAAACTCGATGCCACCATCTCGCAAAATCCGGTGAAGATGGCTGCCACGGCGGTCGATTTCGCCAAGGCCATCTCAGAAGGCAAGACCGTCGATGCGCACGTCAATTATCCGAACATGCTTCTCGATAAAACGACCATCGACTCGGAAGAAGCCAAAGCGTACGGACTTTGGGGCGATGCCAAGTAGCGGGCGAGGGTAGTTGTTTTTGAGTATGCTCTTGCGAATGCGCGGGATTAGTAAGTCATTTGACTCTAATCCTGCGCTCACTAATGCCGATTTGGATCTCGCCAGCGGCGAGGTTCTTGGCATTATCGGGGAAAATGGCGCAGGCAAATCGACTCTGATCAGATCGCTGGCCGGCGCTCATTTGATCGATGCGGGCCAGATTGAAATCGAGGGACAAAGTGTGCATCTTCGGTCGCCTGCGGAAAGCATCGCCGCCGGAGTGGCAGTCATTTATCAGGAATTGACCATCGTTCCGGAGATGACGATTGCTGAGAACGTATTCCTCGGCAATCTGCCGCGAAAAGGGCCCGTGATCGATCGGTCCCTGATGAACGAGCAGGCCGCGACCCTGCTGAAGCGGCTTGGGCTGAAGCTTCATCCCGGGAGTCGCGCAGGCGATCTTTCGCCAGGCTACCAGCAAATGGTAGAAATCGCCCGGGCGATCAATCGGAATGCGAAAATCCTTTTGATGGACGAGCCGACCTCTTACCTCAGCGAGCATGAGGTAGGCCGACTTTTTGAGTTCATCGAGCAACTCAAACGGCAGGGGCTTGGGATCATCTACATCTCCCATCACCTGGAGGAAATCTTTAAGGTTTGCGACCATGTCGTTGTCCTTCGGGATGGAAAGACGGTAGCGACGGGTCCAATCGGAACCTGGACCAGTCAGAACCTGGTCCAGGCGATGGTCAATCGGTCGATCGACCAATTTTACCCGTATGTCCCGCGCGCGCTGGGAGAGGTCGTTCTCTCTGTTCGGGATATCGATGTTCCCGGACGATTATCCGGTATCAGTTTTGATCTGCACCGAGGCGAGATCCTTGGCATCGCAGGCGTGGTGGGAAGCGGACGCACCGAATTGCTGAAGGTTCTTTTCGGCGCTTTGCCCCACTCCAAAGGGGAAATCGTCTGGAACGGCAAACCGTTCGTTCCAAAATCGCCCAGCCATGCCATCGCAAATCGGATCGTGATGGTGCCGGAAGACAGAAAAATCGACGGACTCCTCCTGGACGCCTCGATCGAGAACAATGTCTCGCTTTCAGTCCTGAAACGCCTGGCATTCGCCGGTTTTGTGAATAACGGCCGTAAGAGAAAGCTCAGCGAGGAAGGGATCAAGCGATTCAGGGTGGTTTGCCGAGGACCCGGCACCCGGATTCGAAATCTTTCCGGAGGCAATCAACAAAAGGTCATTTTCGCCAGGATAACGGCCGTAGATCCGCTTTTATACCTTTTGGACGAACCAACGCGCGGCGTCGATGTTGGTGCAAAGGTCGAGGTCTACAAGCAGATTATCCATTTTGCTGAAGCAGGCGCCTCCATTTTGCTGGTCTCCTCTGAACTGCCCGAGCTGTTGGGATTATCGGACCGGATTCTGGTTTTCAACGGTGGGCGTCTGGTTGGGGACCTCGTACGGACCGCGGCCACTCACGAGCGTGTCCTGGGTCTGAGCACCGAAGAAAATCCTGCCGAAAAAATCCTGCAAATCTCCGAATGAAAAATGTCTTCGCTCCAAGTCTTCCGTGGTGCCGACGGAATGAGGAATAAAGCTATCACTGAGATGACAGCGATACCGAACAGCGAAACCGCGAAGGGTGCCGCCGGGCCACCTGGGGGTCCGGGCACCGGCAGGCGGCTTTTGCGATTCGCGAGCCGGTTCACGGTTCAGATTGCGCTGCTCTTGCTGATTACCGCGTTCAGCATTCTTTCGCCGGATTTTTTGCAGCCGGGGAACTGGTCCAACATCATCCAACAGAGTTCGATCATCGCGATTGCGGCTTGCGGAGCGACTCTGGTGATCATTACCGCCGGGATCGACTTGTCGGTTGGCTCCGTCGCCGCATTATCGGGGATCTGCTCCGCCGGATTAGTCATCAATCAACATTGGCCTGGCCCAGCCGGCTGGTTTGTTTGCATTGGCGTCGGTCTTTTGATAGGCGCTTTCAATGGCTTCTGCATTTCCCGTCTTGGCTTGTCGGCATTCATTGCGACGCTCTCCACGTTGGCCATGGGCCGCGGCTTGACGCTGGCGTTCTCGAATGGTCAGACCGTCTTTGGACTGCCTGACAGCTTCAGCTTTCTGGGCGGTGGAACGCTGTTCGGCATATCGGTCCCGATCATCGCTACGGTGATTGTCTTTACCATTATGCACTTTGTTTTGGCCCACACGGTTTTTGGCCACGAAGTGTACGCGATCGGTGGAAATCGCGAAGCGGCACGTCTCGCTGGCATCAATGTAAGAAGCGTGGAGATGCTGGTTTACACGCTGGCTGGAGGCCTCAGCGGTTTTGCCGGACTTGTTCTGACCGGACGCCTCAGCGCCGCGATGCCATCCTCGGCCACCGGTCTGGAGTTGGACGTCATTGCCGCAGTCGTCATCGGCGGTGCTTCTCTGTTTGGCGGTAAAGGAAATATGATCGGAACATCGTTTGGGGTTCTGACGATCGGCGTGCTGCGAAACGGACTCAACCTTCTGAACGTGTCGCCGTTCTGGGTACAATTTGTCCAAGGAGCAGTCATTTTTGTCGCCGTCCTTCTGGACGCGATCGGTCAAAAGCAGAGGCGCTAGCCTGCAGCGCTGGCAAATCCTGAGAGATTTGTCAGCGCTGCAGGCTCTGGCAGCGGAACTCTCCGGCGACGCCAGAAAATTCCACTGCTTTTTGGAGAGAAGAGTTTAAAAACAGTTTGCTTCGATGCATCCATTTTTTGAAAATTTTTTTAATACTAAAGCAAAGACATGAAAAAGTTGATGAATGAACCTGGCGCGTTTGTGGACGAAATGCTGGAGGGGCTATTATTGGCGCATCCCGACCAGTTGAAGTCCGTCGGGGGTACGAATCGCGCGCTGGTGCGAGCCGATGCGCCAGTCGCTGGTAAAGTGGGAATTGTCACCGGAGGTGGGAGCGGCCACCTGCCGGTCTTTCTCGGTTACGTGGGTCGGGGATTGGCCAGTGGCGTTGCCATCGGGAATGTATTTAGCAGTCCAAGCGTGGACCAAATTGCGGCGGCCACCCGCGGCGTCCACTCGGGTAAAGGCGTCCTGTACCTTTATGGGAATTATTCCGGTGATGTGTTGAATTTCGATTCCGCTGCGGAGGAGGTTGAGCCCGACGGGATTCGTGTGGAAACGGTGCTGGTTGCGGACGACGTCGCGAGCGCACCGCCCGAACGCAGTGCCAATCGTCGCGGAGTTGCGGGTCTGTTTTACGTCTACAAAATTGCTGGCGCAAAAGCGGAAGCGGGCGGAACTCTGGAAGAAGTAAAAGACGCCGCGCTGAAGGCAGCCGCCAACTGCCGCACGATGGGCGTCGGACTGACGCCAAGCGTATTACCAACCGTGGGTAAGCCGACCTTCTCGTTGGCGGACGACGAGATGGAAATCGGAATCGGCATTCACGGCGAACCCGGAATCCGAAGAGGAAAGCTCTTATCGGCCGACGAAATTACCACCGACATCGTGGAACGTCTGGTTGCAGATTTCGGGTTGCGGGCCGGGGATCAAGTGTCAGTGCTGGTCAATGGGCTGGGAGCTACGCCGCTCGAGGAGCTCTACATCGTCTATCGCAAGGTGAATGAAATTCTTTCGTCACTGCAGGTTGAAATCGATCGACGCTACATTGGCGAATTTGCCACCTCACTGGAGATGGCAGGCTGCTCAATCACCCTACTCAAGTTGGACGACGAATTGAAATCACTCCTGGACGCCCCGGCATCGTCGCCATTTTTTCTGCAGATCTAACCAGTCCAAAAACACAGGGCGTTGTCCTGTCGAGATAGCAACGCGACCACGAAGGAGAATATCGTTATGTCCGGCCTTGCGGCGAAGGAGATTTCACAAGTCAAACTGGCAGCCCTGCTAAAGCAGGTAGCAGAAGACATGATTGCCGCCGAGGGCGATTTCCAGGCGCTCGATGCTGCGCTTGGCGATGGCGATCTCGGAGTCACCGTCAAGATGGGTTTTCAGGCGATCCGGGAAGTCTGCCAGAAAAGCGATCAAAGCCAAACCTCCGACATCGGAAGTCTCTTGAGTGCCTCTGGTAAAGCGTTCATGAACGCCAATGCTTCCACGATGGGGACTTTGATGGGAACGGCCTGGGTGCGAGCAGGCAAGGTCGTCGAATTGAGGACGGCCATCACACAGGAGGACGCGGTAAAAATGTGCCGCGCCGCGGCCGAAGGAATTCAACGGCGGGGCAAAGCTCAACTCGGTGACAAAACAATTCTGGATGCCATTTTTCCCGCGTGCGACGCCTTGGCCAAGGGGGTCGAGGATGGGAAAAGTTGTGCGGAGGCGTTTGCCCTGGCGGCCGAAGCCGCGGAACGAGGCGTCGCGGAAACCACACCGCTCCAATCGCGAGTCAGCCGGGCTTCCTGGCTTCAGGAGCGTAGCAAGGGATTGCCAGACCCCGGGGCGTCACTCTGCGCCCGCCTGTTTCGATCGATGGCTAACCGATTGGCGTCACTATGAAAGGCGTATCGGCGTGTTAGGCGTGCGTCCGGCGTGGCACGTCGTAAGCGAGGCGTCCCTGCCTTGCCTCTCGGGGGCCTAATCGGGGATCGTATCGGCGCGTCGGCGTTTGGCTGCGTGATCGTGGCCGCGCGCGTTCCGAGCTGCCGCTTTCACCCGTTCACCTATTTTGCCTTCGCACGCTCTTACCACTTGCCACGCCGGACGCGCGGGAGCGCGTCCCTACCAGCAACGCGTTCGGCCGGGTCACGCGGCCAAACGCCGACACGCCGATACGTCTCCCCCACGCCGGTCGCGCGGGAGCGCAACCCCCGCGCCGCCGAACGCCGAAACGCCGAACGCCAAACGGTGAACGCCAAACGCCGATACGTTTCCCTAGCGTTCGCCGCTTCGAGCGAGAGCGAGTTGGGCCTCAGTCAAACCGGCTCGCTTATGGCGCGCCTGAATGCCGCGCCAGTATCGCGACGGAATCAGGCCGAGTGCGATGATGATCAACTGGCTGATGATAAATGTTAAGAGCGGTCCGAACGCCTTATCCATGAAGCCGTAGGAGTGCAGACCGACACCGAGCATGTTGACGCCGAACCACGACAGGCTCGTGATGACATTACCAAACACCGTCATCAGCGCCAGAGCCGCGTTCCCGGATATATCCGCCCCATCGCGCGTGCAACGTGATGGCATTCCACAAAACGATCAGGAGCGCTCCGTTTTCTTTCGGATCCCAACCCCAGAAGCGGCCCCAGGATTGATCCGCCCAGATTCCGCCGAGAATCGTAGCAACCAGGCTGAATAGGGTCGCGAAACAAACAACGCCATACATCATTCGCCCGAGAGATTTAGAGGTTGCTTCGTCAAATGATGTCGTCAAGAGGCCGCGAAATATGTAGATGATCCCAATCAGGCCGGCGAGAAACATGGCCGAATATCCCAAAGCCTCGCCGACAACATGGGTGGCGAGCCAGCCATTGGTATCGAGCACGGCGCGTAACATTTCCAGGCTGTCACCATCCAGCTGAAGATTGTGCGCGATAAGCAACGTGACAAAGCCGATCACCGCACCACACACACTGCCGATCCCGTTCTTGTAAATCCATTCGAGAATGACGCAAAGCAGCACCGAGGCCCAACCAACGAAAATCGCAGAGCTATAGAGATTGGTGACGGGCGGCCTTCCCTGCAAATACATCCGGGTAATCAATCCTGCGGTATGAATAACAAACGCGCCCAGAAGAAGAATGATTGCCGCCTTGGACAACGTCTTCGGCCAGACCAGCCAGGAGAATAAGGCTAAGACCAAAACGATGACGTACAAGATCATCGCCTGCAAAAATGGTTGAGCATCGTTGAAGAGGAATTCAAATCTCGGGCGATCCACTTTCTGCGGGATGGCCTTGGAAAGATAGCCTTGGTACTCTCGGATGAGCGCATTGAAGCCGGTCACATCGCCGCTCCGAAAGGCTGAGATCAAACGACCGTAAGTACTGGCTGCGTAAGGTACGTGTCCGCTGGAGATCCCGCTCAGCAAGGATCTGAAATATGCTGCCAGCCATCGTTTTCGGTTGGCCGCAGCGGGTTAGGAAACGCGTACGCATACTTAGCCAGAGCGAGGTTCTGATAGCGCTGAGTGAAGAGCAGGACCCGCTCGAAGTCGCGCTGGTTGAACGGCTTATTGGCGTCGCGGTCGCGGACTGCTTGCAACCCCGGCTGAATTGCCGCTTCGAAAGCCCCGATCTCTTCTCCAAAGTCAGATGAGTCTTCAGCCTGAAGCGTATTCTTCAGCTGAATGTAAAGGCGTAAGCTGTCTCGCAGTTTGATGATCCCGCGTTGAAAAGGATTCCGGGTTTCGGCATCGGTTTGCGCGGCCAATCCTGCTTGCTTTTCAATCTCGCCAAAAAATGGCTTAAGCTCGTTAAACGAGTACAAGACGAATTGGCCTTTTGCATCCTGCGAACCAAAAAGATCGACCACTTCCTGATTGCTGACCTCGAACAGCTTTGCCGTATCCGAATGCTCCGGTCTCATCAGGATTTCCATCAGCCCGACGCTCGGCTGTTCGGTATTCCCGCCGGCCGTGGTGTAGATCCCGTGGTGGTTCATTTGCGAAAGAGTCAACCTGCCCAGCGTATCCATCGGCATCACTCGGCCGTCCATCAGCACAGGAAGCTTGCCGAAACCAAGGACATCGAACCCCGGAGACTCTTTGGGGGGCAGCATTTTTGAGACTGCCCAAACCAGGAGAACCAGACTGATGATCCAAGGCGCTATCTTTCTCATGCGATTACTCTGCGTTTAACAAAACTGACCAGGTGCATCCCAAACTGAAGGAGCATTCCGAGTACGATCAGTGCACAAGAAATGTATGGCACGAGCCAACTGGGATTTTGGGCCACCTGGAGGACCGTAGTTTTGTCGTTGTTATCAAATCCGGCCTGGTAAAACGTGAATCCTCGGTAGCGCAAAGGATTGTTCATGAATACCAATGATTCGCGGTCTTCATGTTTCGAAGGATCCACCAACCTGATCCGGCTGGAAAAATTCTTCGCGATGTCAGTCCCGGCATAACGGTCATGACGAAATTGCAGAAGTTGGATGGCAAACGGTTTATAAAAGCGTTTGGGCCGCAGGGCAATTTGGAAGCTCTTCCCGCCGGCCTGAAAACTTACCGGGCGCGGAAATCCTGCCGCTAAACTCCAGTCGCCGATCAGTTGGCCATTCTGGAAAATCGAGACGGCCGCGCTAGGCAGGTTGCGCTCGTTCTCCTTGTAAGTCCTTTCCATTTGGACCGCGACTGCCATCGGGCCGACCCGCAGATGAGGATAATTCGGCGACGGCAATTGGCTCGGACTGACAAGTGCGGAGTTGGGATAATACTCATTAACCACCAACTGCAGGCCGTCTATCGGCAAATCATTCTGCTCCCCTGTGCAGCCGGGATGCCGGAATCGAAGCGACATGGTCCGAATCAACGCACTGGTATCGATGACCGCAAGTTCGTCGTGATAAAGACTTTCCGAGAAGTCTTTCGTTTCGCCCTGGTCCAGGCGCATTTGGCTCTCCAGATCTATGAACAGGTCCGCGAATAACTGCCCGACCAACAGCAAAATGAGGCCGGAATGCAGCAGAAGGATCCCGGCCTTTTTCCAACTCAATCTAAATCTCGCGATGTGAGCGGCGATGAGATTGACCAGGAGCAGCCCGCCGACGATGTAACCTCCGGGAAACCACGGAATCTTCAGGCCGCTGTGAGGCGGGGTGAAGAAAAGGAAGAAACTCTTGAAGTAACGGTTCTCCGCTTCGTAAATGCCGATGTGGACCTGATCCAGTGTACCGACGAAGACCAGAACCATGGCACATGCCAGACAGAAGATAGTCAGTTTGAGCGAGGTGATAGGCTTCAGCCAGCGAGCTAATTCACTTGTCATTGGTTGATTTCGGCTTGTTGGAGTCAGCGGTCTCTTGTCCTTGGCCCTCCGTGCCCGAGTTAAAACGGAAAGACTTAACAAAATCTAAAAATTTCTGGTGCTGGCTCTCAATGAGTGCCGGGCTCCCGGTCATTTTCACGAACCAGGTACGGTCCGGGGTCTCCAGGACAGCACCGAGGATTCGTGATGGTTTCGGCGCATTTTCCGTGGTCTGGATGTCGACCAGGTCGGTTTGGACACCTTCCACTTCGGTGCGCTGGATCGACTGCCGGAGTTGGTCTTCGTCCAGAGGTGGCAACTGGAGTTGACCCCGCCAGCGATTAATATTTGGGGCCAACCCCCCGGCATCTCCCGGAAAAGCAGTCACCGAAACATCGGCAGAAGTAGCATCCGAACCATCGACCTTGAAGCTTCCAAGCCGCATCTCAGAGAGAGGTTGCTCACTCCAGCCCTCCGGCTTGACCCACTTGGCCGGGCTGCCCGCGGGAGCCGATGGCAATCCGGCCGAGGCGTTCTCCATCGCCACGGTGACTCCCTCCTTAGGAATGCGGTAGACCTCTATCTTGTCATTGTTGCAGGATCCGAGTGCCAATGCCGCTCCGAAGGACGCACCAGGAGGAATCGATTTACGCCGGTTCACCTGCACGTTCCAGCCAGGACCCTGAACAGTTCGATGTTTGGCGTCCAGAAAAAAACCCCACGCAAATTCAGGTCCATTTTTGCAAGCTAAGAACCTTCATCTTCAACTCGTAGCGTTTCTTGAGTTCGTCGAAGTGGGTTGAGGGGTACCATTGGTACAACATGAAATAAACGATCACTCCAGTGACCGATAGATACAACCAGATCGGCATCGTGAATCGGCCCGAGTTTGCGGTGGCGGTCGAAGCGCGCGCGGAAGCGCCGGAATCACGGTCATAATCAGCAACGGCAGGATCGTAAATGCTAACAGTAAATGGGTCATCAAGATGATGTAGTAGAGCGGTCGGACCCAACCGTCCGGCGGTAAATTTCACCGACCCTTCTCCGACTGAGCTCAGCAAACCAAAGTGATAGGCCAAATAACAGCCCAGTATGATCGTCGAACAAACAAGGGCGGTGACCATGCAGGCGATGTGAACCCGCTTACGGTCGCGCAGAATCGCATTCCACCCGACCGCAATCAGACAGGCGCTTAGACCGTTCAGGGTCGCATTAACCGGCGGAAGATCAAAAATATTCATCAGATGCAGCAGAGTGAAGTAAAAACAGGCGGTACAGTAGTTTTGAGTGCGAAGCGGATCAAGGCTCCAAACAGGAGTCGCGGAAACGACGACCGGACCAGACGTGCGTGCGCTCGATTCGGGGCCCGCACTTCCCGCGCTGCTTAAGCGATGAATCTCCGCAGCATACACTCTTTGATTCTAACCGCTTACATTCAATACCCAGCTCCGCCGGCAGGCCTTTTTCCTCCTGAACTCGCGTTCCTCCGGGATTGACTACCGCGGGAGAGTTCAGCGAATGTTCGGTCGTGTCGCGTTCCCCGTCCATCCTTGTCATCAACAGCGGGAGTTCGTCTTTGAAGTTTTCGCTTTTGGATCCGGAGACCGAAGCGGTGTTGGCATCCGGGATCGCTGAGCGATTGGGAACCGACAAGGCTGACTTGATATTGGTTGATCTCGACGGAGTTAAGCACCAGGAGGCAATGCCGGGAGCGAATCATCGCGCCTCGCTTCTGCGGGCGATCGAAATCCTGGATAACCGGCCGACGATTCGATGTCAAAGCGATCGGACATCGCGTGGCTCATGGCGGAGAAGATTTTCGCCGATCCGTTCTCGTGACTGAAAGCGTCGTGCGAAAGATCGAAGAACTGGCGGATCTCGCGCCCCTTCATAATCCGGCGAGTGTTCAAGGCATTCGCGTGGTCACTGAATTGTTCCCTGATAAGCCGCAGGTCGCGGTCTTCGATACCGCGTTTCATCAAACTCTCCCGGACTACGCCTTTCACTATGCGATTCCCTATGAATACTACGAAAAATATCGAATTCGCCGGTATGGATTCCATGGCACGAGCCATCATTTTGTCGCTTTACAAGCGGCGAAACTGATTGGGAAGCCGGTCGAAGAGACTCAATTTATTTCCGCGCATCTTGGAAACGGGTGCAGCGCGGCGGCAATCCGCGATGGTCACAGCGTTGATACTACGATGGGACTGACCCCGCTGGAAGGATTGATGATGGGCACCCGCAGCGGTGACGTCGACCCGAGTCTTCATCTATATCTGCAGGAAAAAGAGAACGCTCGCTCCGAGATATCACGGAAGAAATCCTGACGCGAAAAAGCGGCCTTCTGGGAGTTTCCGGAGTGAGTCACGATATGCGTTCGGTGTCATCGCCGCGGCGAACGAAGGGAATCAAAGGGCACGCCTGGCGATTGATATGTTCTGTTATCGATTGGCCCGTTCTATTCTTGGTTTGACGGCTTCTCTCTCTTCGATCGATGCGCTGATTTTCACGGGCGGCATCGGGGAAAACAGCGCGCCGGTCAGGGCTCGAGTACTGACTCACCTTGCTATCCTGCGTCCGGAACTCGATCAAAACCTCAACGAAAATCATGGAAAAGGCGCGGATGGACGCATCACCTCTCGATCAGGCCTGTTGTGCCTGGTTATCCCCACCAACGAAGAACTCATGATTGCTCGCGAAACCGCTCTTCTGATCGCATGAGACACGCATTTTTTCTTGCCCCGGCAGGCTCCGGCG
This sequence comes from uncultured Verrucomicrobiae bacterium, assembly GCA_963789065.1. GTDB lineage: Bacteria > Verrucomicrobiota > Verrucomicrobiia > Chthoniobacterales > JAFAMB01 > JAFAMB01. The sequence continues at coordinate 77,490 of CAWBKA010000009.1, read as the reverse complement.
TCGGACTGACTACCGTTGCCCTCGGTCTGGTCAACGCCTTGGATCGTAAAGGCGTACGAGTGGCCTTTTTCAAGCCGATCGCCCAGGATACGGAAGGTGACTCCGGTCCTGAACGGTCCACCCATTTCATCCGGGCAACCACCACGCTGCGCCCGGCCGATCCGATCCCGCTGGCAACCGCTACCAAAACGATCTCGGAACGGGGCTTGGACGAACTTATGGGGCAAGTGATCGGGGCCTTTGGCGCATCGACGGCATCGGCCGACATGGTCGTGGTGGAAGGGTTGCTGCCCGCGGTGAGCGATTCGTACATGGGAGTCGTGAACCATGAGCTAGTTGCCACTCTGAATGCCCAGGTTATTCTCGTCGCTTCACAGGCTGACAAATCGATCGAGCAACTCGACGATCAAATCGAGTACGCGGCAAACGCCTTCGGCGGCTTGGAAAAAATCCTCGGAGTTATCATCAACAGGTATCCGGTCGACAAACTGCCAACGGTGGAAAATTTGATCGACCGGGTCCGCTCAGAGAGCAAGCTCTTCCAGCGGCGACAACTCGAACTCATCAGCGTCATTCCGGAGAACCGGGACTTGACCTATTGCCGGACGGTCGACATCCAGCGCCACTTGAACGCGGAAGTCCTGCATGCCGGCGAAATGGCTCGTCGCCGGGTAAAGACAACGCATCTTCTGGCTCGGACTGTTCCCAACTTGCTCCACGCGTTCGTTCCGGGAGCAATCCTAGTGACACCGGCGGATCGCAGCGACGTGATCATCGCGGTCGGAATGGCGGCCTTAAGTCATATTCCACTGGCCGGGTTCGTTCTGACCGGGGATACCGAACTCGAGGAGCGCATCATGCGATTTTGCCGGCCAGCGTTGGAAACAGGGCTTCCGGTATTGCGGGTCAGAACCAACAGCTATGACACGGCCACGCGACTCTACCAACTGACCCCGGCAGTCGCAGTGGACGATCTTGAGCGAATCAAAGAAGCCATCGACCACGTGGCGCAAACTTTGGACACCGATTGGCTAATATCCCACTCGAAAAAGGAGCTTGATTTCAGGCTCTCACCTGCGGCGTTTCTCCACCAACTCACGGAAAAGGCGCGCGCAGCGAAGAAACGAATCGTGCTGCCCGAAGGAAATGAGCCGCGCACGGTGAAAGCCGCCGCGATCTGCGCCCGCCGCGGGATAGCGCGCTGCGTGCTTCTCGGAGATCCCGCGGAGGTCAAGGAAGTTGCGCGCAGGCAGGATGTTGAACTTCCCGATAATATTGAGATCCTGGATCCGACAATTATCAGGCCAAATTATGTCAATCCGCTTTTTGAAGTGCGAAAGCATAAGGGCCTTTCCGTCGAGATGGCAGCGAGCCAACTCGAGGATAACGTCGTGCTCGGAACAATGATGCTCTTCCTTGGGCGAGGTCGACGGCCTGGTCTCGGGAGCGATTCATTCCACCGCGAATACGATCCGGCCTGCCTTGCAGATCATTAAAACCAAGCCCAATGCGAAAGCGGTTTCGTCCATCTTCTTTATGTGCCTGCCGGAACAGGTCCTGGTCTATGGCGACTGCGCGGTCATTCCAGACCCGGACTCCGAGGCTCTGGCTGATATCGCTATCCAGAGCGCGGATTCGGCTGCCGCTTTTGGCATCCCGCCCATCGTGGCGATGATCAGCTACTCGACGGGGGAGTCGGGCTCAGGGATCGATGTCGTCAAAGTTCGCGAGGCAACCAGGCTGGCCCAGGAAAAACGACCAGACCTGCCCATTGACGGACCGCTTCAGTACGACGCCGCGTTTATGCCCGACGTCGCGAAGGCAAAGGCGCCGAACAGCCCGGTGGCGGGTCGCGCAACCGTCTTCATCTTTCCGGATCTGAATACCGGAAATACGACGTACAAAGCAGTCCAGCGCAGCGCGAACGTGATCAGTATCGGTCCGATGCTCCAGGGTCTGAAACGCCCGGTTAACGACTTGTCGCGCGGCGCGCTGGTCAATGACATCGTCTACACCATCGCTCTGACGGCGGTTCAAGCGACCCAAGGTTGAACAGATTTTACAGAAGGAAGCAAAGAGGTTTTTAAACAGAAGAAAGCAAAGGCAGCAAAGATTTGGGAAGGATGGGAGATGGGCCAAATGCACTTGCGGTCCCACGCGATCGGCATGGCCCTGCAGGAACCAGAGTAAGAAGCGTTAAGAAGCCAGGTAGCCAGGCTGCATTGTTCACAAAACGTGGGAAGACTACCTCGGCAATCAGCGCGATCCGACCCAAAAATGAAAATCCTCGCAAAAAAACGAGATTCGGCAGGGTAGTAGCGTAGAGTGCCTTTCGCGTGGACGTTCGCCATAAAGGTAAATCTTCCACCCCCCTTAAAACGCGTTCTTGATAACCAAAAGGAAACGAAAGGAATACCAAATATGACGGCAGGCATCCGATCAGTCACCGCATCGCCGGCGTGGAAGGCCCTCGAAGCCCACCATCAGAAGGTCCGGGAAATCCATCTCAGGAAACTCTTCGAGGATGATCCAAAACGCGGCGAACGCATGGCAATCGAGGCGATGGGTCTCTATCTCGACTACTCGAAGAATCGCATCACCGATGAAACGCTCAAGCTTCTCCTGCAACTTGCAGAAGAATGCGGCCTGCAAGGTCGGATCGACGCCATGTTCCGCGGTGAAAAGATCAACATCACGGAGAACCGCGCCGTCCTGCACGTCGCTCTCCGCGCGCCAAGAGGGGCATCGATCATTGTTGATGGCGAGAACGTGGTGCCTGCGGTCCACGAGGTGCTCGACAAGATGGCTGATTTCTCCAACCGGGTACGGAGCGGTGAGTGGAAGGGCCATACCGGTAAGCGCATTCGCAACATCATCAACATCGGCATCGGAGGTTCCGACCTCGGGCCGGTGATGGCCTACGAGGCACTCAAGCATTACAGCGAGCGCGCCTTGACTTTCCGGTTCGTCTCCAACGTCGATGGCACTGATTTCGCGGAAGCAGTCCAGGATCTCGACCCGTCGGAGACCCTTTTCATCGTCTCCTCAAAAACCTTTACGACCCTGGAGACAATGACCAACGCTCAAAGTGCGCGCGACTGGTCGCTCAAGGGGCTCGGTGGCGATATCAAGGCGGTGGCCAAGCATTTCGCCGCCGTCTCGACAAACTCGGCGAAGGTATCTGAGTTCGGCATCGATACCGCCAACATGTTCGGGTTCTGGGATTGGGTCGGCGGACGTTACTCCATGGACTCGGCGATCGGCCTCTCAACGATGCTGGCGATCGGTCCGGAAAATTTCCGCGACCTGCTGGCCGGTTTCCACGAAATGGATGAGCACTTCCGCACTGCGCCAGCGGAACGCAACCTGCCCGCGCTGATGGGTCTTCTGGCCGTGTGGTACAATGACTTCTTCGGTGCAGAGACTGTCGCGGTCCTGCCTTACGAGCAATATCTAAAGCGATTCCCGGCCTACCTGCAGCAGTTAACAATGGAGAGCAACGGCAAGCACGTGACGCTTGAGGGGATCAAGGTTGACTACCCAACGGGGCCCATCTATTGGGGTGAGCCGGGAACCAACGGTCAACACTCGTTTTATCAGTTGATTCATCAGGGAACCAGGCTCATCCCGTGTGACTTCATCGCCTTCGTCGAGGCGCTGAACCCTCTTGGCCGGCACCACGACATGCTGCTGGCGAACGTCTTTGCCCAGGCTGAAGCGTTGGCCTTTGGCAAAACGCCGGAGGAAGTGAAGGCCGAAGGTACGCCGGATTGGCTGGTGCCTCATCGGGTCTTCGAAGGGAACCGTCCGTCGAACACCATCATGGCTGAAAAGCTCACGCCCGCAACGCTCGGCAAGCTGGTCGCGCTCTACGAGCACTCCGTCTTTACCCAGGGCGTCATCTGGAACATCGGCTCGTTCGATCAATGGGGGGTCGAGTTGGGCAAGGTTCTGGCTCAGCGCATTGTCCCGGAACTCGAGGCCAAGGCAGAACCCAAACTTGCTCATGACAGTTCCACCAACTGCCTGATCAATCGCTATCGCCAACTCAAGGGAGCAGGAAACTAAAATGCAACTAGGAATGATCGGACTGGGAAGAATGGGCGCCAATATGATCCGGCGTCTGATGAAGGCTGGACACGAGGGCGTGGTATTCGACATGTCGCAGAAGGCGGTCGAGGAATTGGTTCAGGAGAAAGCCGTTGGCGCTCACTCGCTGGCCGATCTCATCCGGAACCTCGAGAAACCGCGGGCGGTCTGGTTGATGGTTCCGGCGGCGGTGGTAGATAAAACCATTGCTGACCTCGTGCCCCTTCTCGAGGCGGACGATATCCTCATCGACGGAGGCAATTCGTATTACGTAGACGACATCCGACGTGCGCAGGAACTCGCGCCAAAGAAAATTCACTACGTGGATGTGGGGACGAGCGGTGGCGTCTGGGGTCTCGAACGCGGCTATTGCATGATGATCGGCGGCGAGCCGGCGGTCGTGAAGCATCTCGATCCAATTTTCGCCACCCTGGCGCCGGGCATCGGTGACATTCCTCGGACGGCGGGACGCGAGAAGCTGGGCGGCAGCTCCGAGCAAGGTTATCTGCACTGCGGGCCGAATGGTTCGGGCCACTTCGTCAAGATGGTCCACAACGGCATTGAGTATGGGATGATGGCCGCTTACGCCGAGGGTCTTAGCGTACTGCGGGCCGCCAATATCGGTAAGAAAGAACATGCGATTGACGCCGAAACAACGCCGTTGCGCGATCCCGAACACTACCAATACGATCTTAATCTAGGCGAAATCGCGGAGGTGTGGCGGCGAGGCAGCGTAATCGCCTCCTGGTTGCTGGACCTGACAGCGGGTGCCTTGATCAAGGATTCCTCCCTCGCCGGATTTGCCGGCCGGGTCTCGGATTCCGGCGAAGGGCGATGGACGATCAAAGCGGCCATCGACGAAGGTGTACCGGTGCCGGTGCTCACGACCGCGCTCTACGAGCGATTCAGTTCCCGCGGCGAGGCAGACTACCAAGACAAACTGCTCTCCGCCATGCGTTATGGGTTTGGCGGGCACCTGGAAAAATTAGCGAAATGAGACTCGGGTTGCACAGAAGAAAGCAAAGAGGATTTTGAACAGAAGATAGCAAAGGAAGCAAAGATTTGGGCAGGCCTTGAAGATTGGAACTTCCCCCTCTTTGAGCTGCGGCCGCGCTAAATAAGGCGGCTCAGGAGGAAACACTCGATAAAAGAAGGAAGAGAGCGCGGCGTGGGCTGCTCTTCAAAGTTTTGAAAAAATACAGGCTTAGCGCCATCAAAGACTATCTCATGAAAATCGAAGTTCTTGCAGATGCCGAAGCGGTCGCTCGAGAAGCGGCTGCGATCATCGCCGCAGAGGCCCGGGAGGCCGTCGCAGAACGCGGCCGCTTCATTTTCGCGGTCAGCGGCGGCCACACCCCATGGGTGATGCTCCGTGCCTTGGCAGACGAAAAAGTTCCCTGGGCTGGAGTGCACGTGGCGCAGGTGGACGAACGGATCGCTCCGGCTGGAGATCCAGACCGAAACCTCACTCACTTCCATGAAAGTCTGCTCGATCACGCCCCGTTACGCCCCGAGCAAATTTATGCGATGCCGGTGGAATCGCCCGATCTGGAGGCCGGAGCCGCAAGCTATGCGTTGACTCTCGCCGAGGTCGCCGGCTCGCCGCCAGTGTTTGACCTTATCCACCTGGGATTGGGGCCCGACGGGCACACTGCCTCCCTGGTGCCAGGAGATCCTGTCCTTAAGGTTACCGATGTAGACGTTGCCCTAACCGGAGTCTACCAGGGGAGACGGCGGATGACGTTAACCTATCCGATCCTCAATCGGTCCCGGCGCATCCTCTGGCTGGTCACCGGCGGCGAGAAGGTAGAAATGCTTGTCCGCCTCCGGGATGGCGATCCGACAATCCCTTCAGGACGGGTACGTCAGGACGACGCCCTGGTGCTCGCTGACCGTGCCGCCGCGGGTCAAACCGGAACGATCTGAAAGGCAGGCGTGATCCCCTATGAAGCCTTACAAAAGTGAAAGTCCCATTCGCCTGGTCCTCGCGGACGTCGATGGAACACTGGTTACGCAGGAAAAGGTGCTCACCTCAAAAGCGCGGCAAGCGGTCGCTCGACTGGGAGAAGCGGGACTCTTATTTGCGATCACCAGCGGGCGACCGCCGCGCGGTATGCAAACCTTGATCGGGGATCTTAGCCTCGCGACGGTGGTCGCCGGTTTCAACGGAGGAGTTTACACTACTCCCAAACTGGATCCGATCGTGATGCGCGACCTGCCGAAGGATGCTACAGCAAGAACGATCGAACTTATCGGGGAACACGGGCTGGTTGCCTGGCTTTACACCGATACCGTCTGGTACGTGCAGGATCCCAAAGGACCGCACGTCGACAGGGAAAGCAAAACCGTGGGGTTCGGCCCAGCGGTCACTTCGGACTATTCGGCCTACATCGCGCAAGCGGCAAAGATTGTTGGTGTGGGCGACGACCTCGAAGCGGTGGCTAAGTGTGAGAAAAAGGTCCGTGAAGAGCTGAGTGACCACGTTTCGGCAGCGCGCTCACAGCCATACTACCTGGACGTTACCCATCCGGCTGCCAACAAAGGGAGTGTGGTCGATTTCCTCTCAGCCGTTTACCTGATACCAAAAAGCAGTATCGCTACACTGGGCGACATGCCTAACGATGTTCTGATGTTTGAGAACAGCGGGATGAGTATCGCGATGGGTAATGCCAGCCAGGAAGTGCAGGCGGAAGCGAACTTCGTTACTGACTCAAACGAGGAAGAAGGGTTCGCCCACGCCATCGAAGAATTTATTTTGAAAACGCAGAGCCGCTAGTTGGCGTAGGAGCGAAGAGGCCAAAAAGGCAGAAAGCGGCGATGGGCCGGGCGGCTGGTTCACCCGTCAATTCTGGGTAGGCACCTGGCAGGACTGCGCTTGGAAAAAAGGCGATTCGTGGCGACTGATGATCCCTGATGGACGTGTCGCTGACAGTGGCGAAGTTCTGGAAATTGACCCGCCTCGGCGGCTAGTCTTGTCATGGCGCAATGAGTTCAAGCCCGAATTACGGGGCGATGGCCTTTCGCGTCTGAGCTACGAGATCGAGCCACAGGAGGACATGGTCAAGCTCACGGTCCTCCATCAAAGCGACACGCCGGGATCGAAACTGATCAGTGCGGTATCGAACGGATGGCCTCTTATCCTGGCCAGCCTCAAGAGCCTGCTGGAAACCGGCGAATCGCTCGAAGCGACCCGCCACTGGCCCGAAGGGCGTGACTGCGCAATCCGCGAACCGGCCCTACGATAAAACGCAGTGGGCCTTCGAAAGTGACGTTGTCCTTCGGCCCGAAAGGCGCTGTGGTCAGGATGCTTCCCAATCTGTGGCCCGAAGTAGCCAAAAAAGCATAGCCCCAGAACTCCTGATGCGCACTAGACGACATTGGGGCGTTGAGGAAATCAGATGATACGCTTTTTTTCGGCCACTCACTTTGGCATGGGCGTCCCGCCCGTGATCTTTGTGCGAGCACGGGCGGGACGCCCATGTCACAATGCGAGCCCGACGGCTCACGGGGATTCCACGGAATCAAGGGGTCTGAGCCCAGGCTCTTCACCGATTGAACAGTTTCCACCGACGGTGCAGGAGCAGCGTAAGAGACTTCTGTCGTTTTGAAACCATCCGACCGCTTAGATGGATGATGGTCGCTGGATAAATCCTTTAAGCGGATCCTCAGCATGGCCGAATACTTCCGCTGCCGGACTTCTCGAATTCTTGGCTTCTTGAATTCTATCTGCTGAGTTCAGCGGGATTCGCGAACGTTGCGCTGCCAACTGCTTGCAGGAGCGGACCATCATGAGAACCATCCCACTCAACAGAAAAGCCAGCATCCCGATCATGAAAAGAACGCTCCAGGAAAAACTCGCGCCGATTCCGCCCGCGCCCGAGGCACCAGTGACGTCGGACGGTTCCTTGCACCCATCACAAGCGATCAGCGACGGGAGATAACTCATCAACAGCCCACTTATCAGCGAGAACAACCGGACCATTGGTCAAGTCTTAGTTATCTTCGGGCCCGACGCAAGAGCGTACCCAGATTTTTCTTCTCAAAACGATCTCTTTACAGCCATTTCTTTCGCTTGAAATAGGCGATCATCCCAACCGCTACCGCGAGCATCAGGGCCAGAGCGTACAGGTATCCAAAGGGCCATCCGAGTTCAGGCATGTTGAAAGGACCCGCCGAACGGTCAAAATTCATTCCCCAGATTCCGGCCAGAAAAGTTAACGGAATGAAAATCGAAGATATCACGGTCAGAACCCGCATGACTTCGTTTGTCCGGATCGTGATGCTAGAAAGATAGAGGTCCATGAGGTTGCGGGTGGCATCACGGAAAGTTTCCAGGAGATCGAGAATGATCACCGTATGATCGTAACAATCTCGGAAAAAGAGCTTTGTCCGCCCCTCTACCAGTCCGGTCTCGTCTCGCACCAACCGGCCCAGCACGTCGCGCTGCGGCCAAACCGCTCTGCGCAACTCGGCGATCGCGTGCCGGAAGTCGTGCAAATCCTTCAGCCGCTTACGTGTCGGATTATCAAGCACGGTTTGCTGGAATTCCTCCATGGAGTCCCCAAGGCTTTCTATCAGCGGAAAGTAATGATCCACCACGGCATCGACTAGAGCGTACGCAAGGTAATCGGATTTCATGTACCGGGCATTTCCCGTCCCTTTACGCAGACGCTGCCTCACCGGGTCGAAAACATCACGTCCAGCCTCTTCTTGAACCGTGATGACATATTGCCTTCCCAAGACGAGGCAAACCTGTTCAAAAACGATGGAGCATTCTTCGCTCTCATAGACCATCTGCAAAACGATAAAGAGCTGGTTATCGTACTCTTCGACCTTCGGCCGTTGCCCCGCATTGAGCATATCTTCGAGCGCCAGAGGATGGATGTGGAAATGAGTTCCGAGCTGACTTAGCATCTCAGCGTCGCCCAAGCCGCCGATATTGATCCAGCTAACCTTGTCGTTGTCCAGGCAGGGAAAAATCTCCTCGATTCGTTCAATCTTCCTTTCCAGAATCGTGTGAGTATCATATTCGATCAACGATACTTCGGGCGGATGCCCTTCCTTATCAGGAGGCGAAACCAGAGTCGCCGGTGCCGTTCCCGGTTTGTGATATCGTACTTTGTTCATCAGTCAGTGTTCGTCAGTCAGTCTACCGGAGTGAAAGTCTCAGAATCAAGCGCTCTCGCCGCACCTGCACGGGCCGGTCGATTCCGGACTTGGAAAGAGCACAAAGAGTACTGAGGATTCCTCGAACTCAAGCAGGGCCGTGGACCGCTCAATCGACAAGAACGGGTTACGCTTCCGGATCTTGGCTGCGGGAGACCGGTCGGAACCTGACAGAAGTCAGCTAAGAAAATTTGCACAGAAGTCAGCAAAGGAAACGAAGATTTTTGGGTAAAGAAAATGGCTAGCCAACATTGGTATCTAGTCGGGCGCTTTCCCTGGCAAAGATCGCCGCTACCTCACCCCTCAACCCTAGTGTACCGTCTCCTGAATCCCTTGAGTTTCGTTGCGTTCAAAATGGGTCGTCTGCGAGGCGGTCCGAGAATGTCTCAAAAACATTGGCGCCAGCGTCAGCGACGGCAACACGGCCAGCGCTGTGGGCACCAGCGTCACCGGCGGCGACAGCAACACCGCGAGCGGGGAAGTCTCGGTGGTCATTGGCAGCCATGCCGTCACCGACAACAGCATCGGGTCGATCGCGCCGCAACGGCCTTTCGCGTGACTCAGGATTTGCGGGTGCAGAGGCGACGAGGGCAAACATGAAGAAAAGCCGCGCACCCTGCCTTGGCGTTAGCTTTCGGGATTTGCTGGGAAACCGGGTTTAAACTGGCCAAAATTTGTGGTCACGGTCGAGTTCCCGCCGACGTTTTGATACTCAGTACTATTTTCTCGACCCGATTACGCCCGGATGGTAGCTTGCCTACACCTAAAGCTTTGAAAAAGGACCACGCCATAACCGCAGTATTCGAGGCCTGTGAAGAAGGCGGCTTTCACGCCTACATCAAGGAGATTCCAGGTGTTCATTCCGAAGGCGAAACCATCGAGGAAGCGCAAGAGAATCTCATGGATGCGCTGCATACCTTACTCGCCTATCGAATGGAGAAGGCGCTTAAAGATAAAGACGTTTCCAAATCCACCCGTTTTGAAGCTGAATTAGCCGCTTGAAGCGCAGGAAATGCACGAAAAAATGGTCTTAGCCGCCTACTGAATTTATGCGCAAAGAAGAGCAAGCGTATCTCGAGAGTCTACCGCCTGGCCCGTCACGGGATCATCCGGAGCTTTATCAGCCGAGAGCGGATCTGCCGCAAGCCGATCCGAGGGTCTGGGTGCCGCCGGCCAATCCGCCGATGATGCCAAGTCCGTATCCACTTTACGCTTTCGCAAGATCCCGTTCTCGAGTCGAGCGATCCGTTACGACTTCGGATTAACTTCACCAACGGTCGCGAAACGCAGGCCTGGAGGTTGGCCGCGGAATGGTGCGCGCATTTACGGGCCGGCGAGTGCGCGTGAGTGGCAATCCCCCCGCCCTTTTAGTTGTGCGAGTTTTTCTCGCGCAGGAGCCCGTTGGTCACGAGGTTCAGGAGGAAGATATCAACGGGCTGCCCGGCCTCCTGTGCTCCTTTTTCGAGACGCTCTATGACATCGTCATCGAGCAGGTGGGCAAACGGAGACCAGGCGCGGCTGAAGTGGTTGGTTCGGGTTCCTGGTGATGAAGGTTTATCGACCGAATCAGGGCACGGCTTTAAGCGTCTTTTCTATCGGGCTTCATCCCTCAATCTTCAAAAATTCAACGAACCGTTTCGGAATTTCGTCGAGTTGCTCACCGAACCACTCCATTCGGTCATTATGGCTCGACATAGTTTGCTGATTATCTTGCGGATCTCCTACGCCTTCCGTTTTTTCGACGTGGTCCATCCAAATCTTTTCCGAGGTCAGCATGCTGGCCTTCGTCTGAAGCTGCATACAGTAATCATCAATTTCTTTGTTAAACAGGAATTCCGCCCCTTTGGTTGCTATCGCGTATTGCTTCGACTCCTCAGGAGTCACATAACCGTCACGCCGTGCGCTCCTGACTAGTTCAATCGACGAGTCGTAAACCACCATTCGGCGATCAAAGAGATCTAGTCGCAATTTGCTCTTCGCCGTCTCCGCTTGTTGCTTGGCAATCTGTCCTTGCTGCTTTGCGGTCTCTGATTGTTTCTTGACAGTTTTCCATTGCTGCATTGCTATGAACGCTTGCAACAGAGAAATCACGACCGCGGCCACCGAAACAATCGCCTGCCAGTTATTTAAAAATTCGGGCCAGAAAGGGGCCATGAAATCCCACCCAGGGAGGAGTGATCCGGAGTTTTTGCGTGACCTTAGTGTGACTGATTCAGCGTTACATTTTCCGCTTGGTGTTGCTGACTAATCGTTAAGCACCACAGTCTGAAGGAGGTTCTATTTGGAGCCGATAGTCGGATTCGAACCGACGACCTGATCATTACGAATGACCTGCTCTACCAGCTGAGCTATATCGGCACTTTCAACACTGCGGATGGGACCAACTTTTGGCCGTCCGGGCCGCATCATATTTCCAAAACGCCACGGCCAAAAATATGCTCCGCATTTTCGGCGGAGCGATCCACAACCATCCGAGCGGGAGAACTAACGCCGAATGGGACCTTATTCAAGGCGGATTTGCGCCAAACATATTCCCGATCCGGAACAACTACTTCTTTTCGAAAGTTTCCCAGTAGAAGTTACCGATCGGAACTTATAATGTTAATCGAGGACCGTGGCACCTTTGTGTTCCCGATCGGGAATATTCGGATAAACAGTCACTCCCCTAACCTGATGACAATTTTGCCAAAATGGGATCCGTTTTCCATGTATTCGTAGGCTTCACGCGCTGATTCAAAGGGAAAGACCTTGTCGATCACCGGCCTGATCCTGGCCTGTTCCAAAGCGCGATTCAATCCCTCGAACATTTCGCGACTTCCAACGTAAATCCCGAAGACCGTGGCAGCCTTGGTGACAATTGGAAAGATTTCGGATGCAGCTTCACGACCCGAGAGAATACCTATCAATCCAATTTTGCCGCCAGACCGGCAGGCGCGAACCGATTGCAGGAAGGTACCGGCTCCGCCAACCTCGACGACGTGATCCACCCCTTCGTTTCCCGCGAGCTTTGCCGCGGTCTTTCCCCAATCCGCGGTTGTTTTGTAGTTGACCACGGCGTCGGCACCCAATTTTTGCGCGCGCGCGAGTTTTTCGTCACTGCTCGATGTAATAATCACTTTCGCTCCAGATGCTTTGGCGATTTGGAGGCCGAAAATGGCCACGCCGCCAGTCCCCAGCAGAAGAACGGTTTCGCCGGGAACGAGTTGCCCTCGGACAATTAAAGATTGCCAGGCGGTGACCGCGGCACACGGTAGGGTTGCTCCCTCTTCGAACGAGTAACTCTCGGGCAAATGCACCGTGCATTCCTCGCGAAATTTCACCTCTTCCGCCAGAACACCGTCAATCGCTCCCCCTAACGCGGTTCGATTCATAGCGGCCTCGAATCGTCCGGATGGCCATCCCTGGAAAAAGCAGCCGGCGACTTTATCACCGACTTTGAAACGTTTGACCGCCGACCCAACTGAAATGACTTCCCCGGCTCCGTCCGATAACGGCACCAGACGTTCACGCGGATTGCGATCATACTGGCCGCGGACGACGATCAAGTCACGATAGTTGAGCGACGCTGCCTTGATCTTAACCACAACCTCGTGATCGTTCGGCTCAGGCGACGGTCGATCAACAAGCTCCAATCCTTCTGGTCCACCGTACTTCTGGATTTCGTAGGTTTTCATTGCGAAAGGATTGTGACATGGGCACCCAGCTCATGCGCAGAAAAAACCGCGACCGTGGATTGTTGCGTTGCAGATTTCCGGCTATCGCTTCCGCAACGAAAACCTGCGGCCGATTACCTTGTGCGCCTGAGGTGCCTCCGGGTTTACGACTTTCGGACGACGACGCAGTCCAAGGAGTCCCGAGCCAAGAGTGAGGTAGAGAATGACCGCCGGGAGGGATAACCCAATTCTGGGGGAGTGCACGTGTGCCGGAGGGAAAGCAAAGTTAAGCAAATAGCCGAAGGCTCCGAGGGTTGGTAAAACAAGGGCAGCGATGACGCCAAAAAGGAACGCCCTCATGCGCCAAACTTCATCACGATTTAAAAAGATGAGCGCAGCCGAAAAAAGAAGACTGGTCGTCGCGCTATATTGTGTGGGACGGGCTGAATATTGTGCCAGGCGTTGTCCGCTGACGTCCGGAAGAAAGAATATATCGAGGTCTGGTACCCGGATACCACATGCATATTCCAAGAGGAATACTGCGGCGAAACAGAAAACCAGCAGGGCGAGCGTTTTTGAAATGATGCTTTGGATTGGATGCGGCGAGCGAACAGGGGCGGCGGCGAAAGCAAGAGCTAAACTTAACGTACTGACAGAGAGAACAGTCCAGGGCGTCAGATAGGGCGAAGTCGGTATGGATCCATGGATTTGCGGGGCGTAACTTTTCCACTGCGGGATGTAAGCGAGACACACGACAAAAAGGGCAAGACCGATTATGAACGCGTATGACCAGCGTTTTTGGAATTGAGACATCATTTACCGCTTTATGATTAACCACCCTCCAACGCGCTTCCTGAGGCCGGCACGTTTCCGCCCGCTCAATCGAGAATTTCGTCTCTGCCGGACCCGCCGAAAGAGCTACCGCTCAATCGAATCAGGAACGTTTCACGCTCGTCCTTAGGTTCATCGACCGAATCGAGGCGAACTTGAGAATTATGTTCACCGGCGAAGGGTGGGTAGGCCACGTCCGAGCCGCGTTCCGCAGCCCAGGGCTTTTTCCATGAACTCACCTAACTTTCACCTTCGCACGTTCTAAGGACATGCAACGCCGGACGCGCGGGAGCGCGTCCCGCAGCTTCGCCGACACGCCGACACGTTCCCTTACGACGTGCCCGCGCCGGATGGGGGCTTCGCGACCACCAGCGACTGTGCTAATATCACGCTGTGCGCCTTTTAGCTCTTGATCCAGCGCTTCGGAACTCGGGGTACGCGATTCTTGACCGAGAGGGATCCATGATGCGTGCGGTCAGTTACGGAGTGATCCGGAACAAGGCGCAATTGTCGATGCCGGGTTGCCTGGTGGAAATTCACCGTCAGATTGACGAGTTGATTCGGCTTCATCACCCGGATGCTTGTGCCGTCGAAGGGTTGATCTACGTTCAAAACACGCGCACCGCGATTACGCTTGGAGCAGCTCGAGGATCTGCTCTGCTCGCGGCGGCCCAGCACGGGCTGGCGATTTACGAATATCCGCCACGGCGAGTTAAGCAAGCCGTCGTGGGCCAGGGAGGGGCGCAAAAGGCCCAGATCGGGTTTATGGTGCGGTCGATTTTGCGGCTCAATGAAACCCCCGAAAGCGACGCAGCGGACGCACTGGCCATCGGGCTGACACACTTCCAGATGCACAGCTCGCCGCTGGTGGCGCACCAGGCTATTCGTCCGCTATGAAAATCGAGTGGTTAGGCCGGATTGAGTACCAGGCCGGTCTTCAGATTCAGGAGGAAAGGCTCGAAAGTTGCCTGGCCAACGGCACCGAGAGTGTGGTTTTGCTCGAGCACGAGCCGGTCTATACCATCGGCCGACTTCCGGACAAATCGAGCTTGCGAAACGCGAACCGACTTCCCTATCCCGTGTTCGAAACCAACCGGGGTGGACAGGCCACCTACCACGGGCCTGGCCAGCTGGTAGGTTACCCAATCATTGATCTGCGCTTTCGCGGTCGCGATCTGCATCATTATTTGCGAAAATTGGAAAATCTCCTGATCGATTTACTCCTGGATTTTGCCTTACAGGGAACCAGGGTCGATGGAAAGACGGGGGTCTGGATTCAGGATCGGAAAATTGCGTCGATCGGCGTTGGGGTTCGCAAATGGGTCACCATGCATGGCTTTGCTCTCAACGTGGCGAGTGACCTGAGCGGATTTCAATATATCACTCCGTGCGGCCTCTCCGACGTCAAAATGACGTCGATCAGTTCCGAGTTGGGAACCGAAATCCCAGTGCAAACCGTACGGGAAAATCTGATTCCGCACCTGAGGCGAAGTTTTGCGTTTTGAGTTTTGGGTTTTGAGTTTTGCGTGATCCCCACACGTTAGCGCCACTCAAAACTCAAAACCCAAAACGCAAAACGTCCTAGCCTAGCGGCGCAGGGCGGGAATATTACCAATCCAAGTGGAGATGAGGGCGAGGATCATCGTACAAACGAACAGACTGGTGGCGAAATCTCTGGCCTGACCGATCGGTAGAGACAGCAGCAAGAACGAGCCAACGCCTCCGAAATAGACTAAGGCTCCGACCAGCCCAAAAACCATTCGCCCGGTCCTGGACCGGTTGGTGAAGACTAGTGACAGCGGAAACACCGAGCTGACAAATGTCAAACCCAGGAAGATCAGGCTGATCTGCTTGAGTAAAAGGCCCGCAGCAAACAAGGTGAGCCCAACAATCACGCCGCCGCCGACCGCCACGGCTTCTTTTTTTTTCGCCTGCCCCCAAGGCATGACGAGCGAATTGATCAAACAACAAAAACAGATTTCCGACACCTCTCGCCACCCAGATCCACAAGACGAAGAGACAATAGGCCGCCACCAGAGCAAATCCGATCGGGGCCAACCGCCCTACGAAGGTGATATTCGCGAGTTGCATCAGAAGCAGAAGCCCAATCACGACAAATCCTCGGCGACCACGCCCCAGCCGTTCCATCGTGAAGGTGTATTTGAGATATGCGCCGTAAAACGGTGATCGGGCACGAAAAGCATGCAGCAATCCCTCTCGCGCCTCCGAATGTTCCGGATCGATTCGAAGAGCCGCGAGAAAATGGCGCTCAGCGGCTCGCCCATCGCCTTTCTGAAGCGCAAGCATCCCCGCCGACGAATGAGTCCACGGATTTTCCGGGTTCCTGGCCAGTAATCCCAGAATTTGGGCATCACTTTCGTCCAGCTTGCCTTGCATGCGGAGCGCGTCTGCCAGAGTGTCTCCCGCCGCTTCGTTTTCGGCGTCGAGCGCGAGAGCCTGACGAGCCGCACGCTCTGCCGCCTGCGGATTGCCTGAGACCAGCATCACCACCGATTCTGCAACATACGAATCCGCGGAATTCGGCGCCAGGCATTCTCGCTTGCTCGACTTCGCGCATTGCCTCTTTGGTGCGGCCGAGTAAAACCAGAATATTCGCGCGCTGCGCATGATAGAAAGCTCGATTCGGGCGCAACCGCAGTGCCTGGTCAATCATCGACAATGCTTCTGAACGATTCTTTGGATCGTGCATCAGACATGTCGCCAGAAAGAAGAACCCTTGTGGATCCTGCGGATCGTTTTGAATCACCTGTCGCAGGTAGGATTCGGCCTCCCGGTACCTGCCCTGTTTGACAAACAAGAGAGCGCGCGTAAAGGACTCGTTCATTTACGAATTCCTAGAAAAGTCAACACATCATCGTAAAACCCTCCCTGGTTGGCGTAAATCGCATAATTTTTTGCGCTTTCGAACCAGGCGCGCGTGGAGGGTTTCATGCCTTTGCAAGCCTGAAGCAAATCCTCGGTAGTCAGTGGCACAACGCGACCTTCTTTCATCGCTCGCGAGAGGACTCGCTCTGTAGCAATGTCAAACATTGACTTCAAATCAGCACCTGAGAATTCCTTCGTCCGCTTGGCCAACGTCCTGGCATCAAGACGATCCAGCGGCTTATCGTGCCCGAGGATCTTGATGATTGCTTCCCGTGCCGGCTCGTCTGGTGGCGGCACAAAAATAATGCGATCGAAGCGGCCCGGTCGTCTAAATGCCGGATCGAGATGCCAGGGAGCGTTTGTGGCGCCGAGGATTAGTATTCCGTCGTTGCTCCCTATATTTCCATCCATCTCCGCCAGGAATTGGTTGATAACGGTCCGAATCGCGCTTTCTCGGAAGTCTTTACGATCTGCCGCCAAGGCATCTACTTCGTCGAAAAAGAGAATTGATGGAGGATTGTCCCGAGCCAATTGGAACAGCTGGTGCAAATTTTTTTCGCTATTGCCTAAATAGAGATCCAAAATCTGGTGAATGCCGACCGAAATGAAGTTGGCTTGAATTTCGCCCGCGGTCGCTTTGCTGATCAACGTCTTGCCACACCCCGGAGGCCCGTAAAGCAGCACGCCACCTCCAAGCTTTTTGCCATACGCCTTGAAGAGAGCACGATTTTGCAGCGGATGGATAATCTTCATCCGAATCTCTTCTTTGATGTCCTCCATACCGCCGACACTTGCGAAAGAGACTTCCGGTTTCTCGAGGTCGGCCAACTCGTTGACTACGTCGAGCTCGTCAGATGATTCCCATGTCTCCGGTTCGGCATCTGAAACAACGCCGGTCGACGTTGCCCCCCGCTCAATCTGGACCTCCCGCTCCAGGACAGGATCTCGCAGGTTTGGGTTCATCTCCACCGCCTTTTGATAACGTTCTGCCGCCAGAGCTTGATCACCCTCGGCCAGAGCCAAACGAGTCAGCAAAATCCACGCCTCCGCGAAAGAGGGTCTTGCCTCGACCAACGATTCGGTACGCACCACTGCTTCAGAAATATTACCACTCAAATAGAGCGCGCCGGCGATACCAAGTTTGGCCTCGACATTCGTCGGATCCTGTTGGAGAACGCGAGAAAACGCTTCTTTGGCTTCATGGAAATTTAATTCGTCCAGACAGGCTTGACCAAACAGCAGAAGCAGCGGGATGTTCTGCGGCGACAAAACGAGCGCATCGCGGAGTGAGTCAAGCCTGGGCGTCATGGTAGAACCACTACCCGCGTTGGCGGAGAAATCGAACGGAAAATGCGCTTATATGTTTGAGTTTTGGGTTTTGGGTTTTGCGTTTTGAGTTTTGCGTGATTCCTGGCGCTCGACCCAACCAGCCACGCCGCGCAAGACCACTGGGTTTCTGAGCGAGTCTTCGACTGGTCAGGTGTGGCCACGATGCATCTGCGCCCAAAACTCAAAACGCAAAACCCAAAAACCAAAACTCAAAACTCCCGGGCTCAGGGTCGATCGGCCAGGATCAAGTCCACCACGGCAATCGTTCCAATAAATTGCCCACCCTCGTTGGTCACGATCGCTTCTCGATCGGGAGTCTGAGCGAACTGCAGGAGCGCTTGTTCAATCGAGTCGTCCGGCCTCATAATCATGCACGGTAACGTCCGCAGATCGCTGACCAGAGATTCGAGCCGTACTTTGCTCTGGTGCAGCCAGTCGAGCGCGAAATCGAGACGCAGCCAGCTCTGGCAACGCATTTCGCCGTTCACCACGGGCAACATCGTGGCGTTGGCTTGTTTAAAGGCCCTGAGAGCAACAAGCACCGTATCGGTCTCCCGCAGAACGGGTGCGCCAACCCGCAAATAGTCTTTTACGCGTTTTTGGAGAAGCGCAGGAGAGGCCCGGTCGACGATGGCCTTCCGCTCCTGCAGGCTGAGGTACTTGACGGAGCTTCGATTCAAGAAAAAGCCCAGAGTAAGACTGTTCTTGGTCAGCGCCTCAAATGTTGGCTTATCGAGCGCCAGGAGAGTGGTCGGTTCCAGGGCAATGGCGTCGAACGTCCGCTTGGTATTTTCAAGTAGTTCACGCTCACCGAAGTGTTCGCCCGGAATGAGTGTTCGGGCCACGCCAGCATGATCATTAACCTCTATTTTCCCTTTCTCGAGCAGGTAAAACGAGAATGCCGTGTCGCCGATATGGTAAACTGGATCTCCCTTCTCCAGGTGAACGCGTCCAACGACATTGGTCGTTTTAACGTCCAGCAAACTAATGTCACGGGGGAACAAGAGCTCCAGATTCCATTCGAAGAAGACCTTCGACTTCTGCTCCAGGCCGGGGAGTTTGTAGAGATAAGTGGCTCGCCACATTAGCCACCCGAGAAAACCCGAAACAGGGAATCCCAAGACTTTTCCCACGGCACTGCGATGTCCCAGGGAAGCCATTTCGCCCAAAGTCTTATAACGGAAAGGTTCCAATGGCCCGCCGTTCTGAGAGGCGATAATATTTTTCCCGAGCAGCGTGCCTTGACGCATCGCAAACTGTGCCGTGGCAGGAGAGATGCTGCCGTCCTCTAACGGTACAGCCGAACAATCTCCAACGGCCCAGAGATTTTTATATCCCTTCACCAGCATCGTCGGTTCGGTGTTGAGCCGCCCCCTTTCGCTGGGCAGCTTGTAGCGGTCGATCAGCTTTTTTATGACCGGGTTAGGGCCGTTGCCAACCGTCGTGACCACGGTGTTGGTCTCGATGGTCTCGCCATTATTTAGAATCGCTCGTTCAGCCGTAATGGCAGAAACTCGCGCGTTGAGGCGCACTTCGATTCCACGACTTCTCAGCTCCTGCTCGCAATATTTTCCCAATTGTTCTCCGATTTGTGGCAGAAGCAGAGCGCCGCTGTGAACCAGCACCAACCGGAATTCTTTCGGGTTGATGCGCGGATAAAATCGCTGCGCGTCTCGCAGCAGATCCCAAATCTGCCCGGCGGTCTCGACGCCCGAGTATCCACCACCCACGATAACAAAAGTCAGTAACCTGCGGCGGATCGACTCTTCTTTGACGACACTTCCCGCCTCCAGTCGTTCCAGGACATCCGTCCTGAGCCGGATCGCATCGCCCACCGTCTTCATCAAATAACCGTGCTCCGGCATTCCTGGCACGCGGCTGACATCGACCACACTTCCGATCGCCAGGACCAGGTGCTCGAACGTCAGCGTGGCCGGAGGAACAAATGGACTGGCGATGAAACTTACCGTCTTCCGCTCGAGATCTACTTCCTCAACCCCGCCCATGAAAATGGAAGTCCCGCGACAAAATTTGCGAAGCGAGGTGACCACGTGCAGCGGAGAGATCGAGGATCCGCTCACCTCGGCGAGCATCGGATGAAACAACATCGCGTTTTGATCCGCCACAAGCGCGACATTTTTCTCCGCGTGCTCCCCAAAGGCTGATTTCAGCGCACGGGCACAGTAGGTACCGGCAAAACCGCCACCTAATATAACGATCGGAAATGAGTAAGTTTCTGAGGACATTTTTGTCAGCCTTTCGCTAGCCCGCAAAAATCACGCAAAAGCTGAAGCGACGAGCTCATTGCGGGCTAGAAAGCTCTTAAACAGACGCTACGCGTCTGTTTAAGAGCCTTTTTTAAAATTAATGCATCGATGCAAACTGTTTTAAACTCTTCTCTCTAAAAAGCCGCGGAATTTTCCGGCGTAGCCGGAGAGTTCCGCGGCTACAGCCTGCGTCGATCACAAATCTCTAAGGATTTGTGATCGATGCAGGCTAGCGTTGATAAAATGTCCTCAGAAACCTAAAAGGAAAGAAAGTTCGCCAAAAGCTTTTTCCCTTCTCCCGTCATAATGGATTCTGGATGGAACTGAACTCCGTATACCGGATACCGTCGGTGCCGCAGCCCCATGATTTCGTGGTCCGAAGTTTCCGCAACAATCTCCAACTCGGCCGGCAGAGTCTCACGGCGCACGATCAGCGAATGGTAACGAGTTGCCTCAAATGGAATTGGCAGCCCAAGAAATACCCCATCCCCTTCGTGGAGGATCGGCGAGGTTTTCCCATGCATGATGCGATCCGCTCGGACGACTTGCCCTCCGTAAACCTGCCCAATGCACTGGTGTCCGAGACAAACCCCTAAGACGGGAATCCGCGGCCCAAAATGACGAATCAGTTCATTGCTGATCCCGGCCTCGTCAGGTGTTCCAGGGCCCGGAGAAATGCAGATCTTTTCCGGTCGCAGCTCCTCAACCTCTTCGATGGTGGTGCGATCATTTCTGCGGACCACCAATTCCGCGCCGAGTTCGCCAAAATATTGAACCAGGTTGTAGGTGAACGAGTCGTAATTATCCAATACCAGGATCATAAAATTTGGTCGGCTCGCTCGATAGCTCGAAAAGTGGCCATGGCTTTGTTGACGCTCTCTATATATTCAAGTTCCGGTACGGAATCCGCTACCACACCGCCTCCGGCTTGCACATAAGCGGTCCCTTCCTTCAGCACGACGCTTCGCAATGCGATACAGGAATCGAGCTGTCCGTCAAATCCGAAGTATCCAACAGCTCCGGCGTAGACACCTCGCTTGCTCTTCTCGAATTCATAGATGAGCTGCATCGCTCGAACTTTGGGCGCTCCAGAAACGGTTCCCGCGGGAAACGTTGCTCGCATTACGTCGTAGGCCGTGTAGCCCTGGTGAAGTTCTCCAACAACATTCGAAACAATATGCATCACGTGACTGTATCGTTCGACAGCCATGAATTCCGTGACACGCACCGTGCCGTAGTCAGAGATCCGCCCAACATCGTTGCGGGCCAGATCAACCAGCATCAGGTGTTCGGCTCGTTCTTTCGGATCCGCCAGCAGCTCTTCGCTCAGCCGCTGGTCCTCCTCGCTCGTACCGCCTCTTTGTCGGGTCCCCGCAATTGGACGAATCTCGACGGTTCGCCCTCGAAGTCTGACGTGGACTTCCGGTGAACTTCCGACCAAGGCAAATTTCTCCCCAAGCCGCAAGCAGAACATGTAAGGAGACGGATTAATGAATCTCAGCGCTCGATACAGCGCGAGCGGGTTCCCATCAAATCTGGCTTCAAACCGCTGTGAAGGAACCATCTGGAATATGTCGCCGGCTTCGATGTGGCGTTTTGCCCTGCGAACCATCTCATAGAACTCTTCCCGAGTCGTGTTGCTGCGCGGACTCAACGAGACCGGCACCGGCGCAGCATTCATCAAGCGCGGTTTGCCTGGCACTTCCAGCTTGTCGACGATCTTCTGGATCTTTCGCGCGGCCACATCGTAAGCCTCATCGATCTTCGCTCCTTCAATAAAGGCACTCGCGCAGATTTTCAGCCGGCGAAACCGGTGGTCAAACACCAGGAAGGTGTCTGTCACCAAAAAAACCATGTCCGGCAGTCCTAATTGATCCAACGGGTGCATCCCCACCGTCGGTTCGAAAAACCGCACCGCGTCATACCCGATATAACCGACAGCGCCGCCAGTGAAGGGAGGCAGTCCGGGCAACTCCACGGCCCGAAACCTCTTCATCAGCTCCTGAAGCTCCTTCAGAGGGTCGACGGCTGATTCGAACCGGAGCTGTGTTCCTTCCTCTTCTATGAGAATTTGCCTGCCACGGGCTTCAAAATAGATCCTGGGATCACTGCCAAGGAACGAGTAACGGCCGACGTGATCGTTGCTTTCCGCTGACTCGAATAAGAATGATCGAACTCCGTTATCGATTTTTTCAAAGGCCGCGATGGGCGTTTCATAATCGGCGACGAATTCGGTGTAGACCGGAATGAGATTACCTTTTTCTGCCAACTTCGTGAATTCCGAGCGTGATGGGAACAGCGGTAATGAGTTCATTTCTGGTAGACTTGTTCAGGATCGAAGAGCTTTTCTTCATTCACCGGTTTTGGCTCTCCGGCGAAATCAAGTTCTTGGAAGAAACAGCTCCGATACCCCGTATGACAGGCTCCGGACCGTTGTTCCACTTCGAAAAGCAGCGTATCACGATCGCAATCGGTAGACCAACGAATTAGCCGCTGCGTATGGCCACTCTTTTCGCCCTTAAACCAGAGTTGTTGGCGAGACCGGCTCCAGAAATGCATGAAGCCGGTCTCGAGGGTTTTCGCAAGAGATTGGCGATTCATCCAGCCCATCATCAAGACTCGACCTGGCGGTGTTGCTTCGCAGACGATCGCGGGGACCAGTCCATCGGAGGTGTACTTAAAATCAAGATTCATCGGGTGAACCGAAGCACTAACTCACGGTCGAAGCTTCTTCAAGTGGCCGGGGCGGAAACGTGTCGGCGTGTCGGCGTGTCGGCGTGTCGGCGTGTCGGCGTGTCGGCGTGTCGGCGTGTCGGCGTGTCGGCGTGTCGGCGGGGGTCGGCGGGTCGGCGGGCCGGCGGGGCGGCGGGGCGGCGTATTGCCATGTGACGTGGCCGTGCAAGATGGCGTGATAGGGACGCGCTCCCGCGCGTCCGGCGTGGCACGTCGGAAGAACGTCCGAAAGCGAATATAGGTGCAAGCCGCAGCTCATAAGGCAGGGGATCACCGTCACGCGGCGGGACTCGCCAACGGTGTCCTCTAGGTGTGTCACCCCGGAAGCGCGGGAGCGCGTCCACCACGCCAGGCGTGCAGCCACATCATGTGGCATTGAAGATTGGAAAAACCGCGAATGGACACGAATAGACGCGAAGGGGATCGGATTTCTATTCGTGTCAATTCGCGTCCATTCGCGGTTAGGTGAGAGTCGCCAAGCGGTCTTCTTGGGCCACGCCACGCCGGATGCGCGGGAACGCGTCCCTACCAGGCCGCGCGCGACCGCGTCACGTGGCGACACGCCGACACGCCGATACGCCGACACGCCGATACGATGTCTACGGGCCGGACACGCGGGTGCACGCCCGGTGCACCCCCCTACCAAGCTTTTTGATAATAAATTACAAACGCGGCTTGACGGGTTGGCTCTGTTTTGTGTGTCATCACATCAGGCAAGCGAAACTACTGGCGGGCCTTTAGCCGCCTCTTTGAGTTTGACGAACCGATCTTCGGAACAACACCTTTCAGAGCAGACCCTATGAAGGCACCGGATCACCTGGCTTGGCAAAAAATGGTTTTAACACAAGGTGTAAACGCAGCCCTCCGATTGGTTCGTCGGTTAGGTCTTTTCATTCCGACAGTTGGGTCGTCGCTGACAAATCAGGCCGAGAAGCTATTCTGGCAACTCTTTCTCCTGCTGGCCGCCGGCCTTCCCGGAATGGTGAACGCGCAGACCGCTGATCAGGTTCATTCAGTGCAAAACATTTTTGAGCCGGTAGGAACTCCGGCCGAGTCGCTACATCGGACTTCCGTATTAGTTCTGCTGATTTGTTTGGGCATTTTTGTAATTGTTGGTGGCCTGCTCTTTTACGCTGTGGTGCGTTACCGGCGAAGATCGGCAGACGACGACGAGACCGAACCACCACAGGTGTACGGCAGCACTGCGATAGAGCTTGCCTGGACGGTGCCGCCGATCTTGATCGTGGTGGTGCTGGCGCTCGCTACCGCACGCACCGTCGGCGAGATCAAGAACCCCAAGTTCACCGGCGATCCACTTGAAATAAGAATCGTTGGTCACCGTTTCTGGTGGGAATTGCATTATCCTAAATACAACATTGTCACCGCGAACGAAATTCACGTGCCGGTGAGTTATTTGAGCACCCCGCGGCCAATAGAGCTGACGCTGGCGTCAGCCGATGTAGTCCACGGTTTCTGGGTACCGGAGTTAAACGGAAAGGAATGGTTGGTCCCTGGCCGCGATAACAAGTGGTGGATTCAACCTTCATCACTGGGAATCTACCTTGGTAATTGCACGGTGCTATGTGGCCTCCAGCACGCGAATATGCTGATTCGCGTCGTCGTGGAATCACCTGAGGATTTCGAGAAATGGGTGACCCGGGAGCAACGCCCGCCAAGTCTTGATCCAAACGTCGAGGAGGGACGAAAGGATTTTATAGCTAATTCCTGCGGCAGCTGTCACACGATCGAGGGTACGGCTGCCAAAGGCATCTTCGGTCCTGACCTTACCCACTTCATGAGCCGACAGACGCTCGGTGCGGGCGTTGCGCCCAACGACGAACAGCACCTCCGATCCTGGTTGCGCGATCCGCAAGTGCTGAAACCTGGCTGCGAAATGCCCGACATGAAGCTGGAAAAGCCGCAGATCGAGCAAATCATGGCCTACCTTAGAACGTTGAACTAACCACCCTATGCCTAACGGAACGACAATCACCGACTCGCATCCTAAGCTAGTGCCCGCAAGACCCGGGGAAGAGCGCGGTACCCTGACGGGCTGGGTCCAAGACCTTGTTTATACGGTCGACCATAAGAAGCTCGGCATGCTATACATTGGGACAGGGCTGTTCTTTTTTGTGCTGGCGGGAACGATGGCCCTGCTAATTCGAGCTCAACTCGCGTTCCCCAATGGTCACGTCGTCACTCCGCAGGAGTTCAACTGCTTGATTACCATGCACGGAACCGTGATGATCTTCTGGGTCGCGATGCCGATCGTCTTCGGGATGATCAACTATCTCGTGCCGCTGCAGATTGGGGCACGAGACATGGCGTTTCCGCGACTGAACGCTTTTTCGTTCTGGTTAACTTTTTTCAGCGGATTCCTGTTATTTTTTAGCTTTGTGGCCGGCCCTGGCCTTTATGGAGCCGGCTCAGCGCCCGACGCAGCGTGGTTTGCTATTGCTCCCTTGACTTCCCCGGCTTTTTCTAAAGGTCCCAGCATCGACTATTGGTCGCTCAGCATTCTCGTGAGCGGTATCGGCAGTGTAACGGGCGCGATTAACATCATGGTGACGATCATCTGCTACCGGGCAAAGGGCATGACGCTCCATCGGATGCCGCTGTTCGTCTGGTTGGCTCTGGTCACGATGTTTCTGGTCGTGGTGTTTCTTCCCCCATTATCGGCCGCACAGATTATGCTGACGCTGGAGCGTTACCTCGGAGCGACGTTCTTCAGGGCTGAGGCAGGCGGTTCAGCGGTTCTCTGGCAGCATTTCTTTTGGATCTTCGGGCATCCTGAGGTTTACATCCTCGTCATGCCAGCCTTCGGTGTCATAAATGAAGTGGTGCCGGTCTTTTCCCGGAAGCCAATATTCGGTTACCCGATGATGGTGGCGGCGAGCGTTTTGATAGGCTTCATCAGCGCGGGTGTCTGGGCGCACCATATGTTCACCGTGGGTATGAATGCATTTGGAGTAACCTTCTTCGCCCTGTCGACGATGGCCATCTCAGTTCCTACCGGCATCAAAATCTTTAACTGGCTGGCCACGATGTACGGCGGCAAGATCCGTTTGGAACTACCGATGCTCTTCTCGATCGCGTTTCTTTTCCAATTCCTGATTGCCGGACTGACGGGCATTATGCTGGGCGTGGCTCCCTTCGATTGGCAGTTGAACGACTCCTACTTCGTCATCGCCCATTTTCACTACGTGATCGTGGGCGGCATCCTCTACGCGATCTTTGCCTTCTTCTACTACTGGTACCCGAAAGCATTTGGCCGCATGCTCGATAAGAAGCTTGGAAATTGGCATTTCTGGCTTTTCACCATCGGGTTCCACCTGACCTTCGATCCTCAGCATTTTGCGGGGATCCTCGGAATGCCCCGCCGCATTTATACCTATCAACCCGAGCGCGGTTGGGATTTTTGGAATCTAATCTCAACGTTGGGTGCTTTCGTTCAGGCGGCGGGGGTCATTTGTTTCACGGTCAATCTTTTATGGTCGGCTTGGAAAGGGAAGATTGCCGGTGACGACCCCTGGGACGCGTGGACGCTCGAATGGGCCACTACTTCCCCTCCGCCTGACTACAATTTCGAGACGCTTCCTGAAGTGCGCAGCCGCCGGCCACTATGGGATTTGAAACATCCAGAAGATCCGGATTGGAAATTCGAATAGCCCATTCCCGCCCTCGTCATCGTCGTTTTCAAATTTGCTAACTTCCCAAACCTTCCTAACCAATTTCGAAGCGTGAGTTCTCAATCGATAAGCATTACCGAACCAGAATGGAAACTCCCTTCACCGCGGGTGGTGGGAATGATCCTGGTTATCCTAACCGAAACGGCGCTCTTCTCCATTTTTGTGGTCGCCTACCTGTATTACATCGGAAAGAGCACCTCCGGCCCCTACCCACACGAGGTACTGGAGCTACCTATCCTGGGCACGGTTCTTCTGCTTTCCAGCAGCGTGACCATTGTCGTTGCGGAAAAGAATCTCCACAAAGGTCTGACCAGCCTTTTCAACCTCTGGTGGTTAATCACCGCCCTTTTGGGCATCGGTTTCCTGATCTATACGGCGGTCGAGTGGTACAAGCTAATTTACGAAGATCATTTGACGATCAGCACGAATCTCTTCGGATCGACTTTCTATTCGCTGGTTGGTTTGCACGCCAGCCACGTGGTGGTGGGCCTGATCCTGATCTTTCTGATCCTGATCATGAACTTAACCGGACGCATCAAACCTTATCACCACGAACATATCATTATGATTTCGTGGTATTGGCACTTCGTCGATATGGTCTGGATTATTGTTTTCACCGTCGTCTACGTCATCGGCGCCAAATCCTAAGCTTATGAACCCAGAAGAACACGGACACTCCTCTCATGATGGCGTTGAATTGCCGACGCCGACCACCTGGCCGTTTTGGTGCGCGCTCGGGATTACGCTCCTCGTCACGGGTTTGGTGACCACCTTTGTGGTGACCCTGGTCGGTATTATCATCGGCCTGATCGCGGCGGTCGGCTGGTTCAGGAGTGTTTTTCCAACGCCGAAGCACACGATTTACCCATTGGCTGCCGCAGATCGTCTTCCGACCCCGGTGAAAGTCTCCAAACGCCAGATTAGCCATTTAAAGTATGGCGAATCGAGTCACCGGACCCGTATCCCGGTGGAGGTTCACCGATACTCATCTGGAATATATGGCGGCCTCGCTGGAGGTGCGGCGATGGGTGTTTTGGCGATGCTCTACGGCCTGGTCGTTCAGCATAGTATCTGGTATCCGATCAACCTCTTAGCCGCCGCGGGTGTTCCCTCTCTGGCCACGGCCAACCTGGAAACTCTGCGACAATTTAGCGCGCCTGGTTTGACCGTCGCTATTTTGAGCCATCTCGCTTTCTCCATCCTTGTCGGATTACTCTACACTGTCCTTCTGCCGATGCTGCCACCGCGCTTAGAATGGCTTTTCGGGGGAATCATGACTCCGCTTATCTGGACCGCTTTGCTCTATCCGATTTTTGATCTGATTAACCCCGCGCTGGCGGCTCGCGTTGACTGGGGTTGGTTCGTGATCTGCCAGGTCGCTTTCGGACTAGTAGGTGGCTTTGTCGTGTTTAAGTCCCAGAAGGTGGAAACCATGCAGTCCTGGTCGATAGGCCAAAGAATGGGGATGCACGCGATGGGAGAACATAAGGAAGATTAAACGAACAGCCACATGCAGCCACGCGCGTTATATCGGTGTCTTTTTTTTGTCGGCTTGGCAGCTCTGAGCGGCTGTGGCCGGTTGCCCGGCCGACCGAAGGAAGCGGATCGTTGGAAACCGCCGGAAGCCAATCTGGATTTCGCGGATCTTTACCACGAGAATTGCCTTGCTTGCCACAGCAACGGACAAACTCTCGGGGCTTCCATTTCGATGAATAACCCGCCCTACCTCGCGATTATTCCGAAGGAAACACTAAGGAAGATCGTGGCGGAGGGAATTCCTCAGACCGCCATGCCGGGCTACTCAAGCAAAGTGGGCGGCCTGCTTACGGAAGACCAGATTAACGTGATTGCGGAAGGGATCTACAACTGGACGAAAGGTCATGAAGTCCCAACCGACAACCTTCCACCGTATAGCGCGCCGTTGGGGGATGCGGAACGTGGAGAAGCGGTTTTTGCCCAGAACTGCGCCAGTTGCCATGGATCCGAAGGCGGAGGTGTTCAGGGGAAGGCAGGATCGGTCGTCGATGCGACTTTTCTCAGCCTGGTGAGCGACCAGTATCTCAGGACGGTGGTCATCGCCGGGCGACCCGACCTCGGAATGCCAGGTTTCAGGGATTATGTGCCGGGGAAGCCGATGAGCGCCGAGGAGATTTCAGATGTCGTCGCCTGGCTCTCGTCGCGACGTGAGGCCACAGCTTCAGTACAGTCGGCACCAGCCACAGATGCTGCCGTCGCGCAACCTTCACCTACCAACCAGTAATGACACCAAACGAATCTGAAAGTCATCCTCCACTCAGTTCGGGGGCAAAGAATCATTCGACGCGGCGCGACTTCTTGCTCCTGATCGGCCTGGCCATTAACGGCATTGCGGGATTCATGATCGGAATCCCGATTATTGGCTTCATCCTCTCCAGTCTGATCAAGAAGACTCCCCCAGTTTGGTTCTCTCTTGGACCAACCTCGAATTTTCCTGAGGGCGCCATGCGGCGGGCGGTATTCGAAAATCCACACCGCCGCGAAGAGGACGGTGAGACATCCAGGGAAACCTGCTGGGTCAGCCGGCTGCAAGGAGATCAATTCAAGGTCTTTGCCGCGAATTGCACCCATTTAGGGTGTCCCGTCCGGTGGTTTGAAGAATCGCAGCTTTTCATGTGTCCGTGCCACGGAGGAGCTTTTTACGCGGACGGCGGATACGCGGCGGGCCCTCCTCCGAGGGGCTTATATATCTATGAGCACAAGGTCGAGAAGGGCGAACTGATGATCAAGGCTGGTGTGCTCCCCACCCTGGCAAATCCGGTTTAAAATCTATGAGTGAGAAGGATAAGCCGATCACCAGGGCCTTGGTCAATACAGCGATGTGGGTGGAGCAGCGACTCCATCTCGTAAAGGTCTGGAAAGCGACCGGCGGCCACCCGATCCCGAAGAGCAGCGCAAGCTGGTTTTATGTTTTCGGGAGTATGACGCTCCTTTGCTTTTCGATCCAGATTCTCACCGGGATCCTGTTGTCTTTGGTTTATACACCCTCCGCCAGCGAAGCCTATCGAAGCCTGGAATTCCTGAACTATCATTGGACCCTCGGCTGGTTCCTGCGCGCCATGCACTATTGGGGATCCAACTGCATGGTTATCGTCATGTTTTTACACCTGACCCAGGTTTTCCTCTGGGGCGCCTACAAATATCCTAGAGAATTAACCTGGATCTCCGGTGTTGTACTGCTGTTCCTGACCCTCGGAATCGCTTTTACTGGTCAGGTGATGCGCTTTGATACCGACGCGTATTGGGGAGTCGGAATCGGTGCGGCGGTCATGGGTAGAGTCCCGCTTGTTGGAGCTCAACTCGTCAATCTACTTTTGGGCGGTCCCATCATCGGAACCGATACGCTATCCCGTTTCTTCGCTCTCCACGTTTTCGTGCTGCCGGGGAGTATCCTGGCCCTCGTGAGCTTGCACCTGCGCCTCGTGTTGCTAAAGGGAATTAACGAATATCCGAAGCCGGGCATTCAAGTAAATCGCAAGACCTACGATGCGGAATATGAGGAAGCCGTCCACAAGGAAGGGATGCCGTTCATTCCGGACGGAATCGATAAAGATATCGTCGCCAATGGAGTGCTTCTGCTGGTGATGGTCTTACTGGCCATCTTCCTGGGTCCGAAAGGCCCGGGCATTCCAGCGGATCCGGCCATTAGAATCTCTGACGCCAGTCCCGATTATCCGTTCCTCTGGTTGTTTGCGGCCGCTGCTCTGGCGCCGCACAACACGGAGTGGATCCTGTTCTTCGTGCTTCCTGGGATCGCTGTTCTTCTGCTTTTTGGACTGCCCTTCTACGCGAATCAAGGTGAGAAGCACTTCAGACGGCGACCGGTATCGATCCTGGTGGTCCTTTTGAGCTATCTAGGACTCGGCCTGTTAACTTACGCCGGACTAACCGGACCGTGGTCTCCACACATGGAAGCCTGGAGCGGAACACCAACCAGGCCGGACTTCATCAAGGCGCGTACCCCGCTGGAATTGCAGGGGTCGCTGATTCTGCAAAACAAGCAGTGCCGCAACTGTCATGCCATCGGTGGCACAGGCGGACGTCGTGGACCGGACCTTTCAGCCGTCGGCACACGCATGGATGAAGATCAGCTGGTTCGCCAAGTGATCCAGGGTGGAGGCAACATGCCCGCTTACGGGAACAACCTTTCTCAGCAAGAGGTGAGGGCGCTGGTGGCCTATCTCGTCTCTCTCAGACCGCCCTTCACCATTCCCGCCCAGAACCCGTCCAGACCAGAAAAGACCGAACCAGGGAAAGAACGCGTCTCCGCAGGCGAGCCGACAAAAGCCGGCGGCTAGGGAGAGGACGGGGAAGTTTTGAGTTTTGGGTTTTGGGTTTTGGGTTTTGCGTGGCCGCGTCTGTATCTGTATAGCGTCGGTGATACGGCCCGATGGGGCTAAAAAGACTCTTCGCCCTCGCTCCTCACTAAATAGAAATCGTCCTCGTCCTCGAGCTTTGAGCGTTGCCGGTTCAAAGCGGTTCGCCCTCAAAAGAGACCGGCGCTAAGGACAAACCCACGTCTGCGTGGTCCACGCAAAACTCAAAACCCAAAACTCAAAACCCAAAACTACCCCGCTCCAGTCAGCAAAGACTGGTATAGTAGCAGTCCGATGGACGATCCGGCTAACGCTGTCTTGAGTTCATGGTCGATACCGATCGGCCCAGCGGTTGGGACCCTGCTGACCTTCATTTTTTATCTGCGTGGCTGGATCCGCCTGCAGTTTCGAGTTCCTCATCGCTTTCCGCTTTGGCGCCTGCTTTCGTTCACGGCCGGACTCGGGACAGTCTACCTTGCGATCGCTTCGCCGTTAGATGCCTTTGCCGGGCTATTGCTGCAGGTGCACATGGTCCAGCATCTTCTCTTAATGATGGTGGCACCGCCACTGATCCTGGCTGGAGCGCCCTACTTGCCGATACTCTCCGGGCTGCCGCGCGCCTTTACTCGCGAGGTTCTGGGCCCCTTTCTCGTTTGGAAGCCGCTTAAACGTCTTGGGCACGCCCTGCTCAACCCTGTGGTCTGTTGGATCGCCTTCGTTGCCTCGAACGTCCTTTGGCACGTCCCATTCTTTTATGAACTGGCCCTGAATTCGCCCGGGTGGCATCAAGTGGAACATCTCTTTTTTCTTGGTACCGGGCTTTTGTTCTGGTGGCACCTGGTCCTGCCCTGGCCCAGTCGTTCGGCCTGGCCTCGCTGGGCCATGATCCCCTACCTGGTTCTAGCCGACCTGCAAAATACCGCTCTCGCGGCGGTTCTGACGTTTTGTGACAGAGTTGTCTACCCCACCTATGAGCACGCGCCACGATTATGGGGATCAAATCCGCTCGATGACCAAGTGATCGCGGGGGCCATCATGTGGGTGCCGGGATCGATCGTTTTCCTGGTTCCCGCCGCAATCATTGTCGTTCAATTTCTCTCGCCGAAATCCAGATTCTCACACGTTGAAAACCAAGGCGTGAGGCTGGCTCGGAATCAAGAGAGCGGAACTATTCAATTTCTGCGCAGGATCAGTTTGGGTTCCCGTCCCGTCAACAAGCCCTTTGACCTATTCAAAACTCCAATCCTGGGTCGAATTCTACGCTCTAAATCGTTCCGGCACGGCATGCAGGCGATAATGCTGATAGCCGCTGTGGCAATCGTCCTGGATGGCCTGCTGGGTCCTCAGACGGGTCCGATGAATCTTGCCGGGGTACTCCCCTGGACGCACTGGCGCGGTTTCACGGTGATCGCCCTTTTGTTAGTCGGAAACCTTTTCTGCATGGTGTGTCCCTTCATGTTCGTCCGTGATTTCGCGCGTCGCTGGCTCCCGGCAAAGTGGGCCTGGCCTCGTTTATTGCGGAACAAGTGGCTCGCTGCGTTCCTGGTCGCCCTTTATCTATGGGCATACGAAGCGTTCAACCTATGGAACAGCCCGTGGCTGACGGCCTGGATCATTCTCGCCTACTTTCTGGCGGCGATTTTAATTGACGGATTTTTCCAAGGCGGAAGCTTTTGCAAATACGTCTGTCCGATTGGCCAATTTCATTTCGTCCAGTCGTTACTTTCTCCCTTTGAGGTAAAAGTGAGAAAGCCGGATGCTTGCCGCAGCTGCAAAACGTTCGATTGCATTCAAGGTGGAACTCAGCAGCGGGGCTGCGAACTGAAGCTCTTTCAACCGAAGAAGAAAAGCAGTGTTGACTGCACGTTCTGTTTAGACTGCGTACATGCCTGTCCGCACGATAACGTCGGGCTGCTGGCGGTAATTCCCGGCCAGGACCTCTGGAACGGAGAGCATCGCTCCTCCATCGGACCATTCGCTAAGCGATTTGATTTTGCAATTCTCGTTCTGATCCTGGTTTTCGGGGCATTGACTAACGCCGCAGGAATGATCGCTCCGGTTTCTGCCCTTTTGGAGCGGACGCAATTCTTATTCGACCTCCATCGACCTGCGGTCGTCGCTTTGTTCCTATTGGTCGGACTTTTAGTGATTCCAGGATCCTTCGTCTGCGCGGCGGGATCTCTGAGCCGAAGCCTGGGGGGTATCGCGGTGTCTCTAAAATCGTTGATCTCCGACTTCGCCACCACGCTGGTGCCGCTTGGCTTCGCCATGTGGTTAGCCCACTTTGTCTTTCATCTTTTTACCGGCTCGCATACCCCGATTCCGGTCATTCAACGGGTGATCCAGGATCTGCACCTGCCACTCTCAGGAAAACCTGACTGGTCAATAGCTTCCTGGGCCGTCCCGCAATTGCTCGATTTCGAAATTCTCTTCCTGGACTTAGGTCTGCTCGTTTCGCTCTACGCGGGATGGAAAGTCGCGCAGCGCTACGGCCACGCAAAGAAACGGTCTCTGCTCGTTTTCGCTCCATGGTCGCTGCTTTATATTCTATTTTTCCTGGTCGCGATCTGGATCATTTTTCAACCCATGGATATGCGTGGAACGATGATGTCCTAAAGGCTTATGCGAACGGCGCTCATTTTCTGCGTGGTTTTCTTCATTGCTCGGATGAGTCTGGCCGACGGAGGAGCGATCCAGTTCCAAGGCGATACCGGCTCATTTCACGTCACCGTCTTCACTTTGCCGCCGATCTTGAGCGCTGGCCCGGTGGACGTGACTGTCCTCGTTCAAGACCGTTCCAAGCTTGCTCCGCTCCTGGATGCCAACGTAACGCTTAATCTCACCGTGCAAGGTGGCGGCACCCTGGCAAAGGATGTCTGGTCGCCACCTTCCTGCCCTGTTGATAAATCCACCACTCTCACCGATATCCCGGCCAGACTGAGTCATGGAGAAAACCGGCTCCTTTATGGCGCACTTGTGCAAATCCCCAATAGCGGTACCTGGGAGCTCAGGATCAACGTCGAGCACCATAGCGAAACAGAAAGCATCAGCATTCCACTCAAGGTGAACCCTCCCGCCTCACCGCCCTTAGCTTATTGGCACCTTTTCATGTTACCGCCACTAGGTGTTCTAGGTTTTATCCTGAACAAAAGGGCGCGGGCGCAACAGAAGGAACCGAAGAGAATTTGAACAGAAGTTAGCAAAGGAAACAAAGATTTCGGTAGATAATTTGAGCCGAGCCGATGTGCGTTCCGAAGGTTGATTTCGGCAGGCGATGCCAGCAGGGCGGCTTAAGGCCTCCCCATCATCGCCACCAGGAGTTCAAATTCCTGCGCCGACTGGATAGCGCATAGGAGCCGGATCTCGAATTAAACTTAATCATGACGAGGAATTGAGCCTCTAATTTAAGCAGCCAGCGTTGCGCCGCTCGATTTCAGAGAATCGCGGAGTCGCAAGTACAATTGTCCCGTCGTTCATTCAATCAGAATCGGGCGCGCCAGACATGGTTCAGACTTGGTCACTGGATTCAGCGTCTAGGACTAGGGCCGGCTCCAGAGGATCGGTCGAACGAAGAGCAGGCCGTAATCTGGTTAGTAAATCCTCAACAAGCTTATCTTCGAAGAGGCAAGCAGCCCAGCCGTGGAGCTTATGATAAATTGCCTCGATTTGCGCTCGTTCGTCGCTAAACTTGCCGACTGCCGACTGTAGACTTTCCTGCACCATTAGCAGAGAGTAGCTGTTGCCATTTCCGGGATCGTCTCGAAGCAAAACCCGTGGGCCCAGCAAACGGAGCTGCTCAGCCTTCTGCCGAAGTATACTCAACACCTTATTACATTCCTTGCTGGTATCTGGTTCAGCCTCAATGCGTATGAATAGATCGATACTTTCTTGAGGAGCAGTAAGCTTCACCCGATGATCGCTCGGATCGTACAGAAACCCCAGCGCTATAGTCGGAAACCATTCTGCACTTTTAAAATCAAGCGCAACTCTTCCCCACTTATCGTTCACTTTGCGTTTTAATCGATAAGCCTCAGGAATGATGGACCAGTCATATTCGTTGAGTAGCTTTTCCGAGTATCGCATCAATTGTCGTTTGAAACTGATCGATGCTAAAAACGCCTGCATCGTGAGAGCTTCGATCGGTGGACCGGGATTGAGATTTTCAGCTTTCATAAAATCGACGAATTCTTCAAGCAACGAGCCCCCGCTATCGGCGTGCTCCAAGATCTCGTACACGTCTTCCCAAAATAGGTGAGTAGTAGGCACGCCGACGCGAGTCGCTTCCGCTTCCCTCTTCTGTTCCGGTTGTGCGACGATAGTAATCAAGCGCCTTTCGTCAGCCGGTAGAGATCGCAAGACATCCGCATAGCAAACGAGTTGATCAGGCCGAATCTTTGAATCCCATTTGTGCTCCGAAAGGAACACCCAATCCCGCATCATTTGGTCAACCTCACCACAGCCCAGTAGATCCGGCGCCTCAGCTTTTGAGGGAGCATTAAAATTACGAGCCCTTGTCGAAGATGCCTGATTTTCCGGCAAAGGAGCCGAGAGGAATGCGGAACATCAGGTTCACGATTATGACGGCGTGAATGTTGGACGCGTTTGGGACACTGCAATTGAAGATATTCCTATTTTACGAGCGGCTGCTGAAAATATTTGCCAACCCATTCTTAGCCTAAATCAAAGGCCATTGGTTAGGGTGAAGACGTAGATTCCAGCACGGCGCTACAGCCCTCAGCATGATGATGACCCTGATGCATCTGACTCCATAGCCACCTTCTGTTCAAATCCTCTTCTGCCCCGTCTTCTTTGTGGCTCGCGTCGCTGCAAGAACCCAATTTCCTGATCAGTCTTCGTTTCCTTTGCTGCCTTCTGTTCAAATCCTCTTCTGTTCGGGTCTTCTGTGCGGCTCGCGGTCGCGGCAAAAACCCAATTCCTGATCAGTCTTCGTTTCCTTTGCTACCTTCTGTTCAAATCCTCTTTCTGTTCGGGTCTTCTGTGCGGCTCGCGGTCGCGGCAAAAACCCAATTCCTGATCAGTCTTCGTTTCCTTTGCTACCTTCTGTTCAAATCCTCTTTCTGTTCGGGTCTTCTGTGCGGTTCGCGGTCGCGGCAAAAACCCTATTCCTGATCGATCTTCGTTTCCTTTGCTGCCTTCTGTTCAAATTTTCTTCTGTTCCTTACCGCTTGCGATCGCGTCCAGATAATCGAATAGTCTCGGAAAATGTCTGCCAGGGGAAACTCCGTTCTGCAAACCTCAATCTGCTTCGCTTGAAAAGCCTTCGACTTTTGATCCTCGGTGCAGCGTTGATCATTCTGGCCATTATCTCCGGTTGGATCGGATTCCATTTCTTCATCCAAAGCGATTCATTCCGCGACTGGCTCAGCAAGAAGGTCAGCCGATCGATCCACGCCGATGGCCAATTCGAACCGCTCATCTGGGAGGGTGCATCGTTTCGATCCGCCGGTTTTTCCGCCAAAGGAGTTGGAAAAAGCAAACTGCGATCACTGCAGATCACCAATCTCTCGGCTCACGTTGATTGGTGGCAATTGCTGAAGGGAACATGGGTGATCGACCAGATCAACGCGGACAAACTCGAAGCTACTCTTGGAAAAGGGCCGGCAGCGACCACTTCTCCGAGCTCCAACCCCAACTTGTCAAAACCACCGTCTGGTCTAAAACTATCTTTTCTCCCAACAGAATTCCGGATCGAGCACGTCTATGTGGCTTCGGCCAACCTCCATTGGGAAACCAGTCACGGCGAGACTGGCCAAATCATCGGCCCTAAACTAAGCGCGACTCAGAAAGCGCCTGATCAATGGGATATCGACGCCATCGGAGGGAACGCGCGACACGCAACCTATCCCGAGTTGCATATCGAACAAGTACACGCATCGGTCGATCAGGGCTTCGTGGCCATCCGTGACGCAAAGGCGCAGATAGCGGGTGGCGGCGAAATCCAGGTGATCGGGAAAGTTGCCATCCGCCGCCCATTGAACGCTCTGCTAACTGTCGATTTTTCTGATTTGGAAGCGAACGAGATATTGCCTGCCGAGTGGCGTCTCGGAGGCAAAGTTTCCGGACACCTTGTTTATACCGGCGATCTCGATCGGTTTGAACACGGGGAAGTTGACGGTTCAATCAAGATTTCCGGCGCGAATTTTGATATGGCAAACCTTTTTGTGACGCTTCATCAACTCGCGAAATTTGGAGGCCTCAATGATGTGCGGATCGATTCGATTGAGACCCACGTCCGATATCAAGAGCGCGAATTGCAACTATCAGATATCCGCGCGAGTTATCAGGATCAAATTCGCGTTGAAGGAACGGGACTAATCGCTCCAGACCATCTCGCCGGCGACTTGCTCCTGGGGCTTTCTCCCAAGATCCTCGGGTGGATTCCCGGCGCCGAAGAAAAGGTATTCACGGAGCAACGAGACGGATTGCACTGGACAACGGTAAAGATCAGCGGGACTCCGGAGCAACCAAAAGAGGATTTAACCAAACGATTAATCAGCGCCTTCCGAGACCGGATGCTGAAGGAATTCAAAGGAGAAAAAAAAGATGCTGTTAAATCGTTGCTGGACATGTTTCACCAGTGATTATGCCATCGATGCGCTATCGCCCGAACGTGGGTGCAATAATCCGGAGACCCGATGGGAAAATTCTGATCGGAGAACGTTCCGATGTGGCAGGCGCCTGGCAATTTCCCCAGGGCGGGATTAAAAAGTCTGAGACAGCGCTGGAAGCGCTCTTTCGAGAACTGCAAGAAGAACTTTCTCTCGAGCGTGGACATTACAAAGTAATCGAATCCAACGGCCCCTACCGTTATCTTTTCCGACGTGGCCGAACCAAAGAGGGTTTTGATGGACAGGAACAGATCTATTTTCTCGTTGAATTGACTGCGCCCGATTCAAATATTGAAGTGGAGACCGATAAACCTGAATTCAGTCAGTTCCGTTGGATTGAGCCATGGGAGTTTCAATCCGGCTGGGTGCCAGGATTTAAGCAAGACGTTTACCGCCAGGTCTTCGCCGACTTTTTCGGAATTCATTTCCAGTAAAAGGAATAAGTTCCGAATTTTTGCCACAGGCGGCACTTTCCTTTTGACTCTCACCTGGGATTCCGGCATCACCAGAAGCTTATGTTGACCTTGGGAATGTTTTTGCTTCTAGGTTCCGCGTTATTGGGATGCGTGTGGTGGGTGTGCATAAAGGACGATCCGAATCGCTCACGATAGTGTTTCTTCTCAAATCTGGCCAATTGCTTCCGAGCAGGTGACTCAGGACGACCGCTGATGACTTAAACAATCTCCCTTAATAAGTTGCCACCCGTGGGGGGAAACGTGTCGGCGTGTTAAATAAGTAGGCGAAGTGTCTCGCTTTGCTTCTTGAGAACCGAGCAAAGTGAGACGCTTTGCTTACTTTTTCGTGTTGAAATAGAAACAGGATCGCATAGTGTTCATGCGAACACTATGCCGTTTTCGCCTGAGATCATCGAATTACGTAAGATTTTAGCCGAACGTTACCCACCACCGCAAACGGGTATTCATTCCCTCTATACCCCAACAGGTTGGTCTCCGCTCGATTCTCTTTTAGGCGGCGGTTTGCCCAAAGGGGCTATCACTCAATTGCTCATTCCAAACATTAGTTCAGGAGGAGCAATAGTATTACATGAAATCATCGAGGCGATGAATGATACCTCGCAATATGTCGCGTTGATCGACGGTAAAGATTGCTTTGAGCCATCCGCCGATCATCCACTTTTGCTCTGGATCCGTTGCCACAATACGACTCAGGCATTAAAAGCGACGGACTTGATTCTGCGGGATGGCAATGTGCCGTTGACCATTTTGGATTTTAAACAGAATTCGGACAGAGAACTTGGCAAAATTCCCGGGCCAACCTGGTACCGTTTTCAGCGTATCAGCGAAGAGCAAAAAGCCAGTCTGTTAATCATTACACGTCATCCTATCGTGAGCAGCGCACACATTACGATATTGATGACGCATCAGCTTTATATTGATGATTTGTCATCTCAACGAAATGAAATAATCAAATTTGTTTCGCTGGAAATCGTCCGTCGGCGGACACCACTGGAATACCGATATGCTTAAGATTGAATCTCCCTGTTTTGCCGTAATTTATATTCCTTTTTACTCGCTGCAGTGTGCGCAGCAAAAACGTGCTCTGCAAAGCGGTAGCCCGAATCGGACGTCATCAAATCAACTCTCGCTGGATGGAATCGACTCGGCTCTGGATGGAACGGCACAACAAAAAATGATTGAGGATACATCATTCGATCAGCCGGCTGCTCTTTTGGCCCATGATGGCCTCCATGCCATTGAACTAAACCCTGCTGCCGAACAGGCTGGAATTCATCCGGGAGTGTCAACAAGTCAGGCCATCGCACGGGCCTCCAACCTCGTGCTCTACCCGCGCACCCTCTCTCATGAACAACATCTTCAGAATACGTTGCTCCAAATTGCCTACCGCTATTCTCCCTTTATCGAAAATAGTGCTCCCGGGATTTGCACACTCGATTTGAAAGGAAAAAGAACCCGCAAACATCAGCCGTGGTTACGAGAGTTATTGACCCAGCTTCGATCAGTCGGCCTCAAGGCTCAGGCCGGTCTCGGCCCCAATCCAGAGATTGCGCTGCAAGCTGCGAAGATCGCTGACCCAATCCTGGAGATTTCGCAAGATAGCCATCTGCTTCAATCCTTGCCGCTGGAGTCTCTCGCTCCCTCCCCTTTTGTCCTCGATATTCTAAAAAGCTGGGGAGTTCGCAACCTTGGCGCATTAACTCGTTTGCCTCGGGAAGAAATTGGTCAACGTCTTGGATTGGAAGGTCTCTCAGTCTGGGATCGTGCGGACGGCCGATCCACCAACGTGCTTCAACTTGTCCAACCGCCGGAAACCTTCGAAGAATCGATCGACTTTGAACAACGCCTGGAAACCCTCGAGCCTCTCTTATTTATTCTCCGACGTTTTCTCGAGACCTTATCGCTACGCATCGGGTCAGTCTATCTTTTGCTCTCCGAACTTCATCTGACGCTCATCCTGGAAAATGGAGAAAAGATCAATCGCATCCTGCAAATTCCGGCTCCGACCCGGGATGTGGATACACTGTTTGGCATTGCTGCCCAATATCTGGAAACACTTCAGGCCACGGCACCAGTGACCAGTTTTCGCCTGGAGGTCATACCAAGCAGGCCAAGCGGTCATCAGTTCGATCTTTTTCAAGGAGGTCTGAAAGATCCTAACCGTTTCTTTCAAACGCTGGCGCGGCTGGCCGCCTTGGTGGGCAATGAAAAAGTCGGCATACCGCAAAAAGTCGATACGCATCGACCGGATAGTCTGCGGATGCTGATGCCGGAATTCGACTGGAATCGCAGCAGGCTCAAGAAAAAGGGGCACCCAAAAACTGGCCCTGGTCTACGTCGTTATCGACCGGGAGTTGCCGCCGAGGTGCAACTGAACGGCGATGGCCAACCTACCTCGATCCAAAGCAGCGTAATTTCCGGCAAAATCCTGGAAGCGCGCGGTCCATGGAAATTGTCTGGCAACTGGTGGGATCCAACTCGTTGGGAAGCCAAAGAATGGGATATCGCGCTCGACGATCGAGGTCTCTACCGCATCGCCCAGAAAACAGGGAACGCCAACGAACGACAACGGACTTTAGCCGATAACAATCGCGGCCGCTCATGTACGTTTCAGGACCAATGGGAAGTGGTGGGGGTATATGATTGAGGAAGTAGCCAGTAGCCAGTAGCCAGTAGCCAGTAGCCAGTAGCCGAGTAGCCAGTAGCCAGGAGCCGGTAGCCAGGAGCCGACAGCCAAGTAAGCGAGCCAGTAGACGCGCGGGAGCGCGTCTCTACCGCGGCCTCGCCGCCGCTCCACCCACGTTGCCTGCCAGCCCTTGCCATGAAACCACACCTACTTCGCTTTCGCACGTCTAAGGACATGCAACGCCCGGACGCGCGGGAGTCCGCCATCCGCGCGGCAACGTCACGTGGCCAAACGCCGATACGCCCTCGCGCCGATACGCGCTTTTTGGACGCGTGAGAGCGCGTCCCTACCGCGGCTTCGCCGCCGCTCTTCCTATGAATTACGCTGAACTACACGCTCGCAGCGCCTTCAGTTTTCTGCGGGGAAGCTCTTCGCCGGAACATCTGGCTTTTACCGCGGCGGATCTTCATTTGCCGGCCTTGGCACTCTGCGATCGTGACGGGGTGTCTGGTGCACCCCGATTTTATACGGCGGCCCAAGAATGCGGAATACGGCCGATCGTCGGCAGTGAGTTGACGATGGAAGAGGGGTTGGTTTTACCGGTGCTCGTCCAATCCAGAAATGGGTACCAAAACCTGTGCCATTTACTTTCACGAGCTAAACTGCGTTCACCCAAGAACGAGAGTTCCATTCGCTGGTCTGAGCTGTCGGAGTTTCGAGAGGGATTGATCTGTTTGACAGGGGATGAAGAAGGTCCTCTCCATCAAGCTTTAGCCGCCGGCGATTTTTCCCGAGCCGATCAGTGCCTGTCTTTGCTCAAAGAGATTTTCGGTATGGACCATTTGTTTGTGGAAATTCAACGGCACGCCCTTCGTGCCGAGCAGTGGTTGAATCAGCAGCTTTGCCAGCTTGCTGAACGCCATCGATTAAAACTCCTGGCCACCAACGGCGTCCTGTACGGCACCTCCGATCGCCGCACCGCGCTTGATGTATTTACCTGCGCACGACATCACACCCATCTCGATGCGGCAGGCCAATTATTGGAGCCGAACACGGAACGTCATCTCAAACCGGCCATCGCGATGACAGAGATATTTTCGGATTTACCGCACGCTGTTGCTAATACCGCTGCTATTGCCAACGAAATAGAGTTCACCCTAGAAAATCTTGGTTACCAATTTCCCAGATTCCCGGTTCCGCAGGGTGAAACCATGGACAGTTTCCTGGACAAAATTGTCTGGAACGGAGCTCGCCAGCGTTACAGCAAGATCAGTGAACGTGTTCGATCACAAATCGAACATGAACTGGCTTTGATCCGAAAGCTCGGATTCTCCGGCTATTTCCTGATCGTTTGGGATCTTATCCGGTACTGCCGGGAATCGAACATTATGGTTCAAGGCCGTGGTAGCGCGGCCAACAGCGCGGTTTGTTACAGTCTGGATATTACCGCAGTCGATCCGATTGGCGGTAAACTATTATTTGAACGCTTTCTCAGTGAGGGCCGAAAGGGTTGGCCGGACATCGATCTGGATCTGCCGAGTGGCGATCGACGTGAGCAAGTCATCCAGGAAGTCTACCGACGTTACGGAAGACTTGGTGCAGCTATGACAGCCAATGTTATTACCTTTCGCGGCCGAAGCGCGATGCGTGAAACAAGTAAGGCTCTGAACTTGCCGGAAGATGTCATGGATCGCTTCTCGCGTTTATATGCCAATGGTGATTTTCCACACACTCTTGAAACGTCTGATCAATTGCGCCAGGCCGGTCTACCCACGGATCATCCTCGAGTAAACGCGTTTCTCCAGGTGTACCACGCGATCCAGGGCTTACCTCGTCATCTGGGCCAACATTCCGGCGGAATGGTTATTTGCGAAGGGCAACTGGATGCCATTGTTCCGTTGGAAAATGCCACCATGCCCGGGCGCACGGTCATTCAATGGGACAAAGACGATTGCGAAGATCTGGGCATCGTCAAAGTGGATCTGCTCGGTCTGGGAATGATGGCGGCGCTGCAGGATGCCATCGAGATCTGCGACCGGCGAGGCCATCCCGTCGATCTGGCCAGGCTTCCAAAGGATGATTCGGCAACCTATGATATGCTTTGCCAAGCCGACACCATCGGGGTGTTCCAAGTCGAGAGTCGCGCCCAGATGGCCACCTTGCCTCGGATGAAACCGAGAGGATTTTACGATCTGGTGATCGAAGTCGCCATCATTCGACCTGGGCCGATTCAAGGCCATCTGATGCATCCTTATCTGGCTCGGCGTGAAGGGCTCGAGGCAATTACCTACCTTGATTCTCGACTCATTCCGGTTCTGGAACGCACTCTTGGGGTACCGCTTTTTCAGGAACAAATGCTGAAAATCGCGATGGTCATGGCCGACTTTTCTGGAGATGAAGCGGAAGAATTGCGACGAGCACTCAGTTATCATCGTTCGCAGGAACGGATGCAACGCGTTGAACAAAAGTTGCGTAACGCGCTCCGTGCAAATGATGTAAACGACGAAGTAGCAGAAAAAATCCTCGCCGCCATTACCTCGTTTGCCTTGTACGGATTTCCAGAATCGCACGCGATCAGTTTTGCGCTGATCACTTATGCTAGTTCCTGGTTGAAGGTGCATCGTCCCGCTGAGTTTTATGTAGGATTGCTCAACAACCAGCCGATGGGCTTTTATACCTCGGCAACCTTGATCAAGGATGCGCAACGCCACGGCATTCAAGTGCAGCCAGCTTCCGTGCTGAATTCCAAATGGCTATGCACAGTTGAATCTGATGAATCGATCAAACTTGGATTTTGTCTGATGCGCGGCGTTAACCACACTCATGTGGAACAGATGTTAAGCGCACAGCAGCAAAAACCTTTCCAGAGCATCCACGACTTTCGTGAGCGGACCTCGTTCGAACGGGATGAATTAAGGATTCTGGCCAAAGCCGGCGCCTTAAATCCCTTGGTCGGACACCGGCGCGATGCGCTCTGGTCGGTCGAAAGCGAATTTCATCAGGGAGAATTATTTTCTGATCTTCCTGTGGAAGTGGCTTCTCCTCTGGCTCCGATGCAACCGATCGAACGCCTGGCGGCAGATTATTCCACGATGCGCCTCACGACCGGCCCTCATCCGATGGGCTACATCCGCAAATCTTTAGCGAACGATATCTGGCGCAGTGCCGATCTGCCGTTGGGGGAAAACGGTACGCGCATCCGTATTGCCGGTCTGGCGATTTGTCGTCAACGACCTGGCACCGCGAAAGGATTTGTCTTTATCAGTTTGGAAGACGAAACAGGCATCTCGAACGCCATTGTTAGTCCGCAGATCTTTGAAAAGAACCGCCTGGTAATTACGCAGGAAACATTTTTGTTAATCGAGGGCGTCTTACAGCTGCAATCCGGTGTTATTCACATTCGAGCCGAAAAAATTGACCGCTTACCAGCCATCGAACTTGAGAC
Source organism: uncultured Verrucomicrobiae bacterium (assembly GCA_963789065.1). Taxonomy (GTDB): domain Bacteria; phylum Verrucomicrobiota; class Verrucomicrobiia; order Chthoniobacterales; family JAFAMB01; genus JAFAMB01. The sequence goes on along the minus strand of CAWBKA010000009.1, from coordinate 33,319 downwards.
CGCGGATTCACATGATTTTCATTAGCCCGAGCCGTTTGGCGTTTGGCGTTTGGCGTTTGGCGTTTGGCGTTTGGCGTTTGGCGTTTGGCGTTCGTTTGGCGTTCGGCGTTCGGCGTTCGGCGTTCGGCGTTCGGCGGCGCAAGGCGTGGTAGGGTTGCGCTCCGAGGTTGCGCTCCCGCGCGACCGGCGTGGCGCGTCCATATAACTTCCGAAGGTAAAAGAGGACATTGAATGACGTGCAAGACGGTCAAAACACGGGCGGGCAACCGCGCCGCGACGACACGCCAAACGACGCTCCCTGGGCAACTCAGCCGGGCGCGCATCCCATGCACTTCGCGCGGCAAAGCGCCGACACCCCGATACGATGTTCTTTGGACGGGCCACGCCGGACGCGCGGAAGCTCGTCCTGGAGCTCGTCCCTACCATGTCATGCGCCGCAAAACGCCGAACGCCGAACGCCGAACGCCGAACGCCAACGCCAAACGTTCCCCTACTGGTTCAGCGGACGATAGACAGACTTGGGTAAGCGGTAAATCTTCAGGCCGGGCTGCAGGTATGGCACGGGGCCCAGCGCTCTGCTCCAGACTAACGTCCCCTTCTTAAAGAGTTCGGAATAGAACTGTTTTGACGCCTCGAACGATTGGTTGTTCAAGAGGGCGACGGAAACGACGGCCGAAAAAAGAGGGGTGTAATCCGACTCGGACACCACTACGTAATCAACGCCCGCGGCAACAATTTGATCAAATCGGGTCAAATCATTACGGTCGAAGACACTGTCATTGGTGACCAGTGCGAATCGATATTTGCCTTTTGTTTCCATCAAAAGGTCTGGCAGGAGTACTGAGGTATCCGCGACAACTTTGCTACCCGGCGGAAGGTCGCCATCCATCCAGGTTATCATTTCAAGCCTCTGATCCAGGGTAAAGGCCATGAAATAGGGATAACCTCGTAAGAATTCGAAAAAACAAGCGGCCAGACAAACGCCGACCAGCGCTGGCAACAACCATCCCCGCACCTGTTCACTAAAGGTTGAGAGAAGCTCTGCGACCGACGCAACACCCACCACAGCCAATGCATAGGTAAACCCAATCACCGGCAAAAAACGCAGGTCGCTTACTGGCGGCGAAAACAACAGGAGCAGGAAATAGACGATCGGAATCAAGATCAAGAGAATCTCGCTCATCGTTTGCTGGCGGCGCCGAATCCAGAGTGCCCACAGCGAAATACCCAGCATTACCCAGATCACTGGTGTGGTGTTGTGCCACAAGGCGAGCCAATACGTACCGCGGACCAGGCTCTGCCAGCCGTATGGAGCACTCCCAAACGCCAAGGTGAGATTTTCCACCAGGTCGACCGCAGCGCGAGGAAGATCTGCAACTGCAAAAAAGTTGATTACTAGAATGGCAAACGACAGGCCCAGAGCAAACTCGACGATCCTGTTGATCCGGAACTCTTTTCCGCCCGATCGAAAGACGACGATAACCGCAGGGACAAACAGGAGGGCGCCCACATATTTCGCTGAGGCGGCAATCGCGACACTGAATCCAAGCAACAAGGCTCTGGCCACACTGGCCTTTTGTTCCAGCAACACGATGGCCAGGAATGTAAGACTCGAGCCGAACATCAGCGCGGTATTTTCGCTCATCGTATGCGCGAGATCGTAAAACTGATGCTGGCAGAGCAACAAAACCGAAAGTAAGGCCGCCGCCGCCCAGTTGCGGAGCAGATAAACCGCCAGGCCGAGACAGACGATTGATCCGATCGCAAAGAAGGCGGAAACGGTTCTGCCAAGTTGAACGACCGTTTGTACATCGTTGGGAATGTGCAACGCGTCTTTCAATACCCGCGTTGTGATCGCGGATAGCAGCGGTTGATGGAGATCCCAGTCTCTAGTGATCACCTGTTTGGCCCTGATATGCTCTTCCAGATGATAAAACGACGGAAACTTATTACCGTGCGCGAACCAGAAGAAGCCGACCAGGAAAACCGAAACCATCAATGCGGTGATCCCCCAATCAATCCGGGGACGGCCTCCGGAAAGCAGCTCATAATGCCTCTGACTCACAGCGGTAGAGTTTTGAGTTTTGGGTTTTGGGTTTTGCGTGAAGAAATCCCGCTCCTGTCGTATACGCAAAACTCAAAACTCAAAACCCAAAACTATTTCCCTCCTTCTGCTCTTGCCGTACACGCAAAACCCAAAACTCAAAACCCAAAACTCAAAACCATTTCCCTCTTCGCGTCTTGCCCTACACTCAAAACGCAAAACCCAAAACCCAAAACGCAAAACTACTTCCCAAGCTCATGTAACCGGTGATTCAAGGGCCGCAGAGCGCCATAGATGTGTCGGTAAACTTCTTGATATAGCTTTTCGTAGAACGCCGCGTCCTCGGGATCCGGTATGATCTGCTCATGGATTGGCCCGATTGCTTTCTGCGCCTCATCCTCACCTGAAAAAATCCCTGCCGCCAGCCCTGCCAGCAGAGCCGCGCCAAAACTGGTGCATTCGGTCACCGGCGCCAAGTCGATCGGCCGTCCAAAGGCCGCCGCCTTTAGTCTCATAAAAAGGGCGTTCATCGTGTTTCCGCCGATCAGACGAATCTCGGAAGGATAGATCATGTTCTGATATGGCAACATCCCCTCGACCGCGGCGCGCGCTTCGAAGGCGAGGCCTTCCAGAACACCCCTAAAAAGTGCGGCTCGGCTGGTGGCGGCCGTCAGTCCAATGAATGCTCCCCTGGCCTTTGGGTCCGGTATCGGTGTCAGACTCCGGCGAAGATGCGGAATGAAACAAACCGTTCCACGTTGCTCCTTTTCCGCGTCTGCGACCAAGTCTGAATAGTCGAGGTCGGGCGCCAACGATTTGCGAAACCACTCAACCGCCGCACCTGAAGTATAGATCCCCCCAGTGACGTAAAAGTGACGCCTCCGAATCTCAATGACGCCCTGCGCGAGACCGGCGGAAGGAAACCGTGAATCCTGCACCGGTCGATCAACTGAAAAAAGCAGTGCTTCAGAAGTGCCAATACTGTCGAGCAGAACCCCGGGACGCAACGTTCCAGCGCCGAACGCACCGACGATGTGATCATGACCGCCCACTCCAACCAGCGTGTGTCTGGGCAAACCAGAGGCCACTGCCGCTTCTGGAGAGATCTCGCCCAGCGAGGAACCGCTCGGCGTTAATTCCGCGAAAAGGCCCTCGCTCAGCCCGACTTCTCGCAGGAGCGCCGTTTCCCAACGACACTCAAACAAATTAAAAGCCAGGGTACGAGAGGCTAGACTGTAGTCAGTTGCCGCAACGCCGCTCAACCGAAAGGCAACGTAGTCGGCGATATTCAACCAGCGCCAGAGTCTTGGGAAAGCTTCCGGTCGATTCTTTTTGAACCAGAGAAGTTTGCAAATTCCGAAGATGACGTCGGGATTGAGACCGGAGATGGAGAGCAAACGGTCAACGCCGATCCGTTCGGCCAGCCAGGCAAATTCTGCGGTCGTTCGAAGGTCAAACCAGGCAATCGCTCGGTCGAGTGCCTGACCGGATTTGTCGATCGGAACCGCGGATTCCGCGACGCTGGCTACCGCGATCGCCTGGATGCAGGAGGGATCTTCTATCTGTTGCAGGGCCGATCGGATAGTCCCGCAGACACCTTGCCAGATCGCTTCTCCGTCGTACTCAGTCCAGTCCGGGCGCGGATGAAACTCGGTAGTCGCGGCGCTAGCAAGGGCCAGGATTTTTCCGGTTGCCTCGACAATCAGGCATTTGGTCCGCGTAGTGCCGACATCGACACCAACCATCGCAGGGCTATTCATTGGTGGTGGGTTTGGGTTTTGAGTTTTGGGTTTTGGGTTTTGAGTTTTGGGTTCTGAGTCTCGGGTTTGCAAAGGTGCCGGGGATCACTCGGCGCCCAAAACGCATCTCCCTCCGAAACACGGACGGGACTGCCATGTCACTCTTCCGCCGCAGCCAAAGGAGGCTGGTGATTTTGAGAATACCGCGATCGATAGAGCAAGCGCCGATTACTAATCGACCTGGTTGATTAGTATCAAGGCTTGAATGATGGCCCCAGATGCTTTCTCCGGTGAACGCGATCTATTCATTTTCTGTTCAGTTTAGTCGAAAAATGCAAAGCGGGAAGGCACTAAATGCGTTTGGCGTTCACCATTCATCGTTTGGCGTTCGGCGTTTGGCGGGCGCGGCTTGGTAGGGTTGCGCTCCCGCGCGACCGGCGTGGCACGTTCTAAGAACATGGTTCGGCGTGTCGGCGTTTTGGCCGCGTTGACGCGGAAATAGCCTCATAGCTCTTGACTCCGTGGAATTCGCGTGAGCCGTCAGGCTAGCATTGTGACATGGGCGTCTCGCCCGTGCCTGCGCAAAGATCACGGGCGGGACGCCAATGCCACAATGAGTCGCCGCCACAATATGCTGTTTCGGGCGCTTTGATCCCCTTTCGCAAAAGTTTGGCATCTCACCTTCCCGCGCTATATGGACACGCCACGCCGGTCGCGCGGGAGCGCAACCCTACCGCGCCAATACGCCATCGAGGGGCGCCGCCAACGCGCCGCCGAACGCCGAACGCCCAAGGCCCCTCCATGCCTCTTGGCTTAGCGGAAGGATCGCGCTAGGTTGAGAAACGAATATGTCGCATCTCTCCGAAGAACTTGTTCTCGAACGCCTGAAGGCCGTTAAATTTCCGGGTTACAGCCGGGACATCGTCAGTTTCGGCCTGGTGAAAGAGGTCAAAATCGCGGGATCGGACCTGATCGTGCGTTTGAGTGTCGCGACCAACAATCCAGCGGTGCCGGAAGCACTCAAGCGGGACTCAGAGGGGGTGTTGGGCGCGATTCCAGGGGTCACATCGGCAAAAGTGGTGATCGACATCACAAACCCGCCCGATGTCGCTTCGAGTGGACAGACTGGTACAACTAAAATTTCCGGGGTCGATCACGTGATTGCGATTGCCAGCGGAAAAGGTGGTGTAGGCAAGTCGACAGTCGCCGCGAACCTTGCCGCGGCTTTGCATCGCTCGGGAGCAGCGGTTGGTCTGTGCGACTGCGACATCTACGGTCCCAGTATATCGCTGATGTTCGGGGCTACCCAGGAACGCCCGATGGCCACTGGCGAGAATACGATAATTCCCATGGAACGATATGGAATCAAGCTGATGTCCATGGGATCGCTCCTGGATGACGGATCCCCGGCAATATTGCGAGGCCCCATGGTGACCAGGGCAACGCAACAGTTCCTGCGCCAAGTCGATTGGACCGGACTCGACTATCTGATTCTCGACCTTCCGCCAGGAACCGGCGACATTCAGTTGACGGTCGTCCAAACCGTTGCTCTATCCGGCGCGGTCATCGTAACGACACCGCAGGAAGTCGCGCTTATCGACGCACGCAAAGCCAGTTCAATGTTCGCGAAAGTCAATGTGCCGGTCTTAGGTATCGTGGAAAACATGAGTTATTTCCTCTCTCCAAGCGATGGAAAGCGTTACGAAATATTCGGCTCAGGCGGCGGCGCACGGGAGGCCAGGCGATTGAAAGTTCCCCTTCTGGGCGCGCTTCCCTTAGATATCGAAACACGCGAGGCGGGCGACCGCGGAATGCCTGTCGTTTTTGAGAAACCGCAGCACCCGGTTTCTAAAGTATTCTCTAAAATAGCCGATGAACTACGGAAGAGAATCGAAAACTAACACGCAAAAATGAGACGCATCTGATAGCGCAATCATAGATTATGGTTGACCGACAGCTGCCTGATGTAGAAACTCGCAGAACACTAAATGGAACCCCCGAAAGAAGACGGCGCAGAGCTAGTCAAAAATTCTGTGCTCTACAAGGAGTTCTTGGCTGAGCGCGAGGAAATTTTACGCCATAAATGGATCGAAAGCGAAAAGGCCGGGTACGATATCGGCTTTGAGCGGGCTCTCCTCGATTGGATCGTTAAATATCGGTCCGCGTGGCGTGAGCGAAGACAACGACAAGTCAAAGGCGCCTAGCCGAAGAAGTTTGAATCCCTACCTTTAAAGTGATCCTGAGAGGTCACCAAGGTTGTCATGCCCAACTCAATCCTGATCATGGATGGTGAAGCGATCGCGCGCGCGCTTCGCCGTATTGCTCACGAGATCCTGGAGCATAACCCCGATCCCGAAGGATTCGCCCTCGTTGGAATTCCGTCCCGCGGCGTTGAATTAGCGCATCGCCTGGCTGGTCTGATTGGAACCATCGAGGGGAGAAAGCCAGACTTAGGTACGATTGATGTTTCCATGCATCGGGACGATCTAAGGATTCGAAATACTCTCCGGAGTGTCCGCGAAACGCATCTGCCGCTGAATCTGGAGGAATTCACGGTCATTCTGATCGATGATGTCGTTTATACCGGCCGCACTTGCCGAGCCGCGATGGATGCGATCAGCTCTTTCGGACGCCCCGCACGGATCCAGCTCGCGGTGCTCTTGGATCGCGGCCATCGGGAATTGCCGATCCGGCCAGACTACGTCGGCAAGAATGTGCCGACCTCGCGGGAGGAACGAGTCAAAGTGCGCCTCCAGAACGTCGACGCCGAGCCGGATTCGGTCCGGGTAGAAAAGCCGTGAAAGCACCCGAGCCCAAGCCTGCAAAAGATCTTCCGGAGACGGCAAATTGGCAGCGAAAAGATTTGCTCGGGATCCGGGAGTTGGAGTTGCGGGAAATCGAAACAATCCTCGACACCGCGGCGGCATTCAAGACCGTTGGCTCCAGAGATATCAAGAAAGTTCCGGCATTGCGTGGCAAAACGATGGTCAACTTTTTCGTCGAGCCGAGTACGCGCACCCGGACGTCGTTCGAACTCGCGGCCTTTCGCCTCAGCGCGGATGTCGTGAACATTTCAGCGACCACGTCGAGCTTGCAAAAGGGCGAAACGCTAAAGGACACGGCTTTGAATCTCCAGGCTTTATACGCTGACATTATTGTCTTGCGTCATAGCTCGGCCGGAGCACCGAAGTTTCTTGCCGACCGATTGGAGTCGAGCATCATCAATGCCGGAGACGGGGCTCACGAACATCCGACCCAGGCGCTGCTGGACGTTTTTACGATTCGCGAGCGGCTGGGAAAAATTAGCGGTCTAAAGGTGGCCATCGTCGGAGATATCCTCTTTAGCCGCGTCGCCCGTTCGGATATCTGGGCGCTCCGCAAACTGGGAGCAGAGGTGACCTTGGTTGGACCCAGCACACTCGTTCCGCGTTCATTTGAAGCAATGGGCGTTCAGGTTGCACGTCACATCGACGACATTCTCGATTCTGCCGACGTGATCAACCTGTTGCGGATTCAGCATGAGCGCCAGCGGAAGGAATATTTTCCGAGTCTAAATGAGTACATTCGCTTCTTCGGGTTAACGAAGGCCAGGGCGGCACGCCTTAAGCCGGGCTGTCTCGTGATGCACCCGGGACCGATTAATCGTGGTGTGGAGATCGACAGCGACATTGCCGACGGACCGCAAAGCGTGATTCTCGATCAGGTCTCAAACGGCTTGGCGGTGCGCATGGCCGTCCTCTACCTGTGCAGCACTGCCGGGCGAAAAACAAGATGAGAGACCTGATCATAAAAAACGGCCGGATTGTCGATCCGTCGATCGACCGCGATGAGACGGCCGACCTGTACGTGATGGGTGGCCGGGTATCCGCCGAGCCACCCGTCAATGATTTTGAAGTGATCGACGCCCGTAATCTTGTCGTGGCGCCAGGGCTAATCGATATCCACGTTCATCTGCGTGAACCGGGTCAACCTCATAAGGAAACAATTGAGACCGGAAGCCACGCGGCCGCCGCCGGCGGTTTTTCCTCGGTCGTCTGTATGCCAAACACCGAACCTCCGGCGGATAATCCAGGCGCGATCACCTGGATCGCGGATCGGGCACGCGAAACCGCCTGGGTGAATGTATTCCCCACCGGCGCCATCACGAAAGGATTGAAAGGCGAAGAGATGGCACCGATTGGCTCAATGGTCCAAGCCGGCATCGTTGCCATTACGGACGATGGTCATTGCGTACAAAACCATGAAGTCATGCGACGCGCGGTGGAGTACGCCCAAATGTTCGATCTGGCCGTCTTAGATCATTGCCAAGACTACAACATGGTTGGCAATGGTGTCATGCACGAGGGGTATTGGAGCAGTGTCCTTGGTCTGGACGGTTGGCCGCGTTCGGGAGAGGAGATAATGGTCGCGCGGAACATTCTTCTGGCTGAATTGTGCAACACTCGGATCCATTGTCAGCATCTCAGCTCTGGCGGCAGCGTCCGATTGCTCCGAGACGCCAGAGCGCGCGGGATCCAGGTCACTGGCGAACTTTGCCCGCACCATATCGCGCTGACTGACGAATTCGTCAGTTCTTTCGATACCAATTACAAAATGAATCCGCCACTACGCGCTCGTGAGGATGTCGAAGCGCTCATCGAAGGCGTGGCGGACGGCACCATCACCCTACTTGGAAGCGATCATGCCCCGCATGCCTTCTTTGAAAAGGAGGTAGAATTTGACCGTGCTCCGTTTGGTATTCTTGGTTTGGAAACGGAGCTGGCACTGTTTCTGACCATCCTCGTTCATCGAACAAAAGCGATCGACATCAAGCGTCTGATCGCCATGTACACCAGGAACCCCGCAAAGCTCCTGCGGTTGAAGAAAGGCACGCTCGCCTGCGGAGCCGACGCCGACATCACCCTGATCGATCCGAACCTTGAATGGACCTACCGAAAAGAGGATTCATTTTCGCACTCGCGCAACACTCCATTCGATGGTTGGGAACTAAAAGGGCGCGCAGTGCGAACCATCGTAGGCGGAAAGACGGCCTGGAGCGTTTAGGAGAAACGTTTGGCGTTTGGCGTTTGGCGTTTGGCGGGCGGGCGGCGTTTTGCGGGCGGGGCGGCGTTCGTTTGGCGTTTGGCGTATATGGACGCGGTAGGGATGCGCTCCCGCGCGTCCGGCGTGGCAAGTTCATATAACGTGCGAAAGCGAAAAATAGGCCGCGGAGAGGGGGAATTTTCGCACGAAGGACAACGTCAAAAAACGAGAACGACGACGAGGACGAGGACGATTGCCAGGAACGAGTGTTCGAGGATCGAAACACCCGCCTTCGTTGGTCTGGCTCCGCTCACCGCAACCTCCTTCGCCTTCGCTCCTCGCTCCTCATTCCATCGTTCCTAAAAATCGTCCTCGTCCTCGTCGTCGTTCTCGTCCTCGTGCTTCAAGCGTTGCCGGTTCAAAGTTCAAAGAGGTTCGCGCTCAAAAGAGACCGGCGCTAAACACAAACGGAGGGCAACCCTACCAGGCGAAAACGCGTTCGAGCCATCCAACGCCGACACGCCGACACCCGCGCCGGTCGCGCGGGAGCGCGACCCTACCACGCGGAAACACGTTCGAGCCATCCAACGCCGACACGCCGATACGTTCCCCCTCCCCCCTAATCCTGCGGCGGCGGGGTCACTGGCCGGCTATAGGCATCGGATGGTTGCACGGGGCGGGTGTCGGGAACCGAAGAGGGAGGCGGTTGGTCATCGTTGTCGCTCTCGTCATCGTCAGGTTGGCCGTGCTTCGGGTCTATCGTATTGCGACCAGTAAACTTTTCTTGAAACCAGCCGCCCACCGTTTGGAACACCCGCGTGGTCCGATGAGCAACCGTGTGGCCAAAGCGCGCCACGGAGGCTCCGAATCGATTCGCTCGTTCGCTAACCGTTGCTCCGGGCTGCGCGGCAGAATTATCGTCGGCAGAATCATACTTTTGATCTTGAGACTCGGGCTGACGATAGTCAGCTGGCGGATGGTTGGCGGAATTCGATGAGGCGACTGCCGCTGCGTCATCGGCACGCCGCTGCCGTTGCGGAGCATCGACATCCGACCGTTGAGGGACCCAGTTACCTGAACTGACCAAGGTCCCGCTGCTGGCCGCGATCCGCACGTTGCCTACCGATCGCTGCTCGTAATCGAATATTTCCAAATTCCAGACCAACTGGCCGGTCGCGCCATCCACCGCGAGTCGGTAATTAATGCTATCGAAACCAACCTGATTTCGACTGGCTTCCTTTTCCGCAGCGCTGAAAGCACCGTCAGAATCCAGGTTCAGCTTTGTCAAATCAATCGGCCTGGTCCGCCCCTGAGACGGCCGGACGGGAGTTCGTTCCGCCGCGATCTGGCCGGAGACAATGTCGTATTCCCGCACACCGCCACGGGACGCGGGATCAACGATGAGAATTCGCCAGTCAACCGGTTGCGGCCTTCCCGACTGACCGGAAATCTCGACGACCTGGTTCAAGGCCTTCTCGCCTCGCTGTGCGCCTATGGTCCGCAGCGCCTTATAAGCAGTATCCTGCGCTGAGACGAAAACCGGCGATAAAGCAACCGCCACGACCGGAACGAACAACCAATGCTTCATTACGAATTTTCCCACTTTTTACTGACGTTTCTCGCTTTCTGCAACAACAGAGGCCTAGGAAAAGCAATTATATTTCTGTAGTCTCCGCCTATGCCAGTTCCACGCGTGCTTATTGCAGACGATCAGCCGGAAGTTCTGAGAGCTCTTTCGTTCGTTTGTGCCGCGGAAGGTTATCAAGCGATTACGGTCAATTCGCCGGCCGCCGTTCTGGCAAAATTAGCGAAGGAAGATTTCGATCTTGTTCTGATCGACCTCAACTATCGTCAGGTATTTGAGAGCGGCAAAGAGGGTTTGGAACTGCTGAAACAGATTCGGGGAATGGATTCGTCAATTCCCGTTGTCGTGATGACTGCTTTTGCCTCGATTCAGCTTGCTGTCGAAGCGGTTCGTCTCGGGGCAAAAGATTTCCTGCAGAAACCCTGGGAAAATGAAAGGCTCCTCTCGATTCTGCGTACGCAAATCGCCCTGCGCGACGCGCTTCGAGGTAAGGAACGTCTTGAAGCAGAGAATAGCGCGCTGCGGTCCTCGGAGTCGCCCCTGGCCGGATTCATTGCCAAATCAGCCGCCATGCAACAGGTGCGAGAGATGATAGAGCAAGTCGCACCATCAGACGCGAACGTGCTGATTACCGGCGAGAATGGCACAGGTAAAGGGGTGGTGGCCCGAATGCTGCACCAATTCTCGCTGCGGTCTAACCAACCATTGATCACGGTGAACATGGGAGGGCTGCCCGAGGGGGTTTTCGAAAGTGAAATCTTCGGACACGTAAAAGGCGCCTTCACTGACGCCCGCGCGGATCGTGCGGGTCGTTTCGAGCTGGCAGATAACGGAACCTTGTTCCTTGACGAAATCGCAAACATCACTTCAACACAGCAAGCCAAACTCCTGCGCGTTTTGGAGACCGGCGAGTTCGAGCGGATCGGTTCCTCGAAGACCCGACGTGCGGACGTGCGAATCTTGACCGCGACCAACGCCGATCTGCGTAAGGAAATCGATGCAGGCAGATTCCGCGAGGATCTGTTTTTCCGACTGAACACGATTCAAATTGATCTCCCGGCTCTCCGGGAACGGACCGACGATATCCCGGTTCTCGCCGAAGAATTTCTGATTGAGCTGAGGCAGCGATACCGCAGGCAGATTCAGGGACTTCATACGGACGCGCTGGCGGCGCTCAAGGCTTATCCGTGGCCCGGAAACGTACGGGAGTTGCGTCACGTGATCGAGCGCGCGGTGCTGCTGACCCGCTCCAGCATGGTCCTTGCATCTGATCTTGGCATCCACAGTGCGCCGGCAAAGGCGCCAGCTCTAGAACAAATGGATCTTGACGCAGCCGAAGTATTCCTGATCAACCGAGCGCTGGCCCGCCATAGTGGAAATGCACTGCTCGCGGCAAAAGATCTCGGGCTAAGTCGAAGCGCCTTTTACCGTCGCTTGCAGAAACACGGAATCTCCGCGCCTTAGCGGAGGCGTTTGGCGTTTGGCGTTTGCCGTTTGGCGTTCAGCGGGCGCGGGCGGGGCGTATCGGCGTATCGGCGTATCGGCGTATCGGCGTATCGGCGTATCGGCGTATCGGCGTATCGGCGTATCGGCGTATCGGCGTATCGGCGTATCGGCGTATCGGCGTGTCGGCGTGTCGGCGTTCGGCGTGTCGGCGTGTCGGCGTGTCGGCGTGTCGGCGTGTCGGCGTGTCGGCGTGTCGGCGTGTCGGCGTGTCGGCGTGTCGGCGTGTCGGCGTGTCGGCGTTCGGCGCGGCGGCGCGAGGGGGGATACCTCTCACCTCTCACCTCTCACCTCTCACCTCTCACCTCTCACCTCTCACCTCTCACCTCTCACCTCTCACCTCTCACCTCTCACCTCTCACCTCTCACCTCTGAGGGACGTGCCACGCCGGACGCGCGGGAGCGAGTCCCTACCATGTCATGCGCGCGGACGCGTCACCTTGGCAAAACGCCGACACGGTTCTCCCTCCGTCGGGTCGCGCGGGAGCGCCCGCCGCCAAACGCCAAACGCCGAACGCCAAACGGCGCTCCGCCGATAACCACTAGTCGGCAAACAACTCTTATGCTTTGGTGATTGTTTACTGATTTTCGACCGATGGCTGCTGAGACGATACGTATAATAGGCGCCCGCCAACACAACCTGAAGAACATCAGCGTCGAATTTCCTCGGGAGCGGCTGATCGTTTTCACCGGGATGAGTGGTTCTGGCAAGTCTTCTCTCGCCTTCGATACTCTCTACGCAGAGGGTCAGCGGCGCTATGTCGAGAGTCTGTCGGCATATGCCCGGCAGTTTCTCGACCAGATGGAGAAGCCGGACGTCGATTTCATCGAAGGGCTTTCGCCGGCAATCGCCATCGAACAACGCAGTTCCACCGCGAATCCGCGCTCAACGATCGCCACCACCACAGAGATTTACGACTATCTTCGCGTCCTGTTTTCCGCCATCGGCCAGCCACACGACCCATCGACCGGTGAAAAGATTTTTAAGCTGACCTCGCAACAGATCGTCGACCAGATCCTTGCCTACCCGGAAGAAACGCGCATCCTGATTGTCGCGCCGGTCATCCGGCACGAGCCCGGCGAATTTCGTGATGTCCTCGAAAAGATCAGACGCGAAGGATTCGTACGAGTCCGCATAGATGGAGAAGTCCTGGAATTGGCTCGGCCCGAACCGATCCGCCTGACAAAGTCGCAACGCCACACGATTGAGGTGGTGGTTGACCGACTCGTGATCAGAGAGGGCGTCCGGACCAGGCTCGCGGACTCGGTAGACACAGCCCTCTTATGGGGTAAAAATCGGATGATTGTCAGCCAGCAGCTTCCGGCGACGCCGGAATGGAACGATATTCCTTATTCGACAAACTTCTGCAATCCGAAGACCGACTTCTTACTGCCGGAACTGACGCCTAAACATTTTTCATTCAACGGTCTGGCCGGCGCGTGTCCGGCGTGCCAGGGATTAGGTTCTGAAGCGTTTTTCGACCCCGAACTGGTGATCCCCGATCAAAACAGATCGCTCGATGGGGGCGCCATCGCCACTTGGCGAAAGGCTACCAAAAAGATGGAGGTTTATCACCACGCCCAATTGAAAGCCTTGGCAACGCATTTTGGCGTTAGTGTCGAAATACCCTATGCAGAACTCCCTGCCGATTTTAAAGAGGCGCTCCTTTTCGGGACGGGAAATCGAGCAGTCCGATTTACCTACGGAGAAAAGATCGTCGAGAAGCCATTCGAAGGACTTCTGGCCCAACTTGAAAATACGTTTCAACAAACCGAGAGCGAATTTACCCGGGCACGTCTAAAGGGGTTCCAGGCACGGAGGACATGCAAACTATGCCGGGGAGCCCGGCTCCGCCCGGAAATCCTCGCGGTTACCATCCAGGACCTGAACGGAAGTGACCTCAATATTCACGAATTCTGCGCGCTCACAATTGCCAACGCGAAGCTCTTCGTCGAAAACATCCGTCTTTCCAAGCATCAGCGGGCGGTGGCGACAGAAGTAATAAGGGAAATTCGAAACCGGCTCACCTTCCTGGTAGAGGTCGGGCTCGGATACCTCACCCTGAACCGCGAAAGTGGCACGCTCTCCGGTGGGGAGGCTCAACGGATCCGACTCGGGACCCAAATCGGCTCCGGGCTGGCAGGGGTCCTTTACGTCCTGGACGAGCCGAGCATCGGTTTACACCAGCGCGACAACGATCGGCTGGTCGCCACCTTAAAACGCTTGCGGGACCTCGGAAATACCGTGGTTGTCGTTGAACATGACGAGGACACCATTCGAGCGGCAGACTTTATTATCGATCTCGGCCCTGGCGCGGGTCCACGTGGCGGTCAAGTGGTAGCGAAGGGATCGGTTCAAGAGATCGAAAAAAACCCTGAATCCCTGACCGGACAGTATCTCTCGCGCACCCTTCGTATTCCCGTTCCAAGGGCGCGGGTTCTGCCAAAGGGTTTGCTTTATAACCGGGACCGCATTCCAGATCCGGGAGCGGAGGGCTGGCTCACCGTCACGGGAGCACGGGAAAATAATCTGCGTGACCTGACAGTTTCATTCCCGCTGGGCTGCCTGGTCTGCGTGACCGGTGTCTCCGGAAGTGGTAAATCCACCTTGGTCGATGATATCCTCAGGAGGGCATTGTTTCGCCATTTCTATAAATCCAAAGATCGCCCCGGCTTACATCGTTCAATCAAGGGTCTGGATCAGGTGGACAAAGCCATCGTCATTGATCAAAGCCCGATTGGTCGAACCCCACGATCAAATGCGGCGACTTATTCAGGTGCTTTCGGACCTATCCGCGAACTTTTCAGCCAGTTGCCCGCTTCGCGCGTGCGCGGTTACGATAGCGGAAGATTCAGCTTCAATCTGAAAGGAGGCCGCTGTGAGAATTGCCAGGGCGACGGCGTCATCAAAATCGAAATGCACTTTCTCGCCGACGTCTACGTTGAGTGCGAAGTCTGCAGAGGCGCGCGCTACAATCGCGAGACGCTCGAGGTTACCTACCGCGGCAAGAACATCTCCGACGTTTTAAAGATGTCGGTAGACGAGGCCGCCCGGTTTTTCCGGAATGTCCCCGCGATTTTCGATAAGCTCGAGCCTCTGGTCGCCGTTGGCTTGGGTTACCTGACGCTTGGCCAGTCGGGCACCCAGCTCTCCGGAGGTGAGGCTCAACGGGTGAAACTTGCCGCGGAACTCGCCAAAAAGGCGACTGGAAGAACAGTCTACATTCTCGATGAGCCAACCACCGGTCTCCACTTCGCTGATATTCACAAACTTTTAGAGGTCCTTCTTAAACTGCGCGATCAAGGAAACACCCTGGTCGTTATCGAACACAATCTTGAAGTCGTAAATCCGCGGACTGGGTCATCGACCTCGGACCCGAAGGCGGTGATGGCGGCGGACGAGTCATCGCTCAAGGTACGCCGGAACAGATCGTCCTGGTCGACGCCAGCCATACCGGTCGCTATTTAAAGCGCGTACTGGCACCCTGAATGAGAACACTATTCGTAATTTTGGTCACGCTCTGGATAGATTTCAATTCGGCGCGGGGGGATTTACTCGATGACGCGATCCAGGCTCATCGGACCGGGATTCCGGAAGTAAGCATCACGAAGCTCCGCCAATTTTTAGCATCCCAACCAGCCCAAGATCGTGCGGAGGCCGCTAAACTACTCCTTGCGCGATGCCTCATTGAAACAAGGAAAACGCAGGAAGCGACCGATGCCCTGGCCAGTGTGACCGGACCAGAAGCCGATTTCCTGAAGGCTCAGGAGGCTCTGCGCTCCGGGCGTTGGCAGGAAGCCGCTGATTGGTTTGCCAAACTCGTAGCGGCTTCCGGTCGAGTTTTCGGTCGAAAGCCAGATTGGGTTTGGGGAGTTCCCAAAAAGGAATGGGCGACTCGGAGGCTGCTCTGAAAACCCTTCAACCCATGATCGCGGATGATCAAACGGCGGACCCGAGGGCAGAACTCCTGGCTGCCGAGATATATTTAGGCCAATCGAATAACCTGCAGGCGGAGCAGCTTCTCTCGAGTAAAAGCCAATTCGCGAAAAACCGAGCTCGAGAAGCTATGCCTCGAGGGTGAACTCGCGCTGAAGAAGGGCAAAATGACGGAGGCAGCCAGCGCCTTCAGCAAAGTCCTGGCCGAGCCGGAAGATCGGACATTGCGGATCGTCAGCGTCGCGCAACTCGGATTGGCCAAAGTCCTGATTGAAAAACAGGAATACGAAGAGGCGGAAAACGAGCTGGAAAAATTGATTTCGGACGAGCCAACGAGCCCTGTTCTGAGCGATTTATTTGCCAATTTATTCGAGATCTATTCCAGGGAAAATAACCCATCGACCTCGGAACTCACTCGTTGGGCCGCGGAAAATCCGGCAACTTCGGGTCCAGATCGCCCAGCGTATGCGCTCTATTACCTCGCACGATTGCAGCTCCAGCAGGGTCTAATTGCCCAAGCCGCGCAAAGCTGCCGCAATCTCGTCGATCGATTCCCCAACCACCCAATTACGGTCGAAGCCTGCCTGGTTCTGGGCCGTCACGAACTTGAGGCCGGGAATTTCGACGATGCTATCAAGCAACTCGAAAGTCTGCTCCAGGGCTCTCCCGACCTTCCGGCGGCTGACCGGTTTCGCGTCAACTACCTCCTCGGCGAGAGTTACTACCGCCGAGGCAATTTGCCCGCCGCCCGAGACATTTTTCACAGCCTGTCCAGTACCTTCGATTACGATCGGCAAAACACTCTTTTTAACTGGGCGATCTGCAGTCTTCGGCTCGGTGATGCACCCGGCTTTGAGCAAGCATTTCGCGAAGTCGAGCAGCGCCAGCCGGATAGTGAACTTGTTGGCGACCTTTTATTTGCCAAAGGTCTACTGCAGGCCAAGTCCGGAAATTCCTCCGCTGACGAAACACTCGGAGCGCTCTCGCGGAAATTCCCGAACCATCCCCAAACGGCTCAAGCTCGTCTCGTGCAGGCGGAGATTCGGATGACCGGGCAACCAGCGAATCTAAGCGGCGCGCGCCAGGCGCTGAGGTTGGTTTCCAGCGGAATCACCGATCCTGTCCTCGAGGAGAGAGCGGACAGGCTGAAATTTTTTGCCTTGGCCGCTGACCCTTCCCAAAGTGTTCGCTCGGTGCAAATGCTGGCCCAGGAGTATCTACAAAAATATCCGGACTCAACTTCAAAGGCCGAGGTACGGCTGAAGCTTGGCGAGCTCTATTTCAGGGAGAATGATTTTCCGAACGCGCAGACGCAGTTCGAATTGGTCCGAGAGGAATCTCCTGACTCACCGATGGTGGAGAGCGCACTTTTCCTGGCCGCGGAAGCAGCACGGAAAAGTCTCAACTCTGCCTCGGTAGATCGGGCGATATCGCTTTTCGAAGATGTCTATAAACTTGGCGGCCCACTGAAGTTCCAGGCCCGTCTCGAGCAGGCGATGACCATGCGGCAGATCAAACAGGAGAAGGAAGCAGTTGTCCTGCTCGACGATCTGTTGACTCAGAATCCGCCTGCCGACATCCGGTACCAGGCCCTGGACGGTAAGGGTGAAGCGCAGTTCACCTTGGCTGCGAATGCGCCAAAAATGTACGAAGAAGCAATCAAAACCTTCGACACGCTGATCTCCACTGAAGGATTGCCAACGGCGTGGAAGCAACGCGCCATTTATCAAAAAGGAAAATGCTACGAGAAATTGGGCAAAATGGATGACGCCTTGTCGAACTATTACGATGTCCTGGCCGTTGAAGGTGCCAACGGTGATCCACTCTGGTTTTTCCGGGCCGGTTTCGATTCAGCGCAAATTCTAGAAGATCGCCGCTCCTGGAGATCCGCCGCCGCGGTTTACGAGAAATTGGCGAACACTCGCGGCGCTCGTTCCGACGAAGCGAAAGACCAGCTTACCCGCCTCCGTTTGGAACACTTCTTGTGGCCCGAGTGAGCGAAGAGTGGTGAGTGGTGAATGGCGGGTGGGATATCGGCGTTTGGCGGTCGCGCGGTAGGGTTGCGCTCCTGCGCGACCGGCGTGGCACGTCCAAAAAACATCGTATCGGCGTATCGGCGTATCGGCGTGTCGGCGTTCCGTTGAGGTAGCTTGCGCTCCCGCGCGACCGGCATCAGACGTCCAAAGAGATCATGTCGCGTTTCGGCGCCCACCACTCACCACTCACCACTCACCACTCACCACTCACCACTCACCACTCACCTCTCACCACTCACCACTCACCTCTCACCTCTCACCTCTCACCTCTCCCTCTCCCCTCACCGCCGATACACCTTCAGAGAAATCTGTTGAGTTTTCCCGGTCCTCTCCCAGATTCGAACGGTATCGATGACTAAGACAATTAAGCTCTTCATTCCAGGGCCGGTAGAAGTATCGCAAAAAACGTTCGCGGCTATGACTCAGCCGATGATTGGCCATCGGAGTCCCGATTTCAAAGCGCTCTATCGAGCGGTCTACCCAGGCCTCCAGCAACTTTTCCAAACCCAGCAACCGGTCTTTTTATCGACCTCTTCAGCCTGGGGCGTCATGGAAGGGGCCATCCGAAATCTGGTGAAGAAGGGCGTACTTAACTGCATGTGCGGCGCCTTTTCCGATAAGTGGTTCGACGTTTCCAAGCGGTGCGGCAAACACGCTCTGCCCCTCCAGGTCGAATGGGGCAAGCCGATCGACCCTGCCGAAGTGGATGCTCAACTTGCCACCGGTCAGTTCGATGCGATCACCTTAATCCATAACGAAACCTCGACCGGATTGGTGAACCCGCTCAAGGAAATCAGCAACGTCGTCCGCAAATACCCTGAGGTGGTATTTATTGTCGATACCGTTTCCTCCTTCTCGGCGCTCCCCATCCCGATGGACGAGCTCGCCATTGATCTCATGTTGACCGGCAGTCAAAAAGCGCTGGCGCTACCTCCCGGCTTGTCGCTGTTTTCGGCGTCACCACGAGCGTTCGAACGCGCAAGCCAGCTCAACGATCGCGGCTATTATTTTGATTTGCTCGAGTTCAAGAAAAACGCGGAAGAATTTATGACCCCAAGCACTCCGACCATTCCGCACATCTACGCTCTGCGATCGAAGCTCGAAGATATTTTCACGGAAGGGCTGGAGCACCGGTATCACCGTCATGCCCAGACCAACGGTCTGGTGCACGAATGGGTAAGGGCCAACGGATTCGAATTCTTCGCTCAGGAAGGCTATCGGTCCGCGACTTTGACCTGCGTGAAAAATAACCGCGAAATCGATCTTGCAGCTTTCGTCAAGCGGGTTCGGGACGAGCACGGGTTTCAAATCGACGGCGGCTACGGGAAGATTAAAGGAAAGACGTTTCGCATCTCGAATATGGGCGATGAGACGCTTGAAACGATGCAACCGCTGCTCGAGGCGCTCACCGCGAGCCTTTGAGGGGAACGTTTGGCGTTGGCGTTTGGCGTTCGGCGTTCACCGTTCGGCGTTCGGCGGCGCAGTTTGATATGGCGTGTTCGTGCGTTGACTGGCGCGGTAGGGTTGCGCTCCCGCGCGACCGGCGTGGCACGTTCTTATGACGAGCGAAGGCGAAAATAGGTGAAGCGCTAAGACGCCGGGCACCCCAATTTTCGAAAATGCGCATCACCAGCGACACAGCCAACGCCGATACGTCTCTCCCACGGTGGCGCGTCTCGAAGCTTCCGGTTGATCCGTGGCCAGAAGTGGCCAAGATAATAGCCAGTCCGGGGGAGAACGTATGGAGCGTCCCCAATTTTCGAAAATACGCATCACCAGCGATACAGCCAAGGCCGATACGTCTCCCCCCACGGCCACTGGCGAATCGAAAGCACATCGACGCCTGAAGGATCGGGCTTTTCTTTGGGCCTATGACCGCGGTTTTCGTTGCTGTGCGATGGAAGTCCGTGCCCCGCGCTCATCCTACCGGGTCGATGTCGCCGGATTTCGCTCGGATCGCAAACAGAATGAGTCGACGGTCGCAGTCTTCGAATGCAAACAGAGCCGCGAAGATCTTTTCCGGGATAACCGACGCCAAAGCGAACTGCAGTCGCGCTTGCTGGCTCTTCAGGATCGCCGGGAAAAGCTCGAGAGCCTTCTAGCGGTTCATCATCCCTCTCTGCGAACATCTGATTCGCTCTTCCCGGAATGGGCGACTTTCGACTTCACGACGATCGATCACCGAGGGTACAAGGAAACCATTCAGAAAATTGGTCGCATTCAGCGTCAACTTCTGGAAAACACCAAGTTCGACCTGATCACCCGATACGGACTCGGCAACCTCCATTACCTCGCTACGACCCCCGGCTTGCTCGATGACCGCGAAGTCCCGCTTGGCTGGGGTCTGCTCGAAGTTCATGAGAACGAACAAATAATCGAGAAAATTGTTCCGACCCGTTTCAAAAGTGTCGAGACGCTGCAATGGCTGGATCGGATCGCGAAAGCCGCTACCGCCGAGAAGTGTCGGCGTTTGGGCGTGTCGGCGTAAGCGGCCCGCCGCTCCCTCACAATTCGTTCCCCCAGCCTCCTCGGTTTTTCTTACTAGCTTAGCGTATCTAAGCTAAGAGAGGCGATGCGTAAGCCGTCAAAGAATGAGGGGTTGACCAGGCGATTATTGTCAGAAAACAAAGCCGGCTCTCGGTAAATAGCCGGGAAAACTAGTTTTTGGAACCCTGGTTTCGAGCCGAGATATTATGGAAAATATTGTAATAACGAATATTATCTCGCTTTTGGGCCTTTTAGGTGGCAACCTATCCCTTTGAAGCCTTCTCAGCTGTTCTCGCCCTACATTGAGGGGTGAACGTCCAACGAGGAGTCCTGAATGGGAATCATGAGAAACTGGACGATTGGAAAGCGACTGATCCTCGGATTTTCCGGGGTTGTACTAATAACCCTTTGCGTAAGTATTTTCGCGTATAGACGATTGGAAGCCATCGAGCGCCAGACCAGCGCTTTGACCAATAACAGTTTTCCTCGTCAAATTTTGATGGGGCAGATCGCGTTACAAAGTGAACGGGCGGTTGGGTTGGTGTGCCAGCATATTGCGTCCAGCGACACCCAAGAGTTGCAGAAATTAGACGAGTCGGTGCGAGAGAACCAAGAAAAGTTAGGTGCTCTCTTCAAAACTTACGAGGGCACCGTGTCTAGCGCGGGAGAATCCGAGCGTTTTCAGCGGCTAAAAACTGACTATTCGACCTACCTGACTTCCCTTGGGGAGGTGCTTCAACTGAGCCGCGCTCAAAAAGACAAAGAGGCTTACGACTTGTATGATCAAGAGGTAGGGCCGACGCTCAGGAAGTTTAGCGAGGGCGTCAACGATGACCTCGCGTCCATCAATAAAAATGCCGAAACGTCTGTTCGGCAATTGAACTCCGCGGCAGCGGACTCAAAGTTAGGCCTGCTCGTCGGAATTGTCCTCAGTTTCATTTTGGCTGGACTGATTTGCATATCTGTCGTGCGAGCGATCAAGCAACCGTTGGCCAAAATGATCGATTTAATGTCCGATATCAGGATCGGAAACTTTACGCGTCGACTGGGGTTGCGACGGAGTGATGAACTTGGCGCGTTGGCGGATGGGTTCGATCGGATGAGCGATGACCTGACCAACCTGGTGGGCCAGGTGCAACGTTCGGCTTTGCAACTGGCTTCCTCGGTCACCGAAATTGCCGCGACTGCCAAAGAACATCAAGCCACCAATTCGGAGACGGCGTCTGCGACCAGCGAGATCGGCGCAACTTCCAAGGAGATCGCGGCGACCTCCAAGGTGTTGCTCAAGACAATTAATGAGGTGACGGAAGGTGCGGACCAAACGGCGCATCTGGCAGGCACAGGTCAGAAGGGGTTAGCCCGCATGGAAGCCACGATGCGGCAGGTGATGGAAGCGGGGGCAGCGGTGAATGCCAAGCTTGGGGTTTTGAATGAGAAAGCGGGTAACATCAACCAGGTCGTGACCACGATCACGAAAGTGGCAGACCAAACGAATCTTCTCTCGCTCAACGCAGCCATTGAAGCGGAAAAAGCCGGCGAGCATGGCCGCGGGTTCGCCGTGGTCGCTACGGAGATTCGGCGTCTGGCGGACCAAACTGCAATAGCAAGTTACGAGATTGAACAGCTGGTCAAGGAAATGCAGTCGGCGGTCTCCGCCGGGGTCATGGGTATGGACAAGTTTTCCGAAGAGGTACGCCGAGGCGTGCAGGAAGTCGGACAGGTCAGCGAACAATTGGGGCAAATCATCGGACAAGTCCAAGCATTGGCGCCGCAATTCGAAACCGTGAACGAAGGGATGCAATCGCAATCTATCGGTGCCCAACAGATCAGTGAAGCGCTGGCGCAGTTATCCGAATCGGCGCAGCAAACCGTCGATTCGCTCCATCAATCAGGTATTGTGATGGACCAATTGAATTCCACCGCGAACGACCTGCACTCCAGCACGTCGCGGTTCAAGTTGAACGTCGCCTAGCCGAGTGAACCTTCGATTATCTCTCCATGCTCTTCATTTTGTTCCAAATTGGCCGAGACCGTTACGCGTTGTCCGCCGGGAGTATCATAGAGGTTCTCCCGCTGATGAACTTGAAAAGAATTCCTTGCGCGCCGAGCGGGGTGGCCGGGGCGTTGAATTATCGGGGAAAACCGGTGCCGGTGATCGATCTCAATGAAATGACGCTGGCCCAACCTGCAGCGCAGCGCTTAAGCACGCGGATCATTCTGGTGAACTATCCGGTCGAGGCTGAACATTCGCGCACGCTCGGCCTGATTGCTGAACACGCCACCAATATGATTCAGCGATCGGTCCAAGATTTCATGGAAACGGGTGTTGAGTCGGACGATGCGCGTTACCTGGGCCGAGTGACCCATGACCCTGAGGGTTTAATCCAGTGGATCGAAGTCGAACGGCTACTTACCGCCGAAGTTCGGCATGTCCTGTTTCGTGAACTTATTCGAAGCTGATGTCGCTCCCGAAAATCATTGCCCTTCTCCGCGAAACCCTTGGTCTTGATGTCGCTTCCGTGGGGGTCCGCTTAGTCGAACGAGCCGTCCAACGGCGAGTGACCGCAAACAAGCTGGGAGATGTTTTGCAGTACGCCGATCTATTGCGATGCTCAGAAACGGAATGGCAAAGCTTATTGGAAGAAGTCGTGATTCCAGAGACCTTCTTTTTTCGATATCCTGAATCATTCAGCGCCCTACGCCAGATCGTTGCAGATCCATTTCCCTTTGGAACCCGAAAGGTGCGTGTGCTGAGCGTTCCCTGCTCAACAGGCGAGGAGCCTTACTCCATCGCCATGACCATGCTCGACGCGGGATGGTCGATGGAGAAATTTCAAATTGACGCGATCGACATCAGCGCGAATTCGCTCGAGATCGCAAGGCAGGGCCTATTTGGGAGTAATTCATTCCGAGGAAGTGAACTAGAATTTCGCAGTCGATACTTCGAGAAGAGAGAGGCCGGGTTTCGATTGTGCGATCGCGTGCGCCAATGCGTGAAGTTTGAGCAAGGAAACGTTCTCGAAGAACGTTTTCGATCGGGCAAGCAATCGTACGATTTTATCTTCTGCCGCAACCTGCTGATCTATTTTTACAGTCAGGCGCGAGACCAGGCGGTCGAAAGCCTCCGGCAACTTTTGACCGCGGATGGGTCTTTGTTTGTCGGACCGGCGGAAACCGCTCTAATGTCGGAACACCAGTTTTCCTCCGCAAAATGGCCGATGGCGTTCGCTTTTCGTAAGAGCGAGTCGGTGAGTTCTCAGCCACCGTCGAAGCCAAAACAGCCCAAAGTTTGGTCGCCTGCGCCAGCACGCCGCAGAGAAATCTGCCGCCAACCGAAGTTGGCAATTCCTAAGAAAGTGGTGCCAGAAACGGCGCAGCGCGAAAAGAGGTCGGTGCCTGACTTAGATTTCGCGGAGCGGCTGGCCGATCAAGGGCACTTAGGCGAAGCGGCAGGGATCTGCGAAGTCTCTTTGCGCGAGCAAGGGCCTTCCTCACGGGCTTTTTATTTGCTCGGCTTGATCCGTGATGGTGCGGGAGACCAGCACCAGGCGAGCGAGTTTTATCGCAAGGCGCTTTATCTCCATCCTGATCACTATGATGCCCTGATCCACCTCGCGCTCCTCAAGGATCAAAGCGGCGACGGTGCTACGGCCAAGTCTTTGAAAGATCGTGCTCGCCGGGTTCTGGAGCGAACGAAATGAGAGCGGAGCTGCTAAACCGCGAATTGGAATCGATGAGTTCCATCCAGCTCAACGACTGTTGGAACAAGATCGGCGTCTGGGGTAATCGCGAATGCAGCGAGTTGAAGAAGGGGATCCATTGCCGGGACTGTCTTGTTTATTCGTCGGCCGCTGCACAGCTCCTCGGGGCAGAACTACCTCAGGGGTATCTAGAGCGTTGGACCAAACAGTTCTCTATTGAGCAAAAAGTCGAAAGCGGTCGGATGCAAGCCGCTCTCGTTTTTCGAATCGGTGCCGAATGGCTGGCTTTGCCGCCCACCAGTTTACAGGAGATTGCGGAGATTCGCCCGCTTCACTCCGGGACACGAGGACGAAGCAACTCTCTATTAGGCTTGGCCAATATTCGGGGGGAATTGTTAGTTTGCGTGGCACTCGATCGACTGCTGGGGTTCGATCAGACAGGGCTGGAAAAGCCGAGGTCCAGACGAGCGCTTTACCGCCGTATGGTGGTGGCGGGTCGCGAAGGTTCGCGGTTTGCTTTCCCCGTGGAGGAGGTGGATGGCATTCACCGGTTTAACCCGAATGAGTTACAAGCGGTTCCTTCCACTGTCGCCAAGGCCCAGGCAACTTGCCTCAAAGGCCTCATTCTGTGGCAGGATAGAACCATTGGCTGTCTCGATGATCAATTGCTCTTCCATCTGCTCGATGGAAGTCTGACATGAGCGCCAAAGCTCCCAATGATCTGAGTGAACTTTCCATGGTCGAGCTTTTCCGGCTGGAAGTGGAAAATCAGAGCGTGGTCTTTACGGAAAATTTGCTCGCGCTTGAGCAAAATCCAACGGATGCCTCGCGCTTGGGGGCGCTGATGCGCGCGGCGCACTCGCTGAAAGGCGCCGGGCGGATGGTTGATCTCGACGCCCCGGTCCGTGTGGCCCATGAGTTGGAAGATGTCTTTGTGGCCGCGCAGGAAGGGTCGCTCGTGTTGCGGCGCGAACATGTTGACTTGCTGTTGCGCGGCGTGGATTTGTTACTCCGGATCGCCCAAGCGCCGGACGCTCACCTCGAAGCTGAGAAATCTGGAGGCCCTGGCGGGGTGCAACAATTTATTCGGGATCTGGCGGTCGTGCGAGCGGATGCCGCGTCTGAGTCGATCAAGGGAACTCTGGAATTGGCGGCACCGGAGGAGAACCGGGTTCCTGATTCTGTGGAGAGCACCTTCGAAGCTGAGGCAGCCATCACTACCCCTCCGGATGGCGGGCAGCGAAAACATCAGCGATTTCTGCGCATCACTCCGGAAAATTTAAATCGCCTTCTGGCCCTCGCCGGGGAATCGCTGGTGGAATCCCGTCGATTGGTTCCGTTCTCAAACTCGCTGCTGCGTCTCAAGCGGGAGCAGAATGAGTTGGCCCAAATACTGGATCGAATCCGAGAGGCGCTAAGCCGTGAGAAATCGAGTGAACACCTCGAGGCTCAAGCGGCGCAAGCACGGGTGCAATTGATGCGCTGCCGGGAGAATTTGTCAAAACGGCTGCCTGAGTTGGAAGAATTTCATCGGCGTTCGGCCAATCTCTCCCATCGCCTCTATGAGGAGGCTTTGGCCTGTCGCATGAGACCGTTTGCGGACGGGATTCACGGCTTCCCCCGTATGGTACGCGACATGGCACGCCATCTTGGAAAGCAGGTCAGACTCGAAATAGTAGGGCCGGGAACCCACGTCGATCGGGAAATTCTTGAGAAACTTGAAGCACCGCTCACGCATCTTTTGCGCAACGCGATCGATCACGGGATCGAGCGACCTGAGAACCGCCGCGCGTCAGGTAAAGCTGACGAAGGGACTATCCGGCTGGAGGCTCAGCACAGCGCCGGCAATCTGTTGATTACCGTTTCAGACGACGGCCTTGGCATCGATCTGGCGGATTTGCGCAAAACGATCGTCCAAAAGAAACTCACGGCTGCCTGGACGGCCGAACGAATGAGTGAAAGCGAATTATTAGAATTTCTTTTGTTGCCCGGCTTTACCACCAAGCGGGCGGTGACGGAGATTTCCGGACGCGGAGTCGGTTTGGATGCAGTCCAGGCGATCGTGAAGGAAGTACGCGGCGCCATCCGCATTTCGACGCGCCCCGGGCACGGAACCATTTTTCAGATGCGGCTACCTTTGACGCTCTCGATTGTGAGAGCGTTGCTGGTTGAGGTGGGGGGCGAGTCGTACGCGTTTCCGTTGGTGCACATCATCCGGGCGCTCAAAGTGGCGAGAAATGATATTGAGGTGGTAGCCGGCCGGCAGCATTTTCGCTTCGAAGACCGGCCGATTGGCCTGGTCGCGGCCAGCCAGATTTTCGGAGACCGGGAAGATAATCGGTGGAGTGAGCAAATTTCGGTAGTGATCATCGGCGATAAGACAAATTGCTACGGGGTGGTGACCGAAAAATTCCTTGGTGAACGCGAGCTCGTTATCAAGCCATTGGACCCACGACTGGGAAAGATCAAAAATATCAGTTCTGGGGCGATGCTGGATGATGGTGCACCGGTTTTGATCGTGGATGTGGAGGATCTGATTCGCTCCGTCGAAAAGACGATTGAAGCCGGAAATTTGGGCGGAGTGCCAGGTCGGGACAGCGGGGAGACGCTGAAAAAGCCGAAGCGTGTCTTAGTCGTGGACGATTCGCTGACCGTACGGGAATTGGAGAAGAAGCTTTTGCAGACTAAGGGCTACGAAGTCGAGGTCGCGGTAGATGGAATGGATGCCTGGAACGCTGCTCGGTCGGGGCACTTTGACTTAATCGTCACCGACGTGGATATGCCGCGCATGGATGGTATCGAGCTCGTCACGCTGATCAAAAAGGATTCGACCCTGAAATCAGTCCCCACGATAATTGTTTCCTACAAAGATCGTGCGGAAGATCGAAGTCGCGGATTAGAAGCCGGAGCAGAATATTATCTGGCCAAAGCAAGTTTCCATGACGACGCGTTACTCGAGGCCGTGGTCAATTTAATCGGTGAGGCCGCGGAGTGAGAATCGGCATCGTCAACGATTCACCCATGGCGGCTGAAGTCCTGCGCCGACTCATCCGCACATCCGAAACGCACCAGATTGCCTGGATCGCCCGTGATGGCGCGGAGGCTGTTAAGCTGTGTGAAAGAGATTTGCCGGGACTGGTCCTGATGGACCTGATAATGCCCTACATGGACGGCGCGGAGGCCACTGGTCGAATCATGAGTTCCACGCCCTGTCCGATTTTGATCGTGACGGCGACGGTGGGAGGAAATGCGGCAAAGGTTTTTGAAGCTATGGGTGCGGGCGCGATCGACGCCATCGACACTCCGACGATCACTGGATTCGAGAAGGCTGGACGTGCACTGCTGTTGAAGATCCAGGCCATCGAGCGTCAGACCTCTTGGAGAGAGCATGGCGCGGAAGACCTAGTGTCAAAAGTTGAAAGCAGGGCGACCAAGTTGGTTTTAATCGGTGCTTCCGCGGGCGGCCCGGCGGCATTGGCGGAAGTTCTGTCGGCTCTTCCGAAAGATTTTTCTCCGGCCATCGTCATTATTCAACATATTGACAAATTGTTTGCGCCTGGATTGGCGGAATGGCTAAACGGGCATTCGAAGTTGCCGGTTCGTCTGGCTTGCGGAGGGGATTCAGTGGGTCCCGGCGACGTTTTGCTCGCCGGCAGCGACGATCATCTTGTCTTCAAGAATGCCCACGAACTTGGCTACACCAGCGTGCCGGAAGAAATCCCTTATCGCCCATCCGTTGATGTATTCTTCGAGAGCGCGGTGCGTTTCTTTCACGGACCGATGGCCGGCGTCCTTTTAACCGGCATGGGGCGGGACGGTGCACGAGGTCTAAAAAAGCTACGGGACGCGGGATATCCTACCATCGCGCAAGACCAAAGTACGAGCGCGGTGTACGGCATGCCGAAAGCCGCTGCCGCGCTCAATGCGGCGAGTGAAATTTTGCCGGTGCAGAAGATTGGACCGCGGCTGAGGAATCTTTTTGGTGCGGAAGCAAAAGCCACAGGAATGGGGAACAAATGAGTTCGGTAATCAATGAGATCGAAAGTGAGACAGGGAAGATCCTGGTGTTGCTGGTCGATGACCAGGCCATGGTAGCCGAAGGCGTTCGACGGATGCTGGCAACCGATCCGGCCATCGCCTTCCACTATGTGAGCGATCCCAGTCAAGCGATTGAATCGGCCGTTCGGGTACGTCCAACCGTGATCCTGCAAGACCTGGTGATGCCCGGAGCCAACGGACTTGACCTCCTGAGAGGCTACCGCGACAACCCGAAGACTCGCGCGATTCCGGTGATTGTCCTCTCCAGCAAAGAAGAACCTGGGATCAAACAGATCGCGTTCGAATCTGGCGCCAACGATTACATGGTCAAATTACCCCACCGGATCGAATTGCTCGCCCGGGTGCGTTCCCATTCCGAAGCGTACACCCACGAGTTGCAACGGCAGCGGGCCTATCGATCTCTCGAAGCGAGTCAACGAGAATTGACTGAAAAAAACTGCGAGTTGGAGCTTCTGAACCAAAAGCTGGAGGAGGCCACCCGTTTCAAGTCGGTCTTCTTCGCCAATGTGAGCCATGAGGTACGCACACCTTTGATCGGGGTTCTTGGCATGGCGGAGGTGCTTTCCGATACGAGTCTCGACCTTCATCAGCGGGAGTTAGTCGATATCATTCGAACCAGTGGGGGAAATCTTTTACAGATCATTAATGATATCCTGGACTTGTCAAAATTCGAATCTGGCAAACTCGAATTGGAGTCAATTCCCTTTGTCCTTCGCGACGTGGTTGATCAGGCCATGGATCTGTTGGCCCCGATGGCATTCGGCAAGGGGCTGGAAATCAGCGCCTGGCTCGACCCACGAATAGCATCAACCGTGGTTGGCGACATCACCAGGGTAAGGCAAGTTCTGCTCAATCTTTTGAACAATGCGATCAAGTTTACCTCCATCGGCGAAATCTACTTGCGGGTAGAGCCTTCGGCCGAGGTCAACAACCTGATCCATTTTTGCGTGGAGGATACCGGTTTAGGTATCCCGCCGGAAAAAATCGATCGGCTTTTCAGGTCCTTCAGCCAAGCGGATGCCTCGACAAATCGGCACTTTGGCGGCACTGGCTTGGGTCTATCTATCTGTCACAATTTGACAACATTAATGGGAGGCCGGATCTGGGTAGAGAGCATCCTCGGGAAAGGATCCCGATTTTATTTTGTCCTCTCGCTTCCAGCTGCGGAGATGGGGGAGACCGTCCGCGAAGGCCAGGATTTAAGTGGCAAGCAGATGGTCGCACTGGTCCGAAACGAACGACTGATCCGACTGCTGGCCGCCTGGGCGGAAGAACTGGCCCTGGAATTCGTTGTCCGCGCCGATCAGCCGGAAAAGCGCGACGAAGCTCAGCTGGATTACCTGATTATCGACGTCGACCAACCCGAGATTCAGATTCCGCGGTTGAGTCCAGGCACTGTTCTTCTGGTCACTCGCTCCAGGAATGTTTCCGAAATTGCAAACCGCTATCCGGGCACCAAGGTGCTGTCGCTCCCCCTTAAGAAGCGCCGCTTCCTCCAGTCCGTAGGGGTGGAAGACGATGTCGATGAGGTAAGCCGCCCGTCTAGAACTGTTTCGAAGGCAGATCCAATACTCTCCAGGCTCAACATTCTGGTGGTGGATGACAATATCGTGAACCGTCGTGTTTGCGTGGCGCAATTGCAAAAGCTCGGGGTCTGGAGTATTTCGGAAGCCGAAGACGGAAGCCAGGCAATCGCTGCTGCCCAAAACCAGGCGTTTGACCTCATCTTGATGGACGTACAGATGCCGGAAATCGACGGACTAGAGGCCACGCACCAGATTCGCCTGTTATTAGCTAATTCGCATTCGAGACAACCGCGAATCGTCGGCCTCACTGCGAATGCGGCCAGCGAAGAAGGAGCAAGATGTCTGCCAGCAGGTATGGATGATAAGCTCAGCAAACCGGTGCGCGTTGATGAATTGAAAGCAGTGCTGGAAGTGACCAGCAATATAGGTTCACCTGGTCGATCGGCATCGAAATCGGGAGCTGACTTACCCCTGTGCGACGAGGACCTGTTGAACGAGCTCTCGGCAATGGATGTCTCGGAAGAGTTTGTGACCGAAATTATCCAACTCTTTATTGGGCAAGCCGAACAACTGGCAAGCCGATTGCCCGGGTTGGTGGATGATCCGGTCGCTCTGACCTCCGAGGCGCACCGACTGAGGGGTGCCGCAGCGTCCGTGGGCGCGGTCCGTGCGGCTCATGTCTGCGACATCGTGGAAAACGCGGCGAGATTGCCACACCCCATGCTCGATCAGAGAGCTGTCACTGATCTAATAGAATCACTCACCGTTTCGGCGGATGAATATCGAAAACGATTGAAGCGAAATGATTACGGTACAGCCAAGGTGAATAGGGACGGCGTGGGCGATTGATCTAGTCTCTCTTCTAAATCCCCAGGATCTGTTTAGCGGCCTTTACAACCATCCGATCTTTGACGGTCGCAGCCAATCAAGCCATTGATATTCCTCAAATAGGTTCTCCTTGACAGAGCATATTCCCTTGATTGAGTTTCTCTCCATGATTACAACGGTGACCGGCAAGAACCAGATCACTATACCGGCCGAATTGGCTCGGGAATTGGATATTACGCCGGGTACCCGCCTGGATTGGGCGAAAGGCACGGAGGGCGTCCTCATCGTCAAGATCATTCCCAATCGGGGGGAACTTGCCAGACGTCTGGCGGGCCGTGGGAGAAGATACCTGCGGCAAGGCAGTAATCCGATCCGGGACTTGGTCAAGGATCGGGCCCGTGAGGATTTGGAGGAAGGATTGCCGTGACCCATCTCCTGGATTCTTCGGCATTTTTTGCGTTTTTTTTCGATGAACCTGGCCGGCAACGCGTAGAAGAACTGCTGCGCGAACCGGCCGTAGACGCTGGGTTGTCCGTCCTGACGAGCGTTGAGCTCTGGGCGCGGCTGAAAGCTGAGGGGCGTGATGAGATATTCGAACAGGAGTGGGAGGATCATCTGCCGTTGTTTGAGAGAATCATCTCAGTAGACCTTCTAATCTGTTTGAAAGCCATTGAGTTGCGCCGCGCCGCGACTGCCCGGCTTCCCACCGTTGATTCCCTGATCGCGGCCGCCGCAGTTGAGCACGATGCGATATTGGTTCATCGTGATCCCCACTTCAAGGCCATTCCCGGCCACCTGCTGAAACAGGAATTACTCCCAGAGAAATGACCGACAGAAGCAGCTCACCCCAGCCTTTCTCTTCCGAAACGAACATTCGGCACGCTACCATTATCTCGCTCCCAATCTTCGTTTCCTTTGCAGCCTTCTGTTCAAATGATCTTTGCTCTCTTCTGTCAGATTCCCACCGCCCCCGGTCGCCGCTGA
Organism: uncultured Verrucomicrobiae bacterium; assembly: GCA_963789065.1. Lineage (GTDB taxonomy): Bacteria > Verrucomicrobiota > Verrucomicrobiia > Chthoniobacterales > JAFAMB01 > JAFAMB01. The sequence goes on along the minus strand of CAWBKA010000009.1, from coordinate 1,869 downwards.
TTCACAAACAATGAAATTGCGTTTACCACTTGCTTCGCGGGGTTGGCAATCTGCTTTGCTGCGCTAGCCCTCGCACAACAAACGAGCACATCGGTCAGTAAGCAGAACCGCGAGCAATTGGGGCCTCAATTGTGAAGAAGTTGGAGAAGACATGCAACAAAACGATGCCGCCGCTATGCCCGCGGTCTTCACGGAGGACGCGGTTCAGGTGGCGCCGGAAGGGTTGTTTTCCGGTCGGCAGGCAATCGAGAAAAGGTATGGAAATGTGTTTCAGCGATTGCATCTCACCAACGATATGAATCCGCCGCGCGTGTCTATGCCCTGGCGAGCATCGCGGCTACGATGCAGCGGTGGCCCGCTGGGATGCAAATATATACCTACTGGGCGATCCGGTCCTTTATGCTGGGAGTAACGCCGCTGCTTACGACGCCTAACCATCCCAGTTACCCGCCCGCGCGCGGCTGTCTATCGGGGGGCAATTTCAGCGATTCTCGCTTACTTACCTCTTTCCGCACGACGCCGCCTTCGCAGCCGCTTTCGGGAATAGAAGGGATGAAGCTGGACGAAAGCCTTCGTCGCGATTACCGCCAAACTGGTGGACGTCTTAGGTATCCAATGAACCAATCAGCGCCGGTGTCGAGCCGTGACAGAACGTGACGGCTCTCGCTGCTCCCGGTTGTTCGGGCTCCATCGCTCAAACATTACTCGCCTACCGGTGCGCGCGAATCTGGTCTGATTGCCGAAGAAGACAACGGAGTTATGCAGCTTGATGATTTGTGTCGCTTCTGGGTCTGGTGGTGCTGGTACTAGGTCATGGATATCCGACACGTTGTGTCGAATAGCGTGTACGGCAGACTTTGAGCTGGCTAAAGCAAAAAGAAAGGGCACACCCTTTCGGATGTGCCCCGTTGGTATGCCTCGACAAGCAGCATACAATCACTTGTTCATCCGCTTGAATCTGGAGCCTCACGAGGCAGAGGCAATCCTGAAGGAGTGCTTCCCGTCATAGTCGATAGGAGAAAAGGAGGCGCACGTTAGTATTCCACTTCACCTTCCCACTCGGTAAAGGCCTCTTGTGCTGTAGCCTTCCCCCGATAGCTGCCTCCGCCTTTGATATTCTTAAACTTGCCGGTTCCTCCAGTCACCTTCCAGGTCCCCTCCCACGTCTGTTTCCCAAGAACCATCTTCTTTGACCGTTGTTTTTTGGGTTCCTTCGGTTGGCCCGTAGTCTGTGTCTCCATTTTTGTAAAGCCGTCGATAATACCCCCTGTGGGTTCCGGTGCCCTCCACTTGGTCACTCTGCTCATAGACTATCAGCTCTGTCTCGTTATGATCCGGGTCCGAACTCGTGGTGGTCTCTCGATGGATCATCAGGGCGACCAGTTCATGCTTTGGATCCTCTCCTGGGGCTGGAGGCACGACGGTGCGGGCAATGGGTGGCCCCGCCGGTTTATTGGTCCCCGTAATTCTCTTTTTCATAGTCTTATTTACTTTCCGTTTGGAACTAACCAATCTAGACATCGCCAGCCATGGCTCCCAAAAGCTCCGTCACCAGTCCTATAGCTTGGTCAGAAACGATGTACGCTATAGGCTTGTACCCATTTGTTTTACAATATGCAATTGCGAAATGCAATTCTGCGCATTGGGCGGTTGTCCGGGATCAGAGGCCAGATGCTCTGGCCGCCACGAGCAGTCTACGATTTAAGTACAGATCGACACATAGTCTACGATTTAAGTACAGTGCGACAAGGCGATTAAGACTTTCTATCTAACTAGCCAAGGGCTTTCGCCCTTGATATCCCGTTTGGATTCGTTGCCGTTTTGACTTTTTGGTGGAAATGGATTTCGCAGATGCTGAGAAAGCTCTGG
>CAWBKA010000008.1:0-53372 GCA_963789065.1 uncultured Verrucomicrobiae bacterium | reverse complement strand
TTTCTATCTTCCTTTCTGCAGGCCAACCTGTGAAAGGTAGCCGAGACGCCCATAGCCGCCGGCCGATTTCATCGCAACCCTTTGTGCCGGAGGCCGTTGGCTGTTTTTCCGTCCGGCAGTCGCGCCAGAAGGGGAATGGCTCGCACGGAAGTCATGGTGGACGCGGGTTTCAGAGAACCTGCGGAAAGTCCCTAAGAAAGAAAGAAACTTTTGAACAGGGATCAAATTAACCTGTCTATACTCTTCGGTTAAGGCGATTCGGGTTTGCGCACGAATCTCTCGACTTCTACTCCTTGGCGTGCGCAGCCCGGATCTTTTTTTTGTAACTGGTCTTGATGGTCTGTCGCTCATTCGGTAACGTCCGGCTCAGATGGCGGAAACTATCCTCGTTGTTGACGACGAACCTGCCATAGTTGACTTGGTCCGATACCATCTTCGCCGGGCCGGTTTTGACGTTCTGGTAGCCTTTACGGGCCCCACGGGACTGGTGACGGCAACTGAATCGCGACCGGACGCGATCGTCCTGGACATCATGTTGCCACAAATGACTGGGATTGAAGTCTTTAAGGCGCTGCGTAAAGACAACGAGACCGCGGAAATTCCGATCTTGATCCTGACCGCGAAAGCAGAACTTTCAGAGCGGCTCGCCGGTTTGGAACTAGGGGTGGACGACTACATCACGAAACCGTTCAGCCCCCGCGAATTGGTTCTGCGGGTGCAAAACTTGCTCAGGCGACTACGAACCGTGCAAAATTCGTCCCTGCTCATCGTGGATGAGTTTTGCCTGGACAAGGTGAACTTTGGAATAACGATCCGGGGCAGTCGATTGGAACTGACCACCACCGAATTTAAATTGCTCGCGGTGTTGGTGGAGCGCCGTGGGAGGACTCTTACCAGGGAAACACTTTTGCAGGACGTTTGGGGCTATACGAGCGCGATTGATACCCGTACCGTTGACACCCATGTGAGGCGACTTCGCGAAAAATTAGGGCCAGCAGCAAATCGGATTGTCACGGTTCGGGGCGAGGGTTACAGATTTCTGACCAGCCGCGTGCCGTGACTATCGGGTGGCTTGTCGTCTTGCTCCTCTTGGTAAGTGCCTTTGCCTTGTTAGCGATCGTGCTCTGGCGCCGCCTTCTTGTTTTACGCCGCGAGGTGCGCAACCTGGTGAGCGACGGAACGCTGTCCCATGAAATCCCGGGTCCTCGCGTTCTCCGTGAGATCCATCGGGACCTGAAGGAGATGGCAAAGCGGCAAAGAGAGATTGCACGACAAATTGCCGACGAAGATTTCAGTCTGCGCGCTATCCTGGCAAGCCTGGTCGAGGGCGTTCTGATCGCGGACGGCAACATGCGAATTCGGCTCACGAACGAGCGTCTCCAACAGATGTTTTCGTTGCCGAAGCCTTCATTGGATCGAACGGTAATGGAGGTATTCAGAAACCACCTGTTGCACCAGGTAATTCAGCGAACTCTTGAGACGGAGGAACCGCAGTCAGCGGAGTTGCAAGCCGAGATTCGGGAAGGAGACCAATTCCAGCTCAAACATTTTCAAGTTACTTCCGTCAGTTTACGTCCCCGTGAGCATGAGTCGTTGACCGGGGCGTTGGTCATTTTTCACGATGTGAGTCAGATCCGATCCCTGGAAGCCGTCCGGAAAGAGTTTGTGGCGAATGTCTCCCATGAGCTGAGAACCCCGCTGGCGATTATTACCGGCTACCTCGAGACGCTCATCGATGGGGGGGCAGACCATGAGACCAATCTTCGTTTCCTGAAGGTGATGCACAAACATGCACAGCGCCTGAATCTCTTGATCGAAGATCTCCTGACCATTTCTCAGCTGGAGTCCCGGAAAATCAGCCTCCACTTTGAGCCAGTCGATCTTCTCGAAAGCGTGAACCGAGTCATCGAGCGGCTCGATTCGCGTATTCGCGAGATCGGCGCGACGGTCACGGTGAGTGCACCGAGGCATTTGCCACGGATCGAGGCAGACGCCTTTCGAATCGAACAAGCCCTTTACAATCTGGTAGATAACGCTTTGAAGCATAGCGGCAAGTCGGCCGTCAGGGTGGCCATCGAACTTCGCAGCGATAGTCATGCCGTCGACATCAGTGTGCACGACGATGGCGTGGGTCTTCCGCTCAGCGACCAGCCGCATATTTTCGAGCGTTTCTATCGGGTCCACAAGGACCGGTCGCGAGACGCCGGTGGCACCGGTCTCGGCCTGTCGATCGTCAAAAACACGGCCCAAGCCCATGGGGGATTTGTCTCGGTTCAAAGCAACCCAGGTTCTGGAGCAACCTTTTTCATGAACCTTCCGATCCGGCAGAGTTAGCGGGTGAGAGGTGAGAGGTGAGAGGTGAGAGGTGAGAGGTGAGAGGTGAGAGGTGAGAGGTGAGAGGGAAGGTGTACCCGTTACCCCGCCGACACGCCGACACGCCGACACGCCGACACGCCGACACGCCGACACGCCGACACGCCGACACGCCGACACGCCGACACGCCGACACGCCGACACGCCGACACGCCGACACGCCGACACGCCGACACGCCGACACGCCGACACGCCGACACGCCGACACGCCGACACGCCGACACGCCGACACGCCGACACGCCGACACGCCGACACGCCGACACGCCGACACGCCGACACGCCGACACGCCGACACGCCGACACGCCGACACGCCGACACGCCGACACGCCGACACGCCGACACGCCGACACGCCGACACGCCGACACGCCGACACGCCGATACGCCGACACGCCGACACGCCGATACGCCGATACGCCGACACGCCGACACGCCGATACGCCGACACGCCGACACGCCTCCCCATTGCGTGGCGTCCGAACCGGGCTACCATTTGGAGTGGAGACTCCATCGTTTGATCCGGTCGATATTGCTTTAGCTGAAGATGTCGGTTCCGGCGACTTGACTTCCCTGTTTTTCATTCCGGAATGGCGTGTTTCGCGCGGACGGATTTTTGTGAAGGAAGCCTGCGTGATCGCCGGGGTTGAGGTGGCTCGAAGGGTCTACGAGAAGATCGATCCGAAACTGAAACTTCTGATCGTCAAGGCGGACGGAACTGTCGGAGAGCCTGGAGAAACAGTAATAGAGCTTTCCGGTCCCACCAGAAGCATTTTGACCGGCGAACGCGTCGCTTTGAACTTTCTTCAGCGCCTTACCGGGATCGCGACGCTTACGGCTCAGTTCGTCGCGGCCGTACAGGGCACTGGAGTAACGATTCTGGATACGCGAAAGACAACTCCGGGTCTTCGGGCCCTCGAGAAAGCCGCCGTCAGAGCGGGAGGGGGGACAAATCATCGGATGGGCCTTTACGACGGTGTCATGGTGAAAGATAACCATCTCCTCGCCAAGCCCGAACTTGAAGATGCAATTCGCTCGGTTCGCCAGACTCACCCTGAGGTGTTAATCGAAGTGGAAGCTGATGCTATTGATCAGGTGCGCGAATTTGCGCTTCTGACAGAGGTAAACGTGATTCTGCTCGATAACATGTCGCCGGATGAATTACGTGCTTGCATGTCGCTTAGAAGACCAGGGCTCAAATTCGAAGCCAGCGGCGGCGTCGATCTGACGACCGTCCGCCAGATTGCCAAAACCGGTGTCGATTTCATTTCCATCGGCCAGTTGACGCATTCCGCCAGGGCGATCGATTTCTCCCTGGAGCTCTCAGATGGGTAATCCGAGAGAGATTGAACTGCTGCGGTTGCTGTTGCCGGTTGGCTCAGAGGCGATGCTCGCGGAAATATATAAGCGGACTGGCATCCAGTCCGCTGAACTTCCGATCCTCGTCGAGTCTCTGGAGCAAGGTGGGTTGGTTTTCAATCGAACAGGTAAAACGCTCTCCATCGTGCGGGAACCGGAGTCACTCATTCCAGAGGTGATCCTGGCCGGACTTCAGACAAAGGCAATCGGCCGAGAGGTGCTGGTTTTTCGGGAAACGTCCTCCACGAACGACCGCGTTCGTCAAGCTGGTCTTGCGGGCGCTGTTGAAGGTCTGGTGGTATTTGCCGAAAGCCAGACCAGCGGTCGCGGGACTTATGGCCGCAAATGGCTTTCGTCCGCAGGGCGGGGTCTTTGGTTTTCGATTCTGCTCCGAAGCAGGATTTCCCCGGATCGATGGGCAATGTTAATCCAAATGGCTGCTGTCGCTTGCGGCGATGCTGTCGAAAAATGGGTCACGCAGCCTGTGCGAATCAAGCCTCCCAACGATCTGATTCTCGGCGGCGGTAAACTTGCCGGGTTCCTGTTGGAAACCTCTAACAGTTGGGATTTTCAGGTTCTCGGTATCGGAATCAATGTTCGATCCGCACCGGAGATCGCCGGCTATCCGACTTCTGCCGTCGAACAATTTTCCAGGGGTCGGGTGTCAAGGGCCGCGTTGGCGGTCGACGTTTTAAACCGGTTTGAAGGGTGGTATCTCGGTACGCCATTGGCCGAAGTCTCCTCCGCCTTCGAACGCCGGGTGGTTAGAGGTGAGGGGTGAGAGGTGCTAACCGTCGTGGAGCAAATTTCTTGCTAAAAAGTACGCGAAGGCTTGCATTTTGCGCTATGATTTAAACTTGACATGTGGGTGCTTGCCATAAAGTGCATTCACCGCATAAATTTGGGAATCAAAAATTTTCATGACCGAGTCACCGGGAGAACCTTTTTCCGATGTTTATGTCCCGGACATATAGGCTATGATCTTGGCGCCGGCCAGTTTTCAAACGCCTCTTTCTTAGGAGTTCGTCCGTGGCGGAAAAGACAAATCTGAGCAGCTCGAGTACGGAAGGCTTCCCGGCCGAGTACTATGCGGCTTTGCTGGCGGGGCTTATCCACAAGCTTAATAACATTATTACAGTCTTGTCCGGGCACACTGGGTTATTACTCCTCGAGCAAAATCTAAAGGGAGACATTTTTCAGCAGGTCCAACATATGTCTCGCGCCGCGGATCTTTTGTCGCGCTATATCGACGAAACCGCGGTTGTTATTAGGCCAGTGCCTCTCTTTGTCGAGTCGGTTAACCTATCTGAGCTTGTCGACTCCCTCGCGCCTCCTGCCGGTCTTGCGATCCGGAAGCAGTTCGGAGGGCGGATCAAGGTTCGCACGGACCGGCGGAAATTAAAGGAGATCTTCGAGCACCTCCTTCGGAACGCCAGCGAGGCGGAGGCAAAATCTGTCGTCGTCACTGCGGAGAGCCGTTCCGGGTTTGTTGAGGTAACGTTTCGGGACGATGGACATGGCATTAAACCTCCGTTGATTCCCAAAATATTTGATCCGTTTTTCACCACGCGTAAGCAGGAGGAAAATTTTGGAATCGGACTCTTCAGAGCACGAGGCGAACTGGCGCGGATGAAGGGTGAGATTTCTGCCACGAGCGATGGGAAAGCGCAGACGGATCTTCTGGTGCGCCTGCCGGCAGCGTGATCTGGCGTCGTGTCCGCTGGCTTGTGGTTAACGCGGGCACCGGTCGAATAGGAGTAAAATTTCAACCGCGAATAGACGCGATAAAGACCGCATTTGGATCCGATTCCCCCTTCGCGTTCATTCGCGTCCATTCGTGGTTTTTCCAATCTTCAGGGCCTGAGGGCTAAACAGATAGTGAGGGGGCGGGGACAGGTCCATAGGAGTAAAATTTCAACCGCGAATGGACACGAATAGACGCGAATAAAGATCGCATTTGGATCCGATTCCCCCTTCGCGTTCATTCGCGTCCATTCGTGGTTTTTCCAATCTTCAGGGCCTGAGGGCTAAACAGATAGTGAGGGGGCGGGGACAGGTCCATAGGAGTAAAATTTCAACCGCGAATGGACACGAATAGACGCGAATAAAGTTCGCATTTGGATCCGATTCCCCCTTCGCGTTCATTCGTGGTTTTCCAATTTTCAGGGCCTGAGGGAACGAACAGGCCATAACTCAGCGCCATTCACGTGAACGGACCGATCACGTTATCCGGTCACGTTTTTCTCTCAGAAAATTTTTCAGATCGGTCAATCTTAGACAATTGATGACGTCCTCGCGTGTTAGCCAACCTTTGCGCGCGGTTTCAACCCCGAACCAAAGATCCTGGAGACCACGAACGGAGTGTGCATCCGGGTTTATCGCGCATCGGACGCCTCGCTCCTTGGCGTGCTTCCAGTAGCGCCAGTCCATATCCAGCCGACGCGGATTCGCGTTTAATTCGATGACCGTTCCGGTAGCGGCTGCCGCATTGATGATCTCCCCAAGGTCCACTTGGTAAGGCTCCCGCGTCAGTAGCAAACGTCCGGTCGGATGACCCAGAATCGTAATATATCGGTTTTCGATCGCTCGAATGATCCGCTTCGTCATCTCTTTCTCCGGCAAGGTGAAAGAGGCGTGTACGCTGGCCACCACGTAATCGAGTTGAGCCAGAATCTCGTCCGGAAAATCCAGGGACCCATCCCTGAGAATATCGCATTCGACACCCGCGAGAATTTGAAAATCAGCATCAAACCCCTTATTCAATTCGCGGATCTGTTCGACCTGTTCCAACAAACGCTTTTCATCCAGACCGTGAGCTTGAAAGGAGGCTTTGCTGTGGTCCGCGATGCCCAGATACTGAAGGCCGAGTTGATTTGCCGCGTCAGCCATTTCTTCCAGCGTATTGTGCCCATCGCTCGCATTGGTGTGGTTATGAAACGTTCCGCGCAGATTGTGCAATTCGATTAAATTCGGTAACTCCCCCTTTTCGGCAGCCTCGATTTCGCCGTGGTTTTCCCTTAGCTCCGGAGGAATATAAACCAAGCCCAGGGCCAGATAGAGATCCGCCTCGGTTTGAATCTTTGGAATTGGTTTGGGCATCCTTTTGGAGCCGGGCTCGGGTGCTAAACGGTACTCGTTTAAAGTCCAGCCGTTCTGCAGGGCGCGTCCACGCAAGACCACATTATGCTCTTTGCTTCCGGTGAAGTAACCGAGGGCAAATGGGAATTCATGATTCGCCACCACCCGCAGATCGGCTTGTGCACCACACTTCAGAAGGACGCTGGTCTTCGTCTCGCCCCGGGCAAGGACTCGATCTATCGCGTCAAACAAAAGGAAATGTTCGATGATCCGTTCAGGTTGCTGCGTCGCGATCAGGATATCCAAGTCTCCAATCGTTTCTCTCCCTCTTCGGAAACTGCCCCCAGAGCTGATCTGAGAAACGTCTGGGTGCTCTCGGAAATGCTCGAGCAATTCGTCCGACCAGACTTTGGCGTCCGAGAGCAAAAAGCGTCCTGAATGCTTGCGCCGCTGTTCGATGGCCTGAAGCAGATTTGTCGCAGTCTTCGCTCCGAATCCTGGCAAATCGCTCACTCGCCCTTCTCTGGCGGCCGTTTCAAGTTCGGCGATGGTCTTAACGCCGAGTTGCTCGTACAACGCTTTGACCTTTTTCCCGCCCAAACCTTGGATTTCAAATAACTCAAAAATGGTCGGGGGAAACTCTGCCTGTAGCTTTTCGAAATAGACCAGCGTCCCCGTCTGGACATACTCCGAAACTTTCTTCGCGATCGCGTCACCGATTCCCTCCAGTTCTCCGAGCTTATTCTCGGCCACCGCAGTCAGGAAGTTGCCGGAGAAGGTTTCCAGCGCTCGTGCGCCGTTAGTGTAAGCGCGAATTTTGAACGGATTCTCTCCCTTGAGCTCCAGAAGCCTGGCGATGGTTTCCAGGAGTTCGATCGTTTGTTCCTTCGTTTTCATCCTATCTCCGTGGAATTCCGTCGATTTTCGCGCCGGGAGCTATCCCGTGCCGATCGAACCATCCCTGGTTGACTTCCAGCGCGTAGGCCACCCGGTCCGACGCGCTTGGGACAACGGTCTCGTCAAACGGCTTCATCGATTTAATCTCCAGAATTTTTCCCGCCGAATCGACGTAAGCGATCGAGAGCGGGATCTTGGTGTTCTTCATCCAAAATGAGGCTGTCCTGGGCTGCTCAAAAACGAAAAGCATTCCCCGATCTTCCGGCATTGAATCGCGAAACATCAATCCGTTCTCCGACGCTTGCGGTGTATCTGCGACCTCAGCTTTGAGCGAGGTACGCAATATTTTCAGTTCGACAGTCTTCAGACCAAAAGGCGTGGTATCGGCGACTTTTGGCTGACAGCCCGCGACGCCAACCATCCAGCCAACGGCGATTATCAACGCCAAGGCAGACAGGTTGGATTTGCGAAGAGGGGTAGACATCAACAGATTCCTATCTTGGCGAAAAATTTTCGCTTAGCACTTCGTTTCTTGCCGAGCGCGAAAATCCCGCAAACGCTTTGGCCCGCGGGATTTTCTGGTTAAGGCCGCCTGTTAACATGGGTTAGTTTCTGCCTGATATCCAGAGCCTCTGCGAGCGCTTGTTCGATCGTCTCCCGAAGAACGCAGAAGTGCCCCATTTTGCGGCCCGGACGACCTTCCATTTTCCCGTATAAGTGAAACTTTGCACAGGGATGGCTCAGGATGGGATGCCAATTCGGCTGCAGGCCGCCGTTCCACAGGTCGCCGAGCAGATTTACCATGACGGCCGGCCTCAAGAGGGCGGTCGATCCAAACGGCAAACCGCAGACCGCGCGTAGCTGCTGTTCAAACTGGCTGGTCAGACAGGCGTCAAATGTATAGTGCCCTGAGTTGTGAGGCCGGGGAGCGAGTTCATTTACGATCAACTGATTGTCGCGTGTCAGAAAGAACTCTACGGCAATGAGGCCAACGACGTCGAGATCGCTGGCGATACGTTGGGCAATCGACACGGCGCGGCGTTCGACTTCGGGCTTGATCCGCGCCGGTACGATCGAATAATCCAAAATTTGCCGGGTATGCACATTCTCCGACGCTGGGAACGTGCAAACCTCACCGTTGCCGTCTCGTGCACAGATGACCGACAGTTCACGATCGTACGGAATCCATTTTTCCAGTATGGCCTCGGTCGCGCCAAATTTTGAAAAATCCAAGCTCTCACCCTTGATGATTTTTCGCTGTCCTTTCCCGTCGTAGCCGAAGTCGGCAGATTTCAAAACCGATGGCGTACCGATTGATGCGAGCGCGGCGTCCAGTTCCGCCTGGTTCGAGACTAAAGCAAAAGCCGCGTGCGGATATTGATGTTCTCGAAGGAAGCTTTTCTCTCGCGCGCGGTTCTGACAGATGTGCAGGACATCAGACCGTGGGTGAACGGGCTTGGTTTGTGAAATCCGATTCACGACTTCAGCAGGAATGTTTTCGAACTCGAACGTGACGACATCGACCGACCCTACGAACGCGTTCAGTAACTCCCAATCGGTGTAGGGGCCATTGAATTCCCGATCCGAAATTTGGCCTGCCGGACTATCCGGTGAGGGTTCGAAGGTGTGGACCCTGTAGCCCATCCGGCGTGCGGCAATCCCAAACATCCGGCCCAATTGTCCACCGCCCAGAAGTCCGATCGTAGAGCCCGGCGGTATAACCGTTTCCATGCGTTGGGGAAAAAGAAGAAGTCAAGAAGCCAAGAAGTCAAGAAGCCAAGAAGCGAAGTAGTCAAGTAGCCGGTAGCCAGTAGCCAGTAGCCAGTAGCGGACTTGTGGCATGACTGGTCGCCAAGTAGCCATGATCCAGAAGAAGTCGCGAAGCAAGAGCACCCCATGGGCGGGCGCGTTTGAAGATTTGAGAAGAAATTAAATCGACTTCGTGAATTCCTGGCTCCCCTGCTCCTAGGCTCTTCTTCGGCTACTGGCTACTTGGCTACTTTTTCTGCGTAATCTGTGGTTAAAAACTCTGGTTGCTGATGGAATCCGAGCAATCTGCGGTTTACCTCTTAAACGATGTTGTCAGAGTGGGAAATCAAAACGCGGGGTCGCCAATGTGCGCGAACAGAGCAAGCCTTCGATGATGGCGCGACAATTTTCACTCTGTTGTTTCGTGTCCGGGGCGGGTTCAGGCGAGAGGATATCTCGGAAAGTGCCTGGCTGCAGATCAAGGATAGTGTGGAGCCCTTTTCGTTTTGGAAATCCAAGTTCCAGGCGCCTCCTCCGCCGGCTCCCGATCCAGTCTCGAAGGAATCGGTCGAGGAACTGCTACGCAGGCTATTGCAGGAGGATCTGCCGGAGTATGTGAATGCTCGCTACGTTTTGGCGATCATGCTCGAGCGAAAGAAAACTCTAAAGCAAGTCGATACCCGGGAAAGTGCGGAGGAGAGAATACTCATTTACGAACATGCCAAGACCGGCGAGGTCTTTATAATCGGGGATCCACGGCTAAGGTTGGATCAGCTCGACTCGGTCCAGCAAGAAGTCTATGCGTTGATGAGGCCGCTGTCAGGGACCCGCCAGCCGGAACAGTGACGATGAAGGCCGGTCGCGGACCGACGGATTGAGGCCTTCACCGGGGCACCGATACCGTAACTCGGTTTGCCCGGGCTTCGATTGCTGGTAAAGTGCTGTTCCTCCGATGCTTCCTTGGTTTAACAACACGCGTCCTCTTTATCTTGCGCCAATGGCGGGAGTTACGGACTCTGTGTTCCGTCGGCTTTGCAAGGAGCAGGGCGCGGACGTGTTGGTGACTGAATTTGTTTCCGCGGATGGCATATTGCACCGCAACGAGCGCACCAGGGAGATGCTTTCTTTTCGAGCAGAGGAGCGCCCAGTGGGCGTCCAATTGTTTGGAGCAGACCCTGAACGGATGGCTAATGCGGCGAAAGCCGTTCTCGACTGGGTCGAACCAGATTTCATTGACTTGAACTTCGGGTGTCCGGTCAACAAGGTGGTTTCCAGGCACGGCGGCTCCGCGCTCTTGAGGGATTGTCCACTCCTGGAACGAGTGGCTTTGGCGGTGGTCAAGGCGGTTGAGCCGTTCCCGGTCACCGCCAAAATCCGTTTGGGATGGAGTCAGGAGACGATCAACGCCACCACGACGGCGACCATCCTGGAACAAACGGGGATCAGGGCGATAGCCGTTCATGGTCGCACCAGGGAGCAGGGCTACTCCGGAGTTGCCGATTGGCAGACTATCGCCAGCGTAGCGCAGGCAATTTCAATCCCGGTTATCGGGAACGGAGATCTTCGAAGCGTCCACGAAATTCTTCTACGGCTCCAATCGACCAAGGTGCAAGGCGTGATGGTCGGTCGGGCTGCAATGACGTCGCCGTGGCTATTTCGACAGGCGAAATGTTTCCTGGCAACCGGCGAAATTATTCCAGAACCTTCGGCAGAAGAACGTTGGAACCACATTCTTCGGCACTGCCGCATGGCGGTGGTCGAAAGTGATTGTGAAAGGCACGTGATGGCCGCGATGCGTGGCCGGCTGATGGCCTACTCGAAGGGCATGCCCGGTGGCCGCACATTGCGAGCGGAGTTGCAGCAAGTCTCCTCGGTGGCTCAAGTAGAAGCGATCTCAGAGCGGCATTTGGAATGGTTGGATTCGGGAAAGGCCATGGAACAAGACAGCCTGCCGGAGGGTGAAACGCTCCGCGTTTGCTTTTGAGCGGCGCAGATCCCATATTCGCTCGTGACGCCAGCAAGTGAAGTAAAATACAAAATCGGGAATGAGCGCCTGGTAAAGGTTACCGGCAGTGCGGCGGCAAAGCTTTCGCAACTGCTGCAGCGGCAGGGCCGTTCGCATGGCGCATTAAGAGTTGCGGTCATTGGCGGAGGTTGTTCAGGGTTACAGTACAAGATGGATCTTGTCGATGGCCCTGCGAACCGGGACATCCTGGTGGAATCGAATAACGTTCGTGTGGTCGTTGATCCCAAGAGTGCGCTGTTCGTCAGTGGGTCGTTGCTCGATTACAGCGAAGATCTGCAAAAGGGAGGATTCAAGGTGACGAATCCGAACGCCGTCGCGCATTGTTCCTGCGGCGAAAGCTTCTCGGCATGACCGACTATTTCGCTCTCCTCGGTGTCGAGCGACGGCCCGCGATCACTGAAGAGACGGTGAAGGGAGCTTATTTTCGCAAGAGCGAATCTCTCCATGCGGATCCATCTCGAATGGGCGAGTTGTCTGCAGTTAATGCGGCTTTTCAGACTATCGCAAATCCCGCGGCGAGAATTCAACATCTGTTGAAACTCGAATTCGGGGACAGTGGTGGAGGCCAAATAACGCCTGATCTTGGTGAACTATTCGGGACCATCGTCGAAGTGCTGCAAAGCGCCGACCAGGAGCTAGGCTCTCTTTCGCCCCAGAGCTCACCGATTCTCCGCGCGCTGGCATACCATCGGCTGGACCGTCTTCGTGAGAGATTGGCCCAGGCGGAAAAGGAGCTTTTAGGGCGAGAGGCTGATCTTCTCTCCGCGGTTGCCCGGCTCGATCAGTGCTGGTTTGAGAACACTGGTGATTCCCGCCATCCGCTTGCCCAGATCGCCTTGGGTCTGATGTTTGTCCAGAAGTGGTTAGGCCAGGTGCGTGAAAGAAAAATCCGTTTGGAAGAACTCGCTTAGTTAGCCTCCCGCGCTGACAAATCCTGAGAGATTTGTCAGCGCCGAAGACTGTCTGGACTAATATGATCTCGAGCGAATCTTTAATAGTTTATGACTGACATCGTTGGGATAGACCTCGGAACAACCAACTCGCTGATCGGTGTCATGGATTCAGGTTTCCCTATCCTGATTGCCGATCGCGAGGGATCGAGACTGACACCGTCAGTGGTTTACCTTCCGGAAAATGGTGATCCTGTAGTTGGCGCTCCTGCGGATCGGATGCGGGCACTAAGCCCGGAACGGACTTTGTATTCCGTGAAACGTCTTATCGGGCGCCGGCCCGGAGAGTCGGAGAAGGAAGATTTTCCTTTTGCGGTGAAATCGCAGAACGGTCGGATAGTGTTGGAGATCGGTGATCGACTGCTCAGCCCTGAGGAAGTCTCCAGCCTTGTTCTGAAGAAGCTTAAAGCCGATGCCGAAGCAAGTATCGGGCGCTCTGTAAATCGGGCAGTGATTACGGTCCCTGCCTACTTCAACGACTTGCAACGTCAAGCCACCAAGCGAGCCGGGGAACTAGCCGAGTTCACCATAGAAAGAATTATCAATGAGCCAACCGCAGCCGCGCTGGCCTACGGCCTCGATCGACTCAGTGATCGTTCCAGAATCGCCGTTTACGATCTCGGCGGCGGAACCTTTGACATCTCTATCCTTGAACTGAACCAGGGCATTTTCCGCGTTTTGTCGACGAATGGAAATACCCGCCTGGGCGGGGATGATATTGATCGCGAGCTCGTCCGCCTCCTGAAGGAACGGATCGTCGGCCGCTACCCGGAACTGCGACCGGAACTCGATGACAGGCTGTTTTTCGCGCGAATTCGTGAAATAGCACACGCAGGAAAAATGCGGTTGTCGACGGAAGATATCGTCCAGATCGAAATTCCGTTCCTATCCGGGAATCGCAGTTTCTCTTACGCGCTAACACGGCAGGAGTTAGAAGCGGTCGCTCGACCGATCATCCGGCGCACTCGCTCGCACTGCCTCCGTTCGCTTGATGACGCGAAGCTGGATCCTGTGGCACTCGACGAAGTCATACTGGTCGGCGGCGTGACCCGGATGCCGATCGTCCGGCAATTTTGCGCGGAGGTCTTTCAACGCCTCCCTAACATTACTCAAAATCCAGACGAAGCGGTGGCGGTAGGGGCAACGATCCAAGCCGGTATTCTTTCCGGCGAGGTTCAGAACGTCTTACTCCTTGACGTTACCCCCTTGTCACTCGGCATCGAAACATTCGGCGGCTTGATGAATGTGATCATTCCGCGGAATTCCACCATTCCGTGCAAGGCCGGCGAAATGTTCACAAATGCAGTCGCCAACCAGACCTCCATGCAGATTGTCGTTTTGCAGGGTGAACGTGAACTCGCAAAGGACAATTGGGAGCTTGGGCGCTTCGATATCGAGTTTGAGCCGGTTCTGAAGGGAATCGCGAGAGTTGGTGTTCAATTTGAGATCGATGCCGACGGCATCCTGCATGTGCTGGCGCGTGATACCCGGACTGGCCGAGAGAAGGTTATTGAGCTGAGCAGCGCCGTGGATGTGTCCGACGATGCAGTCGAAAAAATGATCGCGGAATCATTGGATCACGCTTTCGAAGACATGTCAGAACGCGTCTGGACTGAGGCTGTACTCAAAAGCAACGAACTAATCCCAGCAGTCCGCAGCGCATTGACGCTTGTCGGTGACCAGATTAGCTCGGATGACCAGCGGAAAATCGATGCTTTGGTGCTTGAAGTCGAGATGGCGCTGAAAAGTCACGATTCGCACCAGCTTAAGAAGGCAAACGCAAAGCTCGACGAAGGGACCCAGCATTTGGCGACCCTTCTAATAGATCGCGCGATGACCGAAGCAGCAAAGCGCAAGAAGTGAGTAACGGACCCAGGGACTCAACCTTGGTTCCAACCCTGGGAGGTCCGCAGTTGAACGGTCGCCCCGAAGCCGAAGGGGCGCCTGGCCTTATTTCCGGCGTAAGTAAGGCGTCTCGCCTTACCTCCCCTTCCGAGAGGAGGAGGTAAGGCCGGGACGCCTGCTTACGCCGGAGGAATCGACGGAACCAAACGCCTGGAGGTTATCCAGCGCCAAAGAATCGAAGGACGAGGACGAGAACGACGACGAGGACGAGGCTTAGGAACGAGAGCGATCCGCTCGAGTGGAGACGTTCCTGTGCGTAAGCAAGGCGTCCCGCCTTGCCTTTTGAAAATCGAGCGAAGTCAGGCGCTTCGGCGACGCCTTGCTTGGACGCTCCCGCGCGTCCGGCGTGGCACGTTTGAAAACTTGGATTATTGACTCGGAACCCCGGCGCCAGGTTCGGATCGGGTGTCGAAGACAAGTCGGGGAGGGATCAGATCGCTGATCGCCCAGCGAGATTTACCGTTAAAGGCCAAAATTTGCGTGTAGCCGGTATCTTTCGGATAGGCTTTTATGATCGTGTCTCTCCAGAATCGGCCGTCGCTCGAAGATTCAATCTGGACGGTCGTAGGAGCATCGCCGACGTATTGACCGTTTATTTCGATTTTAGCACCGGCGGGCTCGGAAACGATGAGGACATCTTGTCGCGCTCTCGCGGCAACAGGGTGCGATGCACAGCCGGACCCAATCAGACAAAAAGCACCGATCATCGACGCAAAAACGGTGTAAAAGAGCGGTGAGATCCGAGGCATAGGATTAGGATTGAAGGGTATCGAGAATTTGGTCAACGTCGGTCCGTCTATGAGTAGCGACGCTCTTTAGAATCGCGATAAGCAATCCCTGTTTTATGCTGTCGTGGAGTGGAATTGTCACGCGCTGAAAGCGGGGCACCAATGTTTCAAGGCGAACGTGTTTTCCGACTTGTTTGATAAAGTGGTAATCCCAATGCCGGCACAGGCATTTGACTAGATCGTTGCCAGATAATTGAGGGGGCGTTCTCAAGCGGCAAAGAAGAATTGCGACATGACCTGAGCGAAGCGCACCTCGAACTTGTCGCAATCCTCGTCGTAAAAGTGTGCGCGTATAGCTTCCACGGTATTCACTTTCAGGTCTTCCAAATCCGTTCCCTGAGTGAAGATGTCATCGCCAATGCCGGCGGCGGTCCAAGTTCCGTCTTCCTGCGAGCTAACCTCAAAAACCAGCTGTTTTAGAGCCATCGTTGGATACATTGAGCACCTCAAAGAGGTTTGCGCAAGGACGCCGTAGGTGAAAAGTGGCCGAGGAGGCGAGTAGCCGAGTAGCCGAGTAGCCGAGTAGCCAGTAGCCGAGTAGCCAGTAGCCAGTAGCCAGTAGCCAGTAGCCAGTAGCCAGTAGCCAGTAGCCAGTAGCCAGTAGCCAGTAGCCAGTAGCCAGTAGCCGAGTAGCCAGTAGCCAGTAGCCAGTAGCCAGTAGCCAGTAGCCAGTAGCCAGTAGCCAGTAGCCAGTAGCCAGTAGTCAGTAGTCAAGGAGACGACGACGAGTCGAGGGGCGTGCGGTAGTGGCACAAGCGATCCCCTCTCACATCGGCATCTGCCTCATATCTCCTGCAACCTCTCCAAAAACGCCGAGGTCCGAGGAGCGCTAATTTCTTCTCAGATCTTCAAGCAAGCCCGCCCATGGGGTGCTCCTTACTTCCCGACTTCTTTTGCTTCTGGATGTGTGGCTCCGTCTCCTCGGCTACTGGCTACTGGCTACTGGCTACTGGCTTACCCGGCTCCTCGAATGCTATTCTCCCCGGCGTGTCGCAAATAAGTGCCGGCCTGTTGATGTACCGAAAGCCTGGTGGCCTTCTGGAAGTTTTCCTTGTGCATCCGGGCGGTCCGCTGTGGACGAAGAAAGATGAAGGCGCCTGGTCGATCCCCAAGGGACTTATCGATGATGGGGAAGAGAGGCTTGAGGCGGCAAAGCGCGAGTTTGTTGAAGAAACCTCTATTCCTCCAGCTGGACCCTTTATTTATCTCGGCGAAATAAGGCAAAAATCAGGCAAACGCGTCTACGCATGGGCGTTTATGGGAGACTGCGATTTGTCGCGGATAAAGAGCAATACCTTCACCCTCGAATGGCCGCCGAAGTCTGGGAAGATGAAAGAATTTCCGGAAATAGACAAAGGTGAATTTTTCGCGATCCCGGATGCGCGGCGCAAAATCATCCAGTCTCAAGCGGACTTCTTGGACAGGCTGACGAGCCATTTACAACGAGCGGAGGGATAGCGCTACTGGTCGTTTTTTTGAGGTGGTTCGAGGGTTCTCCGCATTCTGGAAATCCCTTTTTGCGATGCCTTCACAATTTCAGGATAGTCCTTCTGGAAGGTGAATTTTAAGGAGGTCGCGCTCCGTTCGACGTATACCGGAGAACCGACATCGTTGAACATTTTGAAGCCGACAAACTCCGCGTTCTTGAAACCGCTCTGCCGGTTGTACTGAATGGTTACGCATTTGCCCGCGTGCATGCCGCAGGAAATAGCGATTCCATGTGATTCAAAATCTAACCATTTCTGAAAATACGGATTGAACTCGCCACCGGGACGAACCGAAACGGGTTTCCCGTATCGTCCGATCAACTGCTTTTCCGTATCACCCAGCCGGCCGAACGCAGTTCCGGCAATTCCAATGATCAAGATGACTATCCAGGGCCTCATGAGTCTGCCGCGAACAAGTTGCGCGCAACGAGTGTAAACATTTTCGGAGACGAGCACAAGGGTCCTGGATGGGTCTTCGATTTCCCTCAACGGCGTGGTCGCGGGGGATTTAATGATGATGTATGGGTGTCGTCATGGAATATCGTCAACTCGGAAAATCAGGCCTGCGGATTTCTGTGCTCAGTTTAGGCACCATGACTTTCGGCGGTGTCGACATTTTTAGCAAGGTAGGCGCGACGGATGTCGCCGCCGCCCGGCGCCAGGTCGACCTCTGCCTGACGGCGGGCGTTAATCTGTTCGACACGGCCAATTGTTATTCCAACGGCGTGTCGGAGGAGATTCTCGGCGAGGTTTTGGAAGGTCGGCGGGAGGATGTGCTCATCGCAACCAAAGCCAGAATGGTCGTTGGCGATGGCCCGAACGAAGGTGGCGCCTCCCGGTATCATCTGATCCGAGAATGCGAAAAAAGCCTGCGCCGTCTCCGGACCGATCACATCGATCTTTATCAACTCCATGAATGGGACGGACAGACGCCACTCGAAGAAACGCTGGAGGCGCTGGATGCACTGGTACGTTCAGGTAAGGTCCGATATGTCGGCGCGTCTAACTACTCGGGATGGCATTTAATGAAGGCGTTGGGAGTTTCCGAGCGCCACGGGTATACCCGATTCGTCAGTCAACAGATTTATTATTCCTTGCAGGCGAGAGACGCGGAGTACGAGC
This sequence comes from uncultured Verrucomicrobiae bacterium, assembly GCA_963789065.1. Taxonomy (GTDB): domain Bacteria; phylum Verrucomicrobiota; class Verrucomicrobiia; order Chthoniobacterales; family JAFAMB01; genus JAFAMB01. The sequence goes on along the minus strand of CAWBKA010000008.1, from coordinate 35,641 downwards.
TGATCCCAATCACGCTTGATCAGGGCCTCGGTATCCTGATTTGGAGCCCATTGGCTGGTGGACTCTTGTCAGGCAAATATCGGCGTGACCAGAAAACCCCGGAAGGTTCCCGTCACTTCAACAATTGGGGTGAGCCCCCAATTCATAACGAACAGCAACTCTATGAGGTCATTGATGTCTTGGTGGAAATCGCGGAGTCTCTCAAGGTGTCCGCGGCTCAAGTCGCTCTGGCTTACCTGCTCGGCCGGCCGGGAGTAACATCACTGGTGATCGGCGCTCGCACAGAAGCGCAGTTGGCCGATAATCTGGGTGCGGCCAATCTGGTGCTCACGCCGGAGCAACGAGCCTGGCTCGATTCTGCTAGTTCGCCGGTGTTGCTGTATCCCTATTGGCATCAGGCTAAGACAGCGAAGGAACGGCTGAGCCCGGCTGATCTCTCACTGCTCCGACCCTTCATTTGATTGACACCTGTGAGCGATTGGGACCCGAATCTCTATCTGCGCTTCGAGACTTATCGCACTCGGCCTGCCCGTGATCTTTTGGCTCGAATCGATCTTCCGGAAGTGCGCTTCGCCGCGGATCTGGGTTGCGGGCCGGGAAATAGCACCAGCCTATTGGCGGAACGCTGGCCCGGAGCCAATGTTGTCGGTGTGGACAATTCCGCTGCGATGCTCGAGCGCGGTCGATTGGCCTACCCGAAGTTGGCCTGGGTGCGGGCCGATCTGGCCCATTGGCACCCGCCGATTCCCCAGGACCTTATTTTCGCAAACGCTTCGTTTCAGTGGGTACCGGACCATGCTCAACTTCTACAGGGTCTCTGCAGCAGCCTCCGGCCAGGCGGCATGCTAGCCTTTCAGATTCCAATCATCCGGCAACCGGTAGCCGAGATCTACCGGCGCCTGATGATCGCTTCCCGTTGGCGCGCCTTTGAGGCTCCGGACGAACGGTTAACTGTCGAGGCTCCTGTGTTTTACTACGACGTGCTGTCGAAATTCTGCCGGCAAGTCGAGATCTGGGAGACGGTTTACCATCATCTGCTCGAGACCCACCAGGAAATGGCAATATGGTATCAGAGTACTGGATTGCGACCGTTCCTGGCAAAGTTGCCGGATGATCAGACCCGATCGCTATTCATGACCGAATTGGTCGAATGTTACCAGCAGCAGATTCCACCTCTCGCTGACGGGCGAGTCCTGTTTCCTTTTCACCGGCTGTTTGTCCTGGCCACCGCAAAGTGAGATTTCTCCGCAAAGAGCCTTTTTAAAAGTGAATGCTTCGAAGCAAACTGTTTTTTAGCTCTTCTCTCCAAAAAGCAGCGGAATTTTCCGGCGTAGCCGGAGAGTTCCGCGACTACAGCCTGCGTCGATCACAAATCTCTAAGGATTTGTGATCGATGCAGGCTGGCGGCTGGCTCGTGGAAAGGAAAGGTTTGAAAATTCGCCTGCGAACGTCTATCGACATTGACAGGTGCTTAAGATGAAAAACACAAAGGCGAAGACTGGTTCAGGTAACGCACTGGTTCTTATTGTCCTGGCGTTAGCCAGTTTCCCGGTGGTCGGCAAAACTCGTGGTCAGGATGCTTCGTTCAATCGGCACGGCCCTGCATTCGGTTTTAATTCCGAGCCGATTCGCCTCAGCGTGAGCGTACCGACCGTTGAGCAGGTTCAACTCGCGCTGCGCCATCGTGGCTACTACAAAGGTGAAATCGACGGGTTCTTGGGAGAAAGTACGCAAATAGCGATTCAAATGTTTTATGTGGATCAGTGCTATCCAGCGGCACCGGTGGTCACGCGCTGGCTCTTAGCGCGTCTTGGAATCGGTTCGGAAGGAAAGTCGCCGGTGAGCACGCCCTCTTCGCGGCAAACGCGGTATCCACCAATCGATTAAAACCGCCTAGCGTTCCATTCAACTTTGTGGCCTTGAAGAATGGGACAACCGCGAATGGACGCGAAGGGGATCGGATTAAAACGGTCTGAATTCGCGTCCATTCGTGTCCATTAGCGGTTAAAGGGTTTCTCCTGTTCGGCCTCCGCCACGCCAAACAAATTATTCAAGGCCTAACCGACGGTTTTCACCAGGCATAAAATGCTCAGAGTGGCCAGATCTCAGCCGGAGAGGAGTGATTGGGCCTCCGGCGGAGCATCCCAACCCATTTACCACCGAGCCAGTGGCGAAAAATATGAGTCAATAGCAGATTCCAGCGTTGCTGGACGCTCCATTGCTCCGCAATGAGCCAGAAGCGTTGTAAGGTGTTGCTGACATGGGCGATAGCCTGTGCGAGCTCCTGACTGTTTTCGTGCTGCAAGCTGACTCTGACTTTGCGTTGGTTTTGATGAACGGCCAGCCGAGCCACTCCGCTCAACAAGGCCGGCCGACTGGTGATCGCCTCCCGATGGTGCTCGCCGTCGTAAAGACGTACGTAGAGGTGCCACCAGTTGTAGATCAGTGCGACCAGATTGGCCATCAAGCGGCAGGGAGCCAACTTCTGCGTCGTGAAGCCGTTCCAACCCCATTGATTTTTGAGCTCATCGTAGATGTTCTCGGCATCGGCTCGTTCCCGATAAAGACGCGCCAAGGTGACCGCCGGATATGCTTTGGGATCCAGCGTGGTCACTAAGACTGCCATTCGCCCAGCCCAAGGCGCCAGCACGTTTTTCCACTGGGCCGATCCGGGCAGTCCGGCTTGCAGATGATCGCGCCGTCGGCGTCCCTGCTCCCCTGCAGGAGCCAGCGCTGGCTTCTCGCGGACCAGCACCACTCGACGTGCCAAACTCCAACCGCTCAAGCGCAGCTTCGCTTCGAGCACTTCCCACCCCTGGCCGCTATCTTCCCAAGCCGCTCCGGCACGCTGCATTTGGGAGACCAGCGTTTTGACTTTGTCCGTATGGCGTAGCTTGAACAGGCACGGCAAGCCGCGCTTCTCAGCCTCCTGCAAAAGCATCTCATTTCCGTAGCTGCAGTCGCCACGTAAAATCGACGGCCAATGGGTGCGCGGCAGCTCGTCGAGCAGTTGCCATAAACCTGGCAAGGCATGTCGCGCGGCGTGCTCCTTGCCCCCGAGCACTTCCACACCCAGACACAGCCGCGTATTGGCCATGAAGTAACTGTGATAGCAGTGGCTCGGCCGTCCAGGTTTATGCGGATTGTACCCCACCTGCGCTCCTTGCTGGTGACCATAGATCGGCTTGACCGTCACATCGATGTCCATGATCCAGGATTGGCTCAACACCGGCTGGACGCACGCGCGCAACTCCCCGCCCAGCCATGCCAGGCCTTTATCCTCTTCCATCCGTTTCATCGCTCGGCGCACCACGTCTTCGCTCACCGTCGTATTCATGCCCAGCAATCCTGGATTGAGGGTGTCGCCCCGCACCGCATTGATATGAGCGTAACGCCAGTGTCCGCAAAGCACCGAGAGCGTCGCCGTGCCAAGCACATCGACCACACGGCTACCCCGGTTGCCTTCGTAGCTTAACGGACAGTTGCTCAAGAACCGCTCCCAGCGCCCTCCCACCCGCAGAAACTGAGCGAAGAAGATCAGCTGGCCTTCCCGCGTAACAGGTGACTCGTCGTCGAACTCCGCGTAGTAACGCCCACCCGGCGTGTCCACCGGCCATGAACCTTCAATTAGCTTCGGTATTGGCTCACCCGCTGGGTGAGGGTTCGGCATCCAAGCTTTTGGCTGCATCCCTAACTAAATCAGCCTCTTTCACCCCAATCCAACTTTTTCTATTTACGCTTCTAGGTTCAAGGCTGCGGCCCGGAAGTTTGGGACAACCGCGAATGGACACGAATAGACGCGAAGGGGATCGGATTAAAACGGTCTGAATTCGTGTCCATCGGAGTCCATAAGCGGTTAAAAGGTTTCTCCTGTTCGGCCTGCGCCACGCTGAACAGATCGTTCAACGTTATTGGCCTGGAAGATTGGAACAACCGCGAATGGACACGAATGAACGCGAAGGGGATCGGATTAAAACGGTCTGAATTCGTGTCCATTGGAGTCCATAAGTGGTTAAAAGGTTTCTCCTGTTCGGCCTCCGCCATGCCAAACAAATTATTCAAGGTTGCGGCCCGGAAGTTTGGGACAACCGCGAATGGACACGAATAGACGCGAAGGGGATCGGATTAAAACGGTCTGAATTCGTGTCCATTGGAGTCCATAAGCGGTTAAAAGGTTTCTCCTGTTCGGCCTGCGCCACGCCAAACAAATTATTCAAGGTTGCGGCCCGGAAGTTTGGGACAACCGCGAACGGACACGAATAGACGCGAAGGGGATCGGATTAAAACGGTCTGAATTCGCGTCCATTCGTGTCCATTAGCGGTTAAAGGGTTTCTCCTATTCGGCCTGCGGCACGGCAAACAAATCGTTCAACGTTGTGGCCTGGAAGATTGGAACAACCGCGAATGGACACGAATAGACGCGAAGGGGATCGGATTAAAACGGTCTGAATTCGTGTCCATCGGAGTCCATAAGCGGTTAAAAGGTTTCTCCTGTTCGCCCTCCGCCACGCCGAACAAATTATTCAAGGTTGCGGCCCGGAAGTTTGGGACAACCGCGAATGGACACGAATAGACGCGAATGGGATCGGATTAAAGGGTCTGAATTCGTGTCCATTCGCGTCCATTAGCGGTTAAAAGGTTTCTCCTGTTCGCCCTGCGCCATGCCGAACAGATCGCTTAACGTTGTTGGCATGGAAGATTGGAACAACCGCGAACGGAGACGAATAGACGCGAAGGGGATCGGATTAAAACGGTCTGAATTCGCGTCCATTCGTGTCCATTAGCGGTTAAAAGGCTTCTCCTATTTGTCTCCATTCGCGGTTAAAACCTTATTCGGCCAAATCGAAGCCATTTTCCACCCGGCCAAACGATGAACGACAATTGAACCCATCTTTACCACGAAACTCACGCCCAAACTGTCCTCTCGCGTTGGATACAAACGATGGGTGATAAACGCCCGATCGGCTAGAAATACTTCGAGAACCGAGCGATCCAAAAATGCGTGAAATCGTACCATGCCATTCTGATCGGGAGCCAATGGCCCGGAAAAGGTCTGATGGTTAACATCGGGATCCAGACTGGATCTGCTTCCGTCTACGATCAATGATTCGTCCGCGCTATGGCAAGAAATGGTAGTGTATTCCGCCCCGTCGAGAGTGGAGCGGACGGTTAGCTCGAAAATGGCAGGTTCATCAAACGAGACCTCCGCTTCGAATTCCAGGCAATCACCGAAGAATCCCAAAAAAGGATTCTCGGAAGACGGCGTGAGCTTTTTTCCCCGAATGGCTCGGCCTTCGGTGCGAAGGAGCTTCAGTTCGGCGGCCGGTTTCACCAGCAGATGATAATTGGCATCCAGAGAGCACTCTTTAGGGAGGCTCAACAGACCCGCCCATCCCGCCGCGCGTCGGACTTTCCCTGGGCGTCCTTCTTTTATCCAGGTCCACAGCAAATGACGATCGCGCGCGGCGTCGTAAAGAGAATTTGCTGCGTAAGCATAGACCCCAAAATCAAGTTGTCCTCGCTGGCGTTCGCGCAGGTGGCCGTTCTCGCGGTCCCCGGCGAACCAAACGACCTTTTTCGCTTCCGGATGAGGACAGACAAACAACGCGCAACGATCCCCCGTTCGAAGCAAAATCGGACACTCCCACATGGGGCAGTCAGTCCCGACCATCGCGGTCAGAAACGGTTGCACATAGCGCCATTGACGCAAATCTTCTGATTCGTACAACAGCGCGGTTCCGCCCTTACCGCGCAATCCGGAACCTATTAACAGAAACCAGTGCTCCTTTTCGCGCCAGACAAATGGGTCCCGAAAATCGGCAGAGAAATCACCGGTAATCGACGGGAATCCAACTAACTCCAGCTCCGGCGGCGGCTCGCTGATCACTGGCGCGCCCAGTTTCGTCCAGTTTGTGAGATCGCCATCGCCCATCGCCAGACAAACCGTTTGCGGCCCGGGAGCGGTGTAAAGAGCCGTCGGCACCCCTCTGTCGTCGACTACGCAACCTGACCAGCATCCGTATTTGTCCGGGCCATCGTTCGACGGTGCGAGTGCGATGGGGAAATCCTCCCAATGAACAAGATCAACGCTTGCCGAATGGCCCCAGTGAAGCGTGCCCCAAAACGGGCCATTGGGATTGTACTGATAAAAAAGATGATATCTCCCCTTCCAGAAAATCGGCCCGTTTGGATCATTCATCCAATTGGCCGGAGCGAGGAAGTGGTAAAGCGGCCGATGCCGATCACCGGCCAAGGCGTCACGCATACTTTGGAAGTTCGAATTCGGGGTTACGGGAAATGTCTTTTCGTCTAAATCCGCCATCAATGCTCCTTTGGTCACAACGCTTCATATTTATAGGGCCACAGGTCGAATTGGAGCAACTTTCAACCGGAAATGGAGGCGATTGGCACGAATATTGGCGCTTCCGACTAGGAGCATCGTGTCGGCGTATCGGCGTATCGGCGTACGGCCGCGCAGCGGCGCGGTAGACAAGGGACGCGCTCCCGCGCGTCCGGCGTGGCGGAGTCCAAAGAAGACCGTTTGGCGTGTCGGCGTGGTCGGCGGATCGGCGTATGGCCGCCTGGCGGCGTGGGACGCGCTCCTGCGCGTCCGGCGTGGAGTTGTCCAAAAGGCATTCGTGTCGGCGCGTTGGCATGTGGCCGCGTGGAATGGCACGTAGGGACGTTGCGCGCGAAAACGGGAGCTTCGAGACCTGTCACGCCGGACGCGCAGCGCATCCCGCATGCGCGTCCGCGTCCTCGCGGTCACACGCCGATACGCCGATACGAGTTTCTTCATCGCGAATACTTGAGTTCTTCTGGACGTGCGTTCTCTTCTCGCTATGGGACGCTTCATCATCCTCTCTGGTCCATCCTGTGTCGGCAAAGGACCGTTACACACTGCCTTCAGGAACTTTTATCCTGAGTCTGCAGCCAGGCTGAAGAAACTTGTATTATATAACTGCAGGTCTCCGCGACCTGGGGAAGTCGATGGGAAAGCTTACCATTTCAGATCTCGCGCAGAGATTGAGGAACTTCGGAAAAAGGAACATTTCATCGTGCTGGACGTTCGCGGGGATCTTCAGGCGGTGGATTTGCAGGACGCCGAGCGAATGCTGGCCGCCGGGGATCTATTTTTCGAGGGGAACCCGTTCGTTGGTCGAAAATTGCAGGAAACGTTTGCCTCAAAGGTCGCTGTCCTGAGCATCTTTCTCGCACCGCTCTCACACGCCGAAATCGTGTTTCTGCTATCGCAGGAGCGCAATCTATCGTTAGCAGATTTTCTGACGGACGTGATGCGGCGCAAATTATTGCGCCGAACCCAGCGCCAAAAAAATATCCTCTCGCTCAAAGATCTCGAAAACATTGAGCGCCGAGCCGCGAGCGCCTATACCGAACTGAAAGAAGCATGCTATTTTGAGCACGTAATCCCCAATCACGATGGTGAAGACAGCGAAAATTGGGATGCATTCTATTATCCGGTAGGCGACGCTCGGAAAGCACTATTGGCATTCGCCGACCTGGTCAGTGGCAAAGTTTCGCCTCTGGTCGAAAAATGGGAGGAAGGCTTGCTAAAGTGAGGCCGGCGCCAGTCGGGCCACGGAATTTGTGCCCGCGAAACACGCGAAAGCAACCGAAAAAAGAAAGACCAAGATAGGGTCCTCATTTTTCAGGCCTGTGATTCTTGGAACATTTTGTTATTTTCGCGTCATTTCGCGTGTTTCGCGGGCTAGCTAATTTCCTTTTTCGAGCTGCTGCCGCCGCTATCGCCGGACGCTTTTCGCGCCACTGGTCTTACGCGTTGAACGGGAACTCGAATCTGGGATCGGTTGGACGACCTGTTGGGCTGCTCTCATAACGATCTGAAATGGAACTTCTGCCATACTGCCAAAATCCGGGTGTTTATTGAGCTTGGTCTGGCTAAGCATTGGGGAACTCAATCCGCAGCAGAAGCGGGCGATCTGTCTGGGGGAAGACAGAGCCACAGTTTGTTGCTTGTGGAGAGATGTCATCCTGGCGAGGTCCAGCTTTGGCGCTTTCGTCTCTTCCGTCGCACGAATGGTCTTTCCCCCGCCGCCAGAACAACTGCTGCAATGTCCGCAGTCCTGGCCGAGATCCTCCCCGAAATAGTGAAGTAGCTGCCGGACGATGCACCCGGAATGCTCAGCCAACTGAACAACTTGTTGAACGCGGCCCACATCGTTGCCTTCGCGTGTTTCGAAGCGTTGGATCAAAGAGGTTTTCAGAGCCGGAACATCGGTCGGGCGCGTCTTGATGCGGTACCCTTGGCGCAATCCTGAAACTTTGAGAGTCAGATCGCCATGCTCTTCGAGATAGGTGAGCGCTTTGATGATGCGGCTGCGCGTGGTCTTAAGCCGACGCATCGTTTCGCTAAGATCGACCGTAAACCATTTTTGCGCCTTCACCGCGCCCGAAAAAATGCTGCTTAGGAATTCAGCACGCGAACGATCGAACTTTGCCAGAATTTCCTGCGACGGCTTGAGCGGTGCGAACTGATACTCGTTGTAGAATGGTTCCGTGGATTCGATGACATCTGCCAACTCGAGGTAGGTGAGCAGCGTATCGATTACCAACGGGCGAACGTCATGGGTGCGTGACAGATCATACAGCGATAGATCAAACTCGTTACTTTTTGCCAGGATCTGATCGACGATCGCGCAAACACTCGCTGCGTCGGGAGTGTCGCCAAAAGTAAAATTCTCAAGCGTCGTCAGGTCAGCGCCACAGGCCAGCATCTCACAGATGGATGCCTTTCCGTCGCGGCCCGCGCGTCCAATCTCCTGAGAATAGTTTTCGAGACTTTTCGGCAAGTTATAGTGGTAAACATACCGGATATTGGATTTATCGATCCCCATGCCGAAAGCAATGGTTGCTACGACGATCGAATCGGAGGAATCCATGAACCAGTCCTGAACCGTATTTCGTTCCTCGGTTCGCATACCTGCATGGTAGGCCCGCGCAGGGAAGCTCCGTTTGTTGAGCGCGTCGGCCACGGTCTCGGCTGTGCGCTGCAGTGTGACATAGACGATCGTCGGGCCCGGCGGGCGCCCCTTGAGCCGAGCAACCAGGAGTTCAAGCTGTTCATTTGGACGAGCGGGTGTGATCTGGAGCGTTAGATTCGGGCGGTAAAAGCCGGTATGAACAAAGGCGTCTCGTTCTATCCGAAACTCGCGACAGATGTGATCTGCCACGGTCGGAGTTGCGGTCGCCGTGAGTGTGAGAAATCTCTCGACGCCGAGAGCGCGGGCGGTTCGAGCTAACTTTAGATAATCAGGGCGAAAATTATGGCCCCACTCGGAAATACAATGGGCCTCGTCAATGACCATGAGCGAGATCTTGAGCTGACGCAGTTTCTGGATAAAACGCTCGTTAGAAAATCGTTCCGGCGCCACGTAGAGCAACTTGAGCCGACCGGCGCGCAAGTCTGAATCAATTTTCCGGATTTCATCCAGTTCGATCGTGGAATCGAGGCGAGCCGCAGGAATGTTGCGTTTTTGCAAATAATCGATCTGGTCTTTCATCAGCGCGATTAAGGGCGAAATGACCAGGGTCAAACCTTCCAGATGCAGCGCACTGATCTGGTAGCAAAGACTTTTGCCGCTACCAGTAGGAAAAACCGCCAGTGCGGATTTGCCCTCCAGAATTTTGGTAATAACCTCTGCTTGACCCTCGCGAAAAGTGTCGAAACCAAAAACGTTTTTCAACGTCGAGTGAATGGATGTAACGGGCGAATTCATGGCACCCGATGACTATGAGGCATACTTAATAACTTTCAATAAAAATGTTATTTCATATGATTTTTGCTGTTCGGCAAAAAACCTCCGGCTCGAACGGAACCATGCCCCACGGGCACGTGTCGGCCTACACGCGCGGCCACAGGACCGAGGGAAATGTTCGCACGGAGGCCACGGAACGGCTGATTCCTCTCATTCCTCCGGCGAAGTCTCTTTTGGGCGCGAATCGGTTTTAACTAACAATGCCCAAAGCTCGAGAACGAAGAACGACGACGAGGACGATTCAGGATTTTAGGAACGATTGTGAGCGGACGCGTGGGAGCGGGTCCCTACCGGCGCCGTTCGAGAACGGAGGCTTCGAGACGGGTCGCGCCGGGCGGACGCGAAAAGAGATCGGATCCAAAAACGGCTTAGCCGGAAGGAGAATGGCTCGCACGGAGGGCACGGTGGGCGCGGAGGTTCAGAGGATTTTATTAGAGTTTGCTATTAGAGTTTGTTTTGGGTTGTTCGAGTGATTTATGGCGAGGCACGGCTGAAAACCAACGCACGCCTTTGATCTACAACTTAAATTTCCTCCGTGATCTCCGTGTCCTCCGTGCGAATTTCCTATCTTCCTTTCTGCAGGCCAACTTGTGAAAGATGAAAGATGGAGGACGCTGGGTCTCCCGTGTTGACACCTCTATCCTTTCGCACATACCACCGCCATTACCCCGGTCCTCCCGGAAGATGCTCGCTACGCTCTCTTCTCTCCAAGGCTTCGGTCTTCGATTTGCTCCGACGATCTCGACAGGCACATTGGGCTTTTCGAGGCTTGCTCGGCGTTCAATTTTCATTGTGCTCTGCACGCTCGCTGATTCGCTATACGAACCTTTTACATCAAGGGCCTCAACCGCCAGGTCACCCTGTCGCGTTGCCTCGACTGCTTCCGGCTGGAACGTAAGTTGCCGGGCGGGATATCTTCCTCCCACTGGATTTAGGCGCCATTTTCACGGCGCGCCGGAGCCTCGCCCAAGGAACCAAATGGCCAAACTTCAGGGACGCGCGGGAGCGCGTCCCTACCGGTGCCGTTCGAGAACGGAAGCTTCGAAACGGGCCACGCCGGACGCGCATCCCTTGTCCCAACACGTGCGGCCCCACCCAAGTTGCTACTGGCTACTGGCTACTCGCTACCCAGCAACCCTACGCCGACACGTTTCCCCGAACCTGCTGGACCAGCAGGCTCAGGAACAGCCCGACATCGGTGACGACGCCGACGCTTTCGATGGAGCCTCGGTCGGCCAGTTTCGTGACAACCGCCGGGTTGATATCGACACACACTAGCTTTACCCCCGCTGGAGTCATGTTGCCGACACCGATACTGTGGAGCATCGAACTGAGCATCAAAATCATATCCGCCCCTGCGATCAGCCGTGCGTAGTCGCGCTGGGCTTCGATCACATCCGTAAAAACGTCGGGCAATGGGCCGTCGTCGCGGATGGACGCGACCAGCGAGAAGGGGACGCCGGCGCGGACACACTCGTAAAAAATTCCGCTTCTGAGCACCCCTTGCTCGACCGCCGCCCTGATGCTCCCGCAGCGTCGGATGGTATTAATAGCCCGGAGATGGTGGCGGTGCCCACCGTGAACAGGGGTGCCCCGTTTCATATCGACGCCGAGGGAGGTGCCCATCAGGGATTGCTCAATGTCGTGGACGGCGATGCCATTTCCGCCCAGTATTGCGTGCACGTAGCCGGCGCGGATGAGTTCGGCGAGGTTTTCTCCGCCACCGGTATGAATGACTACGGGACCCGCGACCACCGCGACCTTGCCGCCGCGTTCGCGGATGCGTTCGAGTTCCCAGGCGATCTGGTGGACGACGAGTTCGATCTTCCGCTCGCTGCTGACTCCGGCGCCCATAAAAGCGAACTCCGCCACCGGCGCGCCTCCGATCCCGCGTTCCTGCCGGGATTCGCTCTTGCGCACCGTCTGAATTCCATCCACCCCAACAACCACACGATCACCGCGCCGGAGGTCACGCAGCAGTCGGACGGTAGCGACGGTCCGCGGTGCGTCATGGTCGTCGATAACAATGCAGCCGTCCATGCGTTGACCCTCGATGCGGACCCATTGACCACCAAGCCGCACTTCGGTCGGATAGATGGTCGTCACGTAAAAATCTTCGGGCGCGACGCCATCCATCGAAACGACTTCGAGTCGTGCGTCGGCGGTGCGTTGCTGGGCTGCCGGGACGCCACCAAGTTCGATGAGCTGCCCGACGAGATTGTCAAGCGCGTCGGGCGCCGGTGCGGAAATGCGGATCTCCGCTCGCGAGGTGCTTTGGCGCTGTTTGCCGAGTTGAAAGTTTAAAATCTGAAAACTACCCCCGCTATCGACAGTTAGCTCCAAGGCGCGATCGAGGAGGCCAGAATCCAAAAGATGACCATCCAAACTGAGGACCCGGCTTACGATTTCGCTGTGGGCGCGCGCGCCCGGTCGCTGTGTTTCGTTGAGGCGCAGGGTCAGACATTTGGCTGAGCCGCCGGATTTAATAAACTCAGTCAGCGGCGTTTCAAAGACTCGAAAGCCTGCCGCCGAAAGCCGGGTCTTGAGCGATTCGCTCGCGCTATGGAGGACAAGAGCGTCGCCGATATTGACGGCGTTGGCGGCAAAGTGGATGGCGTCCGCTTCGTCGAGGACAATGCGCTTTTCCTCGGGCACTCGGCGCTCGATCTGGATGTTGGAGCGCGCGTCGAGAGCTGGAGGGTAGTACAACAAAAAGCCCCCTTCGAGCGGGCAGAAACAGGTATCGAGATGGTAGAACCGTTTATCGACGAGTCGCAGGCTGATGACCTCAATACTGAGCAACTCGGACAGGAGCCGGTGAGTGTCCAGCTCGGTGCGGTAACCGTAGCTTGCCCAGAGAACGGGCTGCGCACGGTCGAACAGGGCGTCGCCGGCACCTTCGAAGGGTAGATCCTTGGGCAATTCGTGCACCCGGAAGCCGTTTTGTTGAAACCAGCTGCGGAAATGCGGCTCTTCTCCCTGGCGCTCACGGTGTAAGAAACGGCTGATGACGGCAACATTCCCCAGAACCAGGCCAGCGTTTGCGGTAAAGACCATGTCGGGAGAACCCGTGTACGCAGTGATGACATCGACGTCCGCGTGAAGGGTCAAAATTCCGTGGAGCTCGTTCCACTGTTCGCCGGCTAGTTTGGCGCTCGCACGGTCGATGTTACCTTCCATCCAAGGGTTGATGACGTAATCAATCTGGTAGAACTCGGGTGGACACATCAGGTAACGTTGGCGCGATTCCATAACAAAGATGGAGTGACACTACCTCATGCTAGAGGCGGCGCAAAGCGCCGGCCCAGATGAGATCCCGGAGAGCAAAAGATTACCGCAGTGTCTCTCGCACGCGACGCAAATATTAGAAAAACCCTGGTGCCAGAGATGGCCGTGACCAGCAATGCGGGCCACCCATTCGACTCACGCGAAAAAAGTTGATAAACTGGTCATTCGACGTACTCTGGGCCGTTAGCGCAACGCTCGAAACGCCCTCGCTGGTCGAGGGTGGCTCCCCCCAAATAGTGACCAAGGCTAGCTCTTGTCACAAAAATCCGAAGCGTGCGACCTTCGCCTTCCTCGGCAGGGGTGAGCCTTTACGGCTGATCTGCCGCGACCGGCTGCGCTATTGAACAAGCACTCAATCATTGACTGGAGTTTAAGGCATGAAGAAAAGAATCTGCAAAAAGGCCCTGCTAGGCGCCTTGGCGGGCGTTGCGTTCATCAGTGCGGCTCACGCCGACACCAAGAATATGCGCATCGCGTTCTCGAACAACTATGCAGGCAATTCCTGGCGTCAGGCCATGTTGAAGAGTTATGACCTGGTAACCAAGAAAGCCGTCGCTGACGGGGTCGTGGCCGCCGCCGACGTCTTCACGACGGCAGACAAGGAGGTTCCCACCCAGGCGGCACAGATCCAGAACCTGATTCTTCAGGGGTACAACGCAATCGTTATCAACGCGTCCTCGCCGGATGCCTTGAATGGGGCCATTAAACAGGCCATTGACGCGGGCATTACGGTCGTCTCGTTTGACGGGACGGTGACCGAACCTGGCGCCTACCGGGTGGTGGTCGATTTCAAGGATTATGGGGAGCAGGAAGTCGAGCATCTGGCCAAATGGCTGCCTAAAGGCGGCAACCTGTTGGAGATCCGCGGACTCGCCGGTACTTCCATCGACGATGCAATCCACTCCGGAATCGTGGAGGGGGTCAAGAAGCATCCGGAATTCAAGCTCGTCAACAGTGTTGAGGGCGACTGGGATCAGACCGTAGCGCAAAAGGCGGTCGCTACCGTCTTGCCTTCGCTCCCCGAAATCGCCGCCGTGGTTGATCAGGGCGGAGACGGATATGGTGCGGCGCAAGCCTTTGCGGCGGCGGGTCGCAAGCAGCCCATCATCATCATGGGTAACCGTCAAGACGAGCTCGCGTGGTGGAAGCAGCAGAAGGACAAGAACGGCTACACCACCTGGTCGGCATCGATCGCGCCCGGCGTTTCGACCCTGGCCTTCTGGGTCGCACAGCAGATTCTCGACGGCCGCAAGGACATTCCACATGACCTGGTGGTACCGTATCTGGCGTTCTCTCAGGATGATTTTGAGGCTGCGCTACCCAACATTCCGGTCGGTGGCGTTGCCAGCCATGAATACACGCAGGAAGACGCCAAGAAGGCGATCGACGATAATGTGAAGAAGTAGCGACGATCTGGACATGCTGCAGCTTCCCTACGATTGATTCAGCGCGTGTGATCTCCGGTACATCCGTGAATATCGTCAGACTGGACGGCGTCGAAAAGCACTTCGGCGCCGTCCGCGCGCTTGCGGGCGTCGATTTCGCTGTCGACGCCGGAGAGTGTGTGGGACTGGTTGGCCATAACGGCGCCGGCAAATCGACGCTGATGCATATCCTCGCCGGCACGCTCGTTCCGGACAACGGGCAGATCATCGTCGGAGGAGAGCCACGGCCAAACTATCTAGTGGTCCTGGCCCAGAAGCTTGGGATACGCTGCGTCTTCCAGGAATTGTCGCTCTGCCCCAATCTTACCGTTGCGGAAAACGCCCGCGTCCTTCACCCGGGCATCGCGGGATGGGGTTGGCGCAAGCGAGCCGGTCGGCTCATCGGTGACAAACTTGACGAGATCTTCCCGGACCACGGGATTGCCCCAAATGCCGTGGTCGGCGACTTGCCGATTGGCAAACGCCAAATGATCGAAGTCGCCCGCGCGTTCACGACCACTAAGGACCCGCTTCATCTTGTCATTCTTGATGAACCGACTTCGTCTCTTGACAGCCATACGGCCGGGCAACTGCTTTCGCATGTGCGGCGAGTCGTCGAAACCGGTGCCAGTTGCGTCCTGATCTCGCATCTGCTTGGCGAGATCCTGGCCTATTCCGATCGAATCGTCGTGATGCGGGACGGCGTGGTTGTAGCGGCCGATCGAGCCTCCGGCTTCAACCGCGACAAGCTGGTGGCCGCGATGGGCGGCCCCGCGGCCAGCAAAATGCGCCCGGCGGTGGAAGCCAGCGCGGCCCGCAGGACCACGCCAGTCAGGGTTCGGGCACGCCCGGCAACCCAAAGCGACGGCGTCGAATTCGTTGCTCACGAGGGTGAGATCGTTGGGCTGGCCGGACTTTCCGGTCACGGCCAGACCTCCCTTTTGCTCTCAATTTTCAATGGCGCCACGCGGCGAATCCCCGGCATCGGGGTGACCGATCCAGTGGCGCTGATCGCAGGCGATCGCCAGAGCGATGGGATATTCCCGATCTGGTCGATCACCGAAAATATTGGCGTTCGCTCGCTTCGGGCACTGCGGCGTGGCTTGCTGGTCTCTTCTGAGCTCGAGGACCGTCTGGCCGAGAACTGGAAAAAGCGCATCAACATCCGCACCCCCGACATGCGCAATAACATCCTCTCACTCTCCGGCGGCAATCAGCAGAAAGCCTTGTTTGCCCGCGCGCTCGGTTCCGAGGCCAGGATCGTGCTGATGGACGACCCGATGCGCGGCGTTGATATCAGCACCAAACTTGAAGTCTACGATCTCATTCGCGCCGAAGCGAATGTCGGGCGCACCTTTCTCTGGTACACGACCGAAATGGAGGAATTGCAAAATTGCGACCATGTTTACGTCTTCCGCAACGGCCGCATCGTCGCCGATCTAAGGCGCGGTGAATTGACCGAGGAGCGGGTCATCCACTCCTCTTTCCAGGAGGCCGCACGATCATGACTTCGGGTCCGGGCGTGAGTGCCGCAAGAATACCTTGGGCTGGCGGCCAAACGTCGCGGCGATTCCTGCGAGCGGCCCTGCCGGCCATTTCGCTGGCGCTCGTTATCGCAGGCATCGCTTGGCTCAATCAACGGGCGATGAGCTATTTCGGCCTCAACCTGATGCTCAACTTGGGGATTCCCGTCGCCCTCGCTACCATCGCCCAGATGTTTGTTATCACGGTCAACGACCTGGATCTCTCGATCGGCACCTTCGTCAGCTTCGTCGGTTGCGTGACAGCGACCTGGCTGCGCGAAGCTCCCCTGTTGGGGGTAGTCATCCTTCTCGCGGGCATCGGCGTCTATGCGCTGATTGGCGCGGTGATCTATCTGCGAAATGTTCCCTCGATCGTGGTGACGCTCGGCATGCTTTTCGTCTGGCAGGGCCTGGCCATCCTCATCCTGCCCAAGCCCGGAGGCAAACCACCCGACTGGCTGCGCGGTTTGATGAATTTCCATACGCCCTATGTTCCCTTTCCCATTATCGCCGCCGTTGTCATCGCTGCGCTTGTGCATATCGCATTGATGCGGACTTCCTACGGCGCCATTTTGCGCGGCTCGGGCGGTAACCCAAACGCGATCGGCAGGGCAGGATGGTCGCTGCTGAAAACAAAAGTAGTGATGTTTGCCCTCGCCGGCGTTTTCGGGGTCTTGTCGGGCTTGGCGCTGATCGGTCTGACCACGTCGGCCGACGCGAACATTGGCAAGGGTTACACCTTGCTTTCGATCGCCGGCGTCATCCTCGGCGGCGGGGAATTCGTCGGCGGACGGGTGTCGCCGATCGGGGCGGTCATCGGTGCGCTGACCCTGACCCTGGCCGGCTCCCTCCTCAACTTTATGCGGGTCTCGCCCGACTGGCAGGTTGGCGCGCAGGGAGCGATCCTTATCATCGTTCTCGCCGCGCGCGCACTGATCAACCGGACAGACGGGAGAGCGTCGTGAGGTTCGGCGGCCGATTCAACCTTTTTGCCAAACCATGGATCTGGTCCTATCTGGGCGCCCTGTTGGTCTGGCTCGCGGCAATCGCCTTCACCCACGGTTACGGCGCCGGTGGAATGATCACGGCCGGTCTCGCGCTGGCCGTCTTTTCGGTGATAACCGGGGTCGCCCAGATGTTCGTGATCACCCTCGGGCCGGGCAACGTCGATCTTTCCTTGCCCGCCAATATCGGTTTGGCCAGCGCGGTTGCCATGAAGGTGATGGACGGGTCCGATAAAATGATCGCCGCGGGTCTTTTGGCGGCGCTCTTCTCGGGCGTTGGCATCGGCTTTGCCAACTATCTTCTGATCTGGCTTTTGCGCATCCCGCCGATCATCGCTACTCTCTCGGCCAGCTTCATTGTTCAGTCCGCGGGAATCAGTTACGGTCGCGGATTGCAGATCAAGCCGCCCCCCGGTTTCGCGGACTTCACCAGTGCCCAATTCGCGGGGATCCCATTGCTGGCGATCGGCACGGCAATTTTTACGACCGGGATCGGAATCCTCCTGCACCGAACGATCTATGGCCGTTCGGTCCTGGCCATTGGGCAGAATACCCGCGCCGCCTGGCTCGCCGGGATCCGAGTGGAACGGACTCGGTGCGCAACCTATGTTTTGAGCGGCGCCCTTGGCGGCATTTGCGGAGCTTTGCTGGCGGGCTATTTCCGGGGATCGTCGCTGGAGATTGGCGATGAATATCTGCTCGCCTCGATCGCGGTGGTTGTCATCGGCGGAACCTCGGTCAGCGGTGGCAAGGCCAATGTGCCCGGATTGTGGGGAGCCGGGCTCTTCCTGGTGCTCTTGCTGACGATGCTGAATACCTTTGGCGTCAGCGCCGGCATTCGCTTTGTGGTCACCGGCCTGGTGATCATCGGAGTGATCATCGCGGCCGGCGGACAAAAAACATCGAGGTAATCGTTAGCCCGAAAATCTCACCAGCCAAAGCGCTGGTATCTGTTGAGCGGTGTGGCCTTGAAGGTTTGGAAAAACGCGAAGGGACACGAAGGGGATCGGATTGAAAAGTGCCTTAAGCACCGAAAGGGGAATGGCTCGCACGGAGGTCACGGTGGGCACGGAGGGCTTGAGAGAAGGAGCTAATAAGGTGACCTCTCGGCGACAACTTGGCAAAATGGAAGAAAGATGACCAATCCCGGACAGCTGTCTTCTCGGAATGATCGAATGACGCGAAACGACGTCCTCATTGTCGGCGCGGGTCCCGCCGGGCTTTTCGCTGCTTCTTATTCCCATTGTTGATAGCGCAGTTAGACGACGAATGAAAAAGCTGCGCCTGGCCCTCAAAAGTAAATCCGCCCACCAATGCCCTTCGTCACTCGTATGCTTCATACTGGCTGGCGCGTTCAAGCAAAGAGGGACTAGGCGAACTCTCCAAACGAATGGGCAATTCTGAGGCGGTCTGCAAACGGCATTACCTGGAAACGCTGACACGAGAAGAAGGTGCGGCCTGGTTCAAAATTCGGCGCTCTAAGGTTGGCGCGGAACCTGTTTCGATGGTTTCCGCAAAAGCTGCTTAGGTTCGTTTTCGGAGTACTCTTTGGTGATGTGGTTCCAGCACAGTCTTTGCATATTCCCGGACGGAGGTCAGGCGAACCGGAATCGACTCCAGTAGCCCGCGCATATCGATGGTCTCTCCGTGGGCATACTTTAGCGTGATTCCGGCGAACGACTTTTCCGAAGAATCAGTCGCGGAATCCAACTGTTCCCGCAACTTGGCTTCAGGGATTGTTTCCACCTCTAAATGCCGCCCGCTTTCTTCCTCGAAGATCTTCACCACTTCAAGAGGAGTTAGAGCTTCGGGACCACCCACCTCGAGCACAGAGCGACTCCCAACAGAACGAAGGACCGGCGCGATGCAGAACTCTGCCACATCCCGATAGGATACCCAGCTGATCGGTTTCGATCCACTGCCGTAAATGCGTGCCTTGCCATGAATGCAGTCGAAGCCCAGGGCAGGAGAGAGCCACACTTCCATAAAGTAACTCGCTTGGACCGACGTGAAGTTTAGATCCGCGATTGCACGCTCAACAGAACGCTTCGCTTGGGTCAAAGGGTATTGGATGGCGGGATCGTCGCGAAAGGAAACGAAAACGAAGCGCCTTATACCCGCGCTTCTTACAGCGTTCACGAGCGTTAGTTGACCCCGCAAATCGACGCTCTCAATCGAGTCGCCCGGCTGGCGCGAAAGCGTTGAAGAGGCGGTGGAAATCAACGCTGATATCCCCTGGCAAACTGCCTGAATCTGCGGAGGCTCTTTTAAATCCCCGGTGGCCAGTTCGCAGCCAAGCGATCTCAATGCGTTGACCTTGTCAGGATTAGACGTTCTCCGAACAAGTGCTCTGACCGGTTGTCCCTCGCTTCTCAATCGCTCGCAAATGCGGCTCCCCAGCAAGCCAGTCGCACCAACCACCAGGATCATGATTCACCTCCAATCATTTCGACCTTCGCCCGGTCGGGCTGGAAATCGAGAATCGCGCCGTGTGGAAGTTAGTTCAAGAGATCGCGAAAGACAAATCGGGCACCTTCCTCAACCAAATACCTCCGATATGTTCACTATTCCGGTCGCGCGAAGCAGGTCGTTCCCTGATACCGAAGGACAACCTTGCCTTGGTTCGTATCGAGCACGCCGATAGTGCTCAATTGACCCGCTGCAACGGCAAAGCTGTCAGTTCCACCGATGATGTCTACAGTGTAGCTGTTATCTGCTACTGCGTAAAAGCCCAACTCTTACGCATATATTGTCCCCTATCGAAACGAATTTCTGACCCGCTATTCATGAGATATGGGTTGTCTTTAATTCTCTCCAAATCGTCTTAGGATGCGAAACCACAAAATGAGCGTCTTACATTGCCGCATGCAAGCGAAACAATCAACAGTTATATCAACGTCTCGCTAACAAGCCTTTGGAAATGACATCATTGCGTTTAAGCGGGACCGTGTCTTTTCTGACTGATACTTTATTAGCATTATTAATAATAAGCCAGTCGCGGCCCTTGAGTGACCGTTACCTCTTTTCGGTCTTCAATGCATTTAAACGTCTTCGGACTAACAAGGTTGAAACACGTTGAACATTTGACTGCAGTTACCTTCCGAACCTCCCTTGTAGGGAGGTCGACACGCAGCGTCGGGAGGGAGTTGCTCGGGCTTAAGCGAAGCGTAAGGGTGAAGGCGTTGGACGAGGTAGTATGCTAAACATTCGAGGTTAACCGGAGCGCCGAAGGAGTTGGACAATACTTCGACCGCGCATTGGCGGTGAGCGACTACTTGATGAAAGAGCCTGGCACATGGGCGGGGGAACGGGGGGTCAAGAATGCATCCGAATCGAAGGGACAATTGAGCGGCAGAAATTCTCTCAATTCGATCATATCGCCATCGGTGATTGAAGCAAACGGATCACGGTCGTAAGCTTGGGCCCCCCGGCCATCAGGAACAAGGCAATGGTGGGTTGGATGGACATCTTTGGCACATAGTCTCTTAAGGCTTCGCGAATGTGTCTGCACAAGCTCGGCGACGGTAAGCATGCGGTCACGTCTCTGGCGTACAGTCTCACGGGAATCGGCAATCTACCGTTTTCATCAAATTGGATGTCTGGCGGAAACCAAACTGGTTCATTTTGTTGGAGATAATTCCAAGTTTGGCGAAGGTACACCCCAGGGTCATAAGTCACGCGCCGGCCAGCAGGAATTGGCCGGCTGGCGCGCCCAGGGGTGGGCCAAGTGCTGAGCCCCCTTCGAGTTAACCAGATGTTAACTGGGTGATCTTCAGCTTCGACCTTGAGAGTTTTCAGGGCAGAAACTGCATCAAAGAGGTGATCGAGATTCTTAAGTGGCGCACCGAATGATTTTGCGACCGGGATCGCACTCGCCTCAGGACTAGCGTCCTCGCGTTAAAAACCCGGTGGCCGTCGATCCGAGATCCCTCTGAATGGTCGTGAGGGTATTGCCGTCCGGCGTAGGGTACACATCAAAGTGCAGCACTTGCCCTGGCCCGCTGGTCTGGGTGTCAGTCTCCGACACGCTGCCATCTGCATTGACCGTGAAGGTACCTGCGAACGTGACCCGACTCTGGACCTGACCTCCGATTGAGAACGTCGTTACGCCGCTCGTGGTCCCGTTGGCAAAGTAAGTCTCCCGTCCGGCCACCGCAAGCGGAACCAGGTTGTTGGACGGGATAGCGGGAGCGGTCAAGTAGCCAGTGATGGTGAAGACGTAGGTTCCGTTCGGGACGCCCAGCTTGATACCAGGACCTTGGCCATTCTGACCTTGGTCATTCTGCGCCAACCCGCAGACGGGTACTCCCAAATACAAACCCAAAGACGCAGAGACCAACACCATCCATCTTCGGGCGATTAGTCTCAAATTTGGTTTATCCTTAGATATGTCTAGGAAACGTTTTATTCTCCAAAGTTTACGCATATTATCTCCTGTCTCATTCGTAATATATAATAATTTAACAGGCGAACATGATGGGCGAGGACGATCCGGGCGGCCGGAACGTGATCTTATCCCACCTAGCTTCGGGCGATATCTCGCTTGAAGCGACACTCTTAAACGACCGAGTGTGGCAGAGAGAGAGAAAATCGCACGAATCTGTTCGCAATAACTACTTGTCTTCATTAACTACATGTAGATTGCGAACTCCGAGTTTCAGACTTTTCGCGTATTCGTTATGAATTACGCCCTGAATCTTGGTAGCACTCGAGGCAACCGTGCGAAGTCGGTCAAATGCCAGCGGCCGTGAACCCTCGGTCCGCTTAACGTCTAAGTCTCAGGTGCTCCTTTTCGTGCGCGGTATTCTGCGTAGTTTGCTTCCGCGCGTTTCTCTAGCGAAGCCGCCTTCTGCTCTCGTGCGATCCTGATGGCCGCGCGAAAGGAAGCTTCAATTCGAGTCTCGTCGGCACCGAGAGCCGCGAGGGAGACGCCGCGAAGCCGGTTCAGTTCAACGTACCAACTGCCGATTTCGAATCTTTTGGCTATTGCTTCGGCTTCCCCTATTGCCTCAAGAGCTTCTGAACTACGGTCCGCCAGGTTCAAAGCTTCTGCTTTAACTGCTAGCCACAGTGGCATGCCGGCAGTCGAGCCGCTTGCTCGATAATCTTCTACCCCCCGCTCAATCCACGAAATGCCTTCGGACGTATCACCACTAACGCTGCGCGCCCAGCCACGGAGTACGTTTGCTCCAGGCAGCCAAAACGCGAAATTGTAACGCGCTGACAGTTCAATTAGCTCCGATGCTAAGCGCTCCACTTCAACAGGATTGCGTTGATGGAAGGCGAGAATACCGCCCAAATACAGAGTGGTGGCCAATGCGATCATGTCTTTCAGCTCTTTCGCTAGTGAGATTGCTTCCGCCGTGTTTGCTTGGCAAGCGGCGATCTCTCCGAGATACCATTCAGAATATGCCTCGTAGATCAGACAATTGACGGGGGGAGTGACAATCTCTTCGACCGGAAATTTCACTTCTCCTGAGCGCCAGATTTCGACCCCACGCATTGCGGATTGTCGCGCGGCCTCAAAATTGCCCAGATAGCAGAGCGTGTTCGCCAAAGCTCCATAAGCCCCTATCAATAGCGCCGGGTCGTTCTGCTTTTTCGCCAGTGAGTAAATTCGATTAGCGATCTCCATCGCTGTCGTCAGCTTGTCGGTGACCGCGGAATAGCGCCATTGATTTATCAGTGTGGCATACAGGAGCAGAGGCTGATTGAGCGAATTACACAGGGACTCGGCACGCTCATAACAAGTTTGCGCCTCAGTTGACGCAAGCCCTCGCGTAGCCGTTAGGTATAGGCCCGCCTGCGTGAGAATGAAAAGCTTGTCTTCCGCACTCAAACGCTGGCCTTCGACGCTGCTTTCCATCAACGTGTCCCAGTGTCCCTGTTCGAAAAAGGCGGCCAAGGTCGAGAGCAGCGCCCCTCTCACCCCCAGAACGTTTGCGGCAAAGGAATTGTTACCCCGCTGGATACGCGGCAGGTACACTTGGTATAGTGCGTCGTGGAGCAGACCAACATTGCAGGCGGACATGACTGCCAGGAAGAGCGGCTCCATCTCCCTGAAACTTTCCGGGAGCTGCGGCGCAAGCGCTCGATAGTACTCGTAGAGCCGCCTATTGCATTCCTGCCAAGCTTCTGTTCGTTGGCTCTGGAGCTGTTCGACGAAATATTCACGCACGAGGGGATGCGTGTCCAAATACCCCGGATTATTTGGATCTTCGGCTGCGAGGAGCCTCGCTCTTCTCAGTCTGCTAAGAACTGCTCGCCACTCGGTTGGGTTCAAATCAACTAATGACTCTGTAAGGCCCCGGATAGCAGGCGGCTTCAGCAGGGCTTCAAGCGCCTTTTCGTCAGCCGGCCGATCAAACAGACCCAGGACTCGTAGAACGGACAGCTCCGGGCCCTCGCCCAGCCAGTTCTGGTAAGATTCCATCACTTTTCGGGCATGGAATCCCTGTCGCTTGTCGTGACCAAGGCGGTCTGAGATTTCTTTGCGACAACGAATATCTCCATTATGAGCATCCGTAAGATAACTGCCCAGCAACGTCAGCGCCAGACAATGGCCGTCGAACTCATCAGTGGCGCTTCGCAATTTCTCTTCATCTCCTATAACGCTCAGCGCTCGGAGCAACTGCGCCCCGGCATCGCTAGACAGTTGCTCCAGATCATAACGCAGAACTGAGCGGCGCTCGGCATTCGCCAGTTCGGCAACCGGCAGCCGCGTAGTAATCACGCACAGCCCGTTATTGAAGGCGGCAAGCCCACCCAAAAGGGCCTGGAGCGAAGGGTCGCGCAACCGTCCTTCCTGTGGACCCGGTGGATTTTGGAGCGGCTCCAGGCCATCCAGAATTAACAAGGTTCGACGACGCGCGACAAGCTTCGCTAGTCTTTCGCCCTTTTCCCACGCCGTCCCAAGTCGAGCATCGGAATCGCCAAACCAACTCAGAGCAGCGTCGAGAAATTCATCGGCGGACGAGGTCTGCCCACTGGTGCCCTGTCTGTAGAAGGACCAGCCAAATACAAGCTCCGCAGAACGGTAGTGTTCCGCAGCCATCCGCAGGAGCCACTGATTAACCAGCGTGGACTTCCCCGCACCAGCCCAGGCAACGACGGTAGCTACATTCACATGCCGATTTGCCCAGGCGTCATCCAGAAACGCGATATCTGCCTCACGGCCAAAGAAATTGCTTCCTGTTACGGGCAATCTCGCTATCGAAATTTTCTTCGGCCCAACCCTTGCCCGACTGCGGACAGAGTGGGGATCTGGAGCACTCTTTTTCTGCAAGCTCTGACGCGTAATTCTACTCCCTGTTTCGATAGCGCCGACTATCATAGGCATCGCTTTGAGAAGATCGACGGGACTCTGAAAGCGCCGTTTCGGATCTTTCTCCAGAAGAACCTCAAGTAAAACAACGACCGGCTGCGGTATGCCCATGAGGTGGCTGAGCGGTAATGGAGCGTGTTGATGTTGGTAGAGCACCTCAGGGGGGCTCCCCGAGAACGGTGCGTTGCCGGTGAGCATCTCCCACAGGGTCACGCCAAGCGAGTACAGATCCGAACGAATGTCTACCGCAACCCCTGCAAATTGCTCCGGGCTCGCGAACTCCGGAGTTCCAACAAATGCGCCAAGGGCTGAAATTGTGGTTTGAGAGCCTTGTTCCAGGACCGTCTTGGCAAGGCCAAGGTCGATGATTTTTGCCGCGATTGCCCCTCCGTCTTCCAGCCGCACCATAATGTTGGTTGGTTTGATGTCCCGATGAACTAGCTTCTGCTGGTGTACCGCCGCTAAGCCGGCGCAAACCTGCGTCGTGATTTTTATTGCCAGCTTTGCCTTTAGATGGCCGGAACGTTCGATCAGGCTCTCCAGTGTCTCGCCTTCTACAAATTCCATTGCATAGAAGTAATCCGTACCGCTTCTCCCCAGATGAAACACGGAGGCGACGTTGGGGTGGTGCAGGCTGGCGGCTGCGCGGGCCTCGCGCAAAAACCGGCGGCGAGCCGATTCGTCGCCGACACATCGCTCGCTGATCACCTTCAGGGTTACGGGACATCTGAGATCGACATCGAACGCTTTGTAAACCTTTTATCCATGAGTTATGATGTTCACACGAGATCCAAACTCGGCCCTTCGACTACCAGAGTCGAGCAGCCCAACCGAAATCATACCGATTTTTAGGAATTTTCCTGACCATGCCGAAACCCCGGTACGCCGAACCGGAAATGCGCTTATTTTAGGCCTAGTGCGGAATTGTGGACCTGGACTAATCATTTCCCATTTGCATGGCCTTCAGGGCTTGGTCTACGCTAAAACTCGCCGGTTTCTGCCGTGGTGGGAACTCCTTGAAACTTTGGAGGAACTTACCCACGATCGCTTGGGCCGGGACTACCACGTAAGCGTGATCAATCGCCCACCGTTCGTAGTTTCCCGATTCTTCCGGTGCGCGCTCAAAAGGGTCCGCATGCAGGTCGATCAGGAACGGAAAGCGCAAGGGAACGAGTGGTAGGCGCCAAACGTCGAAGCCCTCCGCTTGCTGTGCCAAGAAGACCATCTTCCATTTGTCGTAACGTAATCCCGCCAAGTCGCCGTCATCGGTGAAGTAGAAAAACTCTTTGCGGGCGCTCGGGCCATTGCCTGCAAGCAGGTCGGTCTGGTTGTAACCGTCCAGATGGACCTTGTACGTCTTGCCGTTAGCCTCATAACCGGTCAGCAGTTTCTCCTTCACGTTGGGCTCTCCCGCGGCGGCCATAAGCGTGGGAACCCAGTCCTCGTGGGCGACGATATCGTTAATGACCGTCCCGGGTTTGATGACGCCGGGCCAGCGGACGAGGCACGGCACACGGTAACCGCCTTCCCAGTTGGTGTTCTTCTCACCCCGGAACGGCGTTGTGCCGCCGTCGGGCCAGGTGAAGGTCTCGGCGCCATTATCGATGGTCACTATAACGATCGTGTTATTCGCGATCCGCAGGTCCTCCAGTTTCTTGAGCATCACGCCGATATTGTCGTCGAACTCGGTCATGCCCGCGCCGTAAAGGCCCTTCTCCGGGATCATGTCAGCGTATTTCTTTTGGAGGTGCGTCCAGATGTG
This sequence comes from uncultured Verrucomicrobiae bacterium, assembly GCA_963789065.1. GTDB lineage: Bacteria > Verrucomicrobiota > Verrucomicrobiia > Chthoniobacterales > JAFAMB01 > JAFAMB01. The sequence continues at coordinate 9,519 of CAWBKA010000008.1, read as the reverse complement.
CATGCGAGTCGTGTTATGCCAGATGAAGAACGGCTTGCCGTCCTTCACCGAGCGGTCCATCTCCTCGAGCGTAGCACTCAGAAATTCCTCGTCCGCTGTCTCCATGCGCTTCTGCGTCAGCGGGCCGGTGTCCTCGATCGTCTGCTTACCTAGCCTACCGAAACGGGGATCCACGGTGGCATCATCCGTCTCGGTCGCTTTGGACTTCAACACACCGCGAGGGCCGAACTTCGCATTAAATTCCGGTGCCTGCGGGTAGTCGACGTTCTCGGGTTCTTCCTCCGCATTGAGATGGTAGAGATTGCCAAAGAATTCATCGAAGCCGTGGACCGTAGGAAGGAATTCGTTGCGGTCACCAAGGTGGTTTTTGCCATGCTGGAATGTTATGTAACCCTGGCTCTTGAGCAGGTCTGCGAGTGTGGGATCTTCCGCCTGTATCCCAAGAATTGAGCCCGGCAGTCCAACCTTCGACAGCCCAGTGCGGAAGGGCACTGGCCGGTGATGAACGCGGAGCGGCCCGCGGTACAGGACTGCTCATTAGGTTTTTGTGATTGTTATCCTTTGGGTGGTTTGGGTGAGAATAGGTTATTTTGCGAGAGCCACGCTCTCGGGAATTTCGTGCGGCGTGACCGGATTGGCTGGCAAGGGGCTTGTAGCAAGCGGTCATCGCTCATCCCAAAATCCGAACGCGTGCGCCACTTGAGGAATTTAACTTGGGGTTCTTACTGGCCAGTGAGCGTAGGGAGTTGAGCATCGAGCCGAAACGGCGTAGTCAGGGGGATCGCTTTGAAGCCCGACAGGGACTCGCTCAAACTTGCGAAATGGTTCCTCCACCACTTTCGGTATGATCAAATCCTCGAATGTTTTTGAGTTAGCGGAATCGATTGGGCCTTGGCCCTTCATCACTCGAAGGGTTTACAGGGATCTGTCTCATTCTCTTGTGGTGTGGCGATCGCGCCATCACCGGAAGGGCTTGCCTTTAAAAAAGGCCGGCAAGCTACTGTCCATTGGCCTAGAGCTGCGGCGCTGTTTTTGGATGCCGCAGGAAATGAACTGGTGGATTGGTATCGTTTTTGCCGCAGGTTCGGTTCTCTTTCTGCTTGGTAGCGTGTTCAGCTTGGTTCCCGATCTGGCCCGCGTGCTGTCGATCAATTCGGCTTCTATCAATCGAATCTTTTTCGTTGGTTCCTTACCGTTTACGACCGCTGCCTACCTGCAGTTGTTTCAGGCCGCCAACGCAGGCCGTTTCATGTCGCGCCCTAGGCACTTGCAGGAGCATGTCCGTTGGTTTGGCTGGCGCCCGTCTGACATTGGCTGGCTGAGCTGTGCGCTTCAATTTATCGGCACACTCCTGTTCAACGTCAATACATTCGACGCAATGCTGCCTGATTTGTCATGGTATAAGCAAGACATGGCCATCTGGGCTCCAGATCTGGTTGGATCGGTACTTTTTCTGATCTCCGGTTACCTGGCATTCATCGAAACCAGCCACCGTTATTGGTCCTGGCAACCAGACAGCATTTCCTGGTGGACCACCTTTACCAACCTTCTTGGCTGCGTGGGATTCATGATTTCCGCTTTGTTTAGCGTTGTTCTACCCCAATTAACCAGTTCTGCATGGGTCACCGCTTCCCTCCTGTTCACACTTGTTGGTGCACTCGGATTCCTGATTGGTTCATTGCTGATGTTGCCAGAGATTGTCATTCCATCGGAAACTTGATCTCTTAGGCAAAGTTCGACACACACTCCCATGGATGCAGATCGGAAGTTGAATAGGTATCAGCCGTCTTGGCGTCCCTCTTAATCGACGGCGACGAGCAACAGACCGCCATCACCTTCACCGAACTTCGCAGCGCCCAGCTTATGACACCCGCAAAGAGCGGATATCCAACCCGGATTCGTTTCGCTTCGAGATTCAAGCCCTGACTGAATTCCTGCTCTCAAACAAGATCGAAATCCTGAACGTGGCTGGCCCTCGGGAATCGAAGGAACCCGGCGTTTACGCCTGGACGCTGACGATGTTGAGTTTTTTCAATCGGGCGGCTACTGGAGCGGGATCCAAAAGCTAACGGGTGGATACGACGACGAGGTGAGTAGGGTGGGGGAGGGAAGAGTGGGGGAACGAGCACCGGGCAGCGGCTATTTTAGATCAGAACCCGTTGGATGATGTTATCGGGCTGCGATCGAAAACTTATTCTTGTCAAATGTGTAAGTTCGCGGGCTGATCTCGTACATCGAATAGATTCCGAGATCGAATACTCGCACTAATGATTAGCCCATCGGCTCGGCAAACCGGCGTGACTCGCCCGACGCTCAATACTGCAGTAACCATCGACAGGCAAGTACCTGTGCCATGTTCCGCTTCTCCATGCTCGAACTCCAAAAACCATCGAAGTATCGGCGCAGGCCGTCTCGTTCGACGTACCCTTGCTGCAACCCTTGCGCTTTTGCATCTGCGACATAGTGAAACTCTTCGTTTATACTCCACCACCAGCTTCAACAACGGCTGCTGGGGCGCGAACTGCTCAATTGAGGACTGTGTAAGCGACTTCCTACCCAGAAGCTCTCCAAGCCCGAGCTTCTCCGTCATCAGAATGGAAATCTCCTTCTGCGAATCCAAGTCAATCTCGCTGCCGATACCATCGGATACGTGCTTTTTCAATTCAAGCATCCCGTCCACAAGTCGAGAGCGCAGTTGCTCCAGCCGCGCGCCATCCACGGGTGTGCCGTCCCTCTCCAGCTTCAGTAGCGAGATTCCAAACAAGGTTACGGTGCGCGGATCCTTGCCGTCCGTTTCGGTATCAATCGCACACACGTTGGAGACCGCGATGCGCTCCTGCAGTTCGTTGAACTCGCGGCAGTTCAGCACAGCCTGATACGATCTCGACGAGCGTATACGATCATTTGTGTACTCCTGTGGTTGATCCCGCGTGTCGGCAGGGGTCAGCATCCGAATCAATGAGTAGAAGCCGCGCTCTCGAAGGAGCGTTCTCCCTACCTTTTCGTCGAGATTCCATGCAAGTGAACCTGGGAATCGAGCCGACGCCTCGGGCGGAGTCGTGTTATCGCTGTACCGTTGCTCGAAGGCCTTCTGGTTCTCGGCCAATTTTTTTCGTAGGGCGGGCGACTTCATGGTGGATAAGTGCTGATAGATACCTCGCAGGGCACCATGCAGTTCCACCAGTCGCCTTGCTTCGCGCGTTGTCAGCGTCGGCTGAGCGCCATCGCTGCTCGCCAGTCCGTACTTGCGGCCTTCGGTCAATGCCAGGTAAGTTGGAACATGTTGGACGGGAACACCTAGGCACCGCTGTACCCCGCCCGGCGTCATCCGTTCAATCGATCTTGGTCCTTGCCATCCACAACTATGAGGGGTGCGCCCCAGAAGGTCTCGGTTGAGTTGCGAAGCAGGAAACGTGCGTCAATCAGGAAGGCAGACATCTCGTCACCCGTTAATACTCTCGGTAGTTTCCCGATGGAAGGCTTCCATGGTTGCAGAAGAAATCAGTCTCCCATATCTTCTTTCCCGCGCCTCGGATTGTCTTTAAAATGTGCATTCCTCTCGCGGAAGTGCTGTGAAATCGCAGATTTCATCTCATGCGCGCTCTGGTAGTCTGAATGGTGAATGACAGTCTTCTTCATCACACCGAACACGGACTCGATTACATTGAGAAACTGAGAGCAGCTGGGTAGCGGCACCAGCGTGATCAAGGGGCCTACCTTCATCTCCTTCGTCTTCAGATTGAAGGCATCAAGCCAGTCGACCAGCGAGATGGAGTCATGCCATGATGCAGCATCCCAGGTGATGTAAATATGTGTCTTGTCTTGATGCTCGCTAAACACGAGTTCAATTAGATCGATCATTGCGGCAGTGTCTTTCGACTGGACATAACACCATGTCATTCGGTTGGTTGTCGCACACAAAGCTCCGGCCAGAACGATGGAACTCTTCGTAGCCTGAAGTTGAGGCACGACAAGGGCTTCTCCCTTTTTTACGAACGACCTGCCGCCATGCTTCTTAACCGCAAGAGGACCGAGTTCGTCTATAAAGAACAACGTCTCAGTGTCTTCCAAAGTTTGTAGAGTTTGAAGGATGACTTCCACCTTCGCTCGATAATTTGGATCGGAACTTGTGAGGACCTGTCGAGCCCTCCGCATCGTATATCCGGACTCACGAAGATGCCTACTGGCGGTCCCGGCAGAGATCGTTACCCGGTATTTTCTATGGAGTGCTTCAGCTAAGCTTTCTCCAGTCCAACTTGCCCTATTGATAGTGGCGCATCTGCTTGGTGAGACTCCGGGGCACTCCTGCATCCCGTCGCTTCTTGGATAGCGCGCGGAGACGGGCCTTCGGATTGTTAAGTGCGACGTAATACCAATGCTCTATCGTCGAATAGCTGAAGGTCACCCGCGCTCCGGTGATCGGGTGCTTCCATTTCTTTGTTGAAAGCGACTTCAGTTCAGCCCCAAGTTGGCCGCGGTCGAGGTCGCCGACAACGAGATGCCCAACGACCGCGAGACGGAATTCTGCCCAGAGGCGAGAGGTCTCGGCCACGGCCCCCTTCTCCTCGGTTGTCTGGGCCTGGCCTGAATTTGAGAGTTTAGCACCGCCGCTACGCCTCAGCCCCATGCATGTCCTTCGTTAGTCTCGTGCTGACAGCCGAGCACTTGATACGATTGCGGCAATGAGACGCCGGCACTCATCGTCATGCCGGCCGTTCACCGCAGCCAAAGGAGTCAGACTCAATATGTCACCAGCTGAAGGTACCATAGAGAGAATACAAAGTCTGCGAAATCCCCTTTTTCTACGAGCCACGTCCGCCAGAGGAGTTCTACCAGAACCTTCTCGCGGCTGGCGCTGAGCCTGCCTACATGAAATGCGTTTACGACTGCTACTCCAATTTCACCGCCGGAACCTCGGAGAAATCGGACGAGGTTTCGATAACTTCCCAGCCATCACGGGTAGACGTGTTCAAATATTAAGGCCGAGCCTCGGAAATGCATCATCGAATACCTATTGACTCTTCAAAAATTCGCGTTGGAATCCTCGGATCGGAAAGTTGGACCAAATATCCAAACCGCCAGTTTCGGTGTCTGTAAGTGTCCTGGCAGGGGGTGTTTGACTAAAATCGATACAGGAAAACGGAAGGCTCAAACCCCCGTCAGCGTGAATAGAGCGCAACACTATTTGTTGTTTGCACCAATGCAAAAGCGATGTACTTTCTGCGCAGAATATACGTAGAATACGCATATGGAACCTAAACCTATTAACGGGACAGTAAAGCTTGAGGGAAGAGCGAATGCCAGAACAGAGGTTCGTCTGAGTTTGGTTGTTTCGCCGGAACTCAACGAGACTTTGGAGGAACTGGCGGAGAGATCACACTCCAGTAAAAGCGACATTTTACGGAAGGCGATTGCCCTGTTTGATGTCGCCGCCCAAGCGAAGCAAAAGGACCAGCGCGTGGGGATTCTAGATCGGGATGACAAGGTCGTGAAAGAGATCGTCGGTATTTAGTGTGCTGTGCCTAATCAGATCGATCTGAACGCTCTCGGGGAAGGGAGTAAGTACGCTCTCAACGTTGAGAGCGAGACGCTCGAGGACGCCGCCGCCAGACGGCAAGAGCAAGCCGAAGAAGCAAGGCACAGACGCCGGATCCAATTTTGGACTATAGTGCTGACGATTGTCCTGGTGCTGTTCGCCGTCTTTGTGTGTGGAGACGTTATCCTGACCGGAGTTCCAGATGACAAAAAAGTGGCTTGGCCTATTCTTGGTGCAATCCTCAATACCTTTGTCTCAGGGTTGGTTGGATTTGCGATCGGTAAAAAATCTGGCTGACCGTAGGCCCTAAAGTAGCCCGCGCAATGCCACGGCGATTTCTTCCGGCGTCATTTCGCCCTTAGCCAATGGTGCCTCGTCCCAGCGCCCGTCGGAGCGTCGTCATCGTCAGCAGGAGCAGTTGTCGGCGGCGGTGTGGAATTATCCTCGTCAACTGGCCGCTTCAGGTAAAGTTCCAACCTGACAAATCCGGTCGGATCCGATAAAAACCCTCGAGGGCAAGATGGCGTCTGAGCCACCGAAAGTCTTTATAAGTTACAACCGAGCCGACCGCGATTGGGCGGAATGGATCGCCGGCGCGATCGACCGGAGCGGTTATCAACCCATTATTCAGGCATGGGACTTTCGGCCAGGACAAAACTTTGTGCTGCGCATGCAGGAGGCAGCGACCGAGAGCGACCTGACCCTCGCTGTGCTCTCGAAGGATTACCTCGAGGCGCTGTATACCCAGCCGGAATGGGCGGCGGCTTTTGCGAAGGATCCGACCGGTAAGGAGCGCAAGCTGATACCCGTCCGCGTATCTACCTGTTCCCTCACCGGGATGCTTTCGCAGATCATCTGCATTAACCTGGTCGGCCTCGGCGAGCAAGACACAGAGCGGGTTCTGCTCGATGGGCTAAAACCTTCTGGCAGGCCAGCCCAGCCGCCGCCGTTCCCAGGCGAACGCAAGGAGCTAATCGCCACAGCGGCCCCTTTTCCACCAAATCTGGCGCGTCTTCATGGCGTGCCCGAGTTGCCGCCACATTATCTTCCGCGTGAGGCGGATCTCGCTGGGCTGAAACAGAAATTACTCGCCGGCGGTGCCAACGTGGGCATTACGGGCCAATCCTCGGCCATAGGAGTGCACGGTATGGGCGGCATTGGCAAGACCGTGCTGGGTCGGGGCAGATGATCGGAAATTTAGATCATCGCCGCGAACAGACCGAGAATGAAGCGGTGCAGTTGACCGGACCTTCGCACCCGCCACACTCCCGTACGCCTGGCCTTTGCGGATCATATGGATCGCTTCGTAGCCGGCGATCGTGCGGCAAGCTGCCCAGAACGAGCGAAAATGCTGGCTTGCGCGTATCCGACGCTTGATCGCCCGATGATCCTGTTCCAGAACGTTGTTGAGATATTGCACCGGTCGATGCCGGCAATTCTCCTTCAGAGTCTCCTCGGCTTTGAGCTGCACGATGGCCGATGGATAACCAGCGTGCTTGTCGGTATTGATTACCCGCGGGCGCCGGATGGTTCTCTCCGCCCAAAGCCTTGGCGAGAAAGCGCTCGGCCGCGGCTGCGTCGCGTTTAGCCGACAGAAGGAAGTCGATCGTCGCACCGGTGGAGTTGGTGGAGTCCAGGGCCCGTATAAATACACCCACCTGCCCTTGACCCGGATGTAGGTTTCGTCCACTCGCCAACTGTCGTTGGTGGGTCTAAGCCTAGAGCGCAAACGTCGTTCCATTTCTGGGGCATACTGTCGATTTCAGTTAAAACGGGACTGGAAAGAACTTGGGGGTTCATGCCGCCGCCGCCAGCACCTGCGATGATTCTGAGGGCGACCACCGGGTGTATTTGCCCAGTTCGCCGTTGATTAGCGCACAACGCGCGTGGAGCAACATCTGCGCGCCGCGTCGGGTCCAACGCATATGCTGCTTCTTCTCCATCCGCCAGTCCACGAGTTGGTCCACAGTCGACTCCACTCGTGCCGTCGATATGCGATGGCCTTCGCGGTATTCCCTGCCGTAGTTGATCAGGCGGGTCTGTTTTGCGGTCAGGTACGACCATAATTCGACCAGCCGCTCGCAAACTTGTTCGACCGACGACCGGCCGGAATCCGCTTCCGCAGACATTACGTGAATATCGACTCCGTCGTAAAAGCTACTCAGAGCGATGCTGGCTCCGTACAGGTCGCCATGCCAGACTTTCCACTTCCCAGAATTACCGTAAGCCATGGTTGAGCCGGATTTTCACATTCCCGCTGCACCAGGATGTCGAGGAGGGTGTGGTCCGCTTGCCAAATCGCATTGGGTCGCTCTGCCTCCCGGCGGTGCACCAAGTCGAAAGCGGCGCTTTGGCATAACTGGCCCAACTGACGCAGCGCGCCTTCCGTAGTTTACGATTGTCCCCGGGGGCAACCTCGAGGAGCGGACAACAGGGTTGATCTCTCCTAAATCCGATGTCGGGACCAGGAGTGTTCGATCACCTGCGTAGCCTGTTCCGGAGACTGGGCACCGGCAGCGACAGCCGCAGCTTCATCGTTAAAGATGCGACCCGTCTCGCGACCAAGGAGCTGATCCATCGCCACGCAAATCCAGTCCGAATGATCCACCTCCAGAGCAAGGGCTTTGTAGAAAGGATTCTGGATCGAATCTGATGTCCCTTTAACCATCGGGATGGAAAGACCCTCAGCGGCAAGTTTGGTTTGGGTCTCTTTCCCTAGCCACACTTTCATAAAATCGATGGTCTCTTTGGGCGCATCCTTTGAAACCAACCAGCCGTAAACGCTCCCAAAGATGTCATTAGCTTTACCCTTGCCGCCCTGCACCTCGGGGAACAAAAACCAACCGAGCTTGTCCTCAGGTAACCCCTTTTTATCGGCAGCGTACAGTCGACTCGCCGTCAGAACCCAGGTGCCCATAAGATAGAATGCCGCCTTGCCGTCGTGGAAGAAGGCCGCAGCGTCGCGGGTGTTCATTGTCTGAAAGCCCTCTTGGAAGGAATCCAGATCACAAAGCTCTTTGTACAGTTTCCAGGCTTCAACGACATCCGGCCCGGCAAACCCGCCGTTGTCACCTTGGTAAGCTGATGCCATCCCATCCTTTCCGAGAACTCGCATCATCAGAAGCGCGGGAAAGAACTGGAGGGGCCATTTTACGGATCCTCCGACGGCGATCGGAATGACGCCTGCCGCTTTGCACCTTTGGATCGCATCGAGAAAATCCTCCCAGTATTTGATCGCGCTTGGATCAACGTCCGCTTTCTCGCATAGCTCTTTATTATACCAGAAAACGATCGGACCAACGCTGTCAGGCAACCCGTACGATTTACCATCAGCTGTGAAGGCATGAACCCCGGCTGGATAGAATGAATCCTTAAAGTCTCCATCGATGGCGTTGGTAATGTCCTGGCAGACTCCGGCCTGAATCTGCTCCCGCATGACACCTCCGCCCCAACTGTGGAACAGGCTCGGGCGATCGTTGGATTGAAGCAGCTTGGGCAGCCTTGCCTTGAATTCCTCGTTTTCTAGGTAATCAAACTCGATTTTGACCGTGGGATTGGCTTTTTCGTACTCAAGCGCCGCCGATTGCCAAATCTCAAGGACCTTGGGAACCGGATAAATGTGGAGAATCTTGACCACCGTTTCTGCCGAACCAGACCAGGAAGGCGACTCAAGGGACGCCAGGGAAAATAGAAACGGGTATTTCATGATTCGGGGGGATTATGTAGACATTAACATCAACAAGAAGGGGTCACCAATGCGGTCTGAAACAAGCAAGGTGAGGGGAAACTCACGGAATAATCCCATTCTCGAAAACGACCGATGTCGAGAGGTCCTCCTCCCACGCGCAATCGATCCTTTTCGAGAAAGGAATTTTGAGCTATGACGCCAATGGTCTACGGCGGCTGCTCGATAGCCGCGCCGCGGTGGCCGTTATCCCGAGTAGAGCCTCTCCGACGGAAAGATATCGGCGGATCGCCACCCG
>CAWBKA010000007.1:0-18993 GCA_963789065.1 uncultured Verrucomicrobiae bacterium | reverse complement strand
GGGAGGGGCTGATCCACAGTTTGGGGTACTGCGCTCATTCGTATACGACTAAATGATTCCGAGCCGTGAAGCAATAGAAGCGTCGATTTCGCAAGAGTGAGTTCTACTCTCCGGGCCGTCCGTAAAGATCACGTTCCAGTGACCCGGCTATTGAACTCCTGAGAGAAAGACGCAATTAATCTCCCGTATGAGAGCATTGGGAGAGATAGCGGAGTTTATTGGAGGAGAAATGCGCGGCGACGGATCCGTTTCTGTGGCCCGCGTGGTCCATCCTGCACTCGCGAAGGGCGCCTCTGATCTAGCTCTGGCCTTGTCGCCCAAAGAGGCCTCCGTTCTTCAGTTCCAGCAAGGTTGTCAACGCGGTCGTGCCCGCCGGGATCGAGAATCTGTCCGACTCCCAATCAAATCGTCGTCAGCAGTCCGAGGTTGGTCCTGGCCAAGTTAACCAAACTCTTCGAACGCCCGGTGGCATCTCGCGCCTGGCATTCATCCATGGACGGTGATCGACCCGACCGCCAGCATCGGCGAAAACGCTTCGATAGGTCCATTTTGCCGGATCGGACCCCACCAGCCGGGTCGGCGATCGATTGCAGGCTTGTCTCCAACGTGGATATCGGGGCGGAGGTCACGATCGGCGAGGAAACCCTCCTGCACGCCGGCGTTTCGCATCGGTGATCGATGCGAGATCGGCTCCCGAGTGATCATTCAACCCAATGCCGCCATCGGCGGGGATGGGTCCTCCTTTGTCACCCGGGAACCCGGCAGCGTCGAATCTGTCCGCAAAACGGGCGAGGTTCGAAATTTGAATACCGAGATCATTCGAGTTCATTCATTGGGAAATGTGGTGATCGAGGACGATGTCGAGATTGGAGCCGGAACGTGTATCGACCGAGGGACGCTCGGAGAGACCAGAATCGGCCATGGTTCCAAGCTCGATAATCTCATCCAGGTGGGACACAACGCGGTCATCGGGAGCAATTGCCTGATTGTCTCTCAGGTCGGATTGGGCGGCAGCTCATCGATTGGCGATCGCGTTGTGATTGGCGGTCAATCGGGACTGCCAGATCACGTGACGGTGGGCGATGACGCCGTTATTCACGCGCGTTCCGGCATCGTTGGTCCGGTTCAAGAGAAAGCGGCGATGATCGGTATCCCCGCAGTGCCGCTGCGACAATTCATGGACAGCGAAGTCAAAATGCGACGACTCCCAAACCTGATTAAAGATCTCCAGCGGCAAATGGCCTCTTTGGTCGAGAAACTCAACTCCATCGTTCCGCCCAAATAAGCCTCCCTGGTTTTTGGACTCTGATAAGGTCTTGGTTTTAAAGCTACGTCTCCTAAATCAAAATGAATCGGAAAAACGACGCGGAAAAAAATCTGGCCAAGGTGAAGCCAGCTGGATCCTAAGCTGGCCTCCGAGTTGGAGTATGCTCTCAAAAACAGCGGCCAGGAAAAGGACGACTATTAGTCAATGAACTACAGAACACTCGGTAAAACAGGCATAAGGTTCGGAAATTGGCTACGGCGCATGGGGAATTGGCAAAAGCGGCTGGATTGGCGCTTCGGACCATGAGTCGAATCAAGGCTTTGCATCGATCCATGGATCTGGGCCTGAACTTATCGATACCGCCTCTGGCTATGGGGATGGCCACAGTGAAAAACTGGTCGGACGTCTGATCAGAGAACGCTCCGAACGAATTTTGTTGCGACCAAGATTCCGCCCAAAAACGTTCTGGCCCGCGCAGGCTGGTGCCGGCGAGCGCAGCCTGTATCCTGGGGAGCATATCATTGCGAGTACCGAAGAAAGCCTGAGGAACCTCGGCCTTGAAACCATTGACATGCAACAGTTTCATGTCTGGTCGGACGAATGGGTGGACAAGGGAGATTGGCTGAAAGCCATCCAACAGCTCAAGGAACAAGGCAAACTTCAGTATTTTGGCATCTCGATCAACGATTACCAACCAGAGAACGCGATCAAGCTCATTGAAGCCGGAGTAGTGGATGCGGTTCAAGTCATCTATAACATCTTCGAGCAAAGTCCGGAAGATAAGTTGTTTCCCGCATGCGAACTGTCATCAAGGTCGGTGTCATCGTCCGGGTGGCGTTAGATGAAGGCGGGTTGACCGGCAGATTGGACTCCGGAAACCACATTTGAAAAAAGTGATTTCCGCAGCAACTATTTCCGCGGCGACCGAAACAACAAGTCTATGACCGCGTCCGAAAGCATTGCTTCTGATCTTGATATTACCCCTGGATCAGATGGCTGAAACAGCCTTGCGGGTTGTTCTGAGTCACCAGGCGGTATCCACCGTGATTCCAGGCATGCGTTCCAGGTGGGGAACATGGAGGCGGAACTCCCCAGGTCGGAGACGGGCGTGGACTGCCTGAAGAACAGCTTGAGAAATTGAAAGCCCCATCGTTGGATCCGGAATTTTTACGGATAAACTTACTGCTCGATACGGCGATCGCTCCACCGCCGTCCCCCAATCACGGCTGGAAGCCTCTGGTTACAATGCTCTCCGGAGGGTCAAGCAATCTGTCGAAATGCTTTCTGAGGCGAGTTCCGCGCACCCACAGCGACCACGCGACGGCGTAGTGTAGCATAGGCTTCCAGCCTGTGTCGGGGTCCGCCACGGGCAACACCTTGGAAATAAGGGGTGCTTAATTAACTTCGCGCCATTCAGCGCTGGGTCCGGGCTTGACCGGATCTTGCAAGATGCAGATCTCTCTTTTCGCGAGGGAAATGCAAGTGATCCGAACTAGAGAAGATAGCTGACTCACCCGGCAGGCGGGACGCCGCCCAGGAAGGGGCAATTTCGCTCGTTTCTGCAATTGGCGCTCCTCCGTGAATGAATGGAAGGCAGGAGTTCTGGAGTTGCAGAATGCCGCAGTCAAAATAGTGGTTGTAAAACATTTATCCCGGGAATATTTTTGGGTATCGAATTAATAAGCAGAGCAGACAGGTGTGGCGTTCGGAGGTGAAAATCTCGACGAACCTGCCGCTCCCCGCGTTGTCAAGCGTCGCGTCTTCCTGATCAATCAATCGTTTGCTTACTTCTGGATTGGTCAATCAATCTCTACGCTTGGTTCCCAGGTCACGGCCTTCGCTATCCCATTGCTCGCTGCGCTTAGCCTGCATGCGACGGCACAACAGATGGGATTTTTACGGGCGGCGGAGTTCGCTCCGTTTTTGATTCTCACCTTGCCCGCGGGCGTCTGGGCTGATCTGGGCATCCGCAAATCGCTGATGATCTTTTCCAACCTGATCCGAGGCGTGGTCATCATTTTTGTGCCGGTGGCGATTGCGCTGGGTTGGGTGCATCTCGAGGTCCTTTACGTGGTGATGCTTGTCATGGGGTCCTTCAAGGTCATCTTCGAGATGGCCTACCAAACGTATATTCCGGAGATCGTCGATCGGGAACCCTGGTCAATGCCAATAGCAAAATCATGATGTCCTACGCTCTGGGCCAATCGGCCGGCCCTGGTCTTGCGGGGCTGATGGTTGAAATCCTGGGTGCTCCCATGGCGGTGCTGGCCGATTCGTTAGGCTTCTTTTTGTGTGCCGGCCTGTTTGTTCAGAATCAAGCATCGAGAGGTCAAGATGGTTCAAAATCAGCAAAACGTATTTCGCCAGATCGCGGAAGGATTTCGGTATGTCGGTCGCCAACGGCACATTCGCGCGCTTCTCTGGCTGGTCACGGTGAACAACTTTTTCATGAACGCGATCATGGCTCTGATCGTTCTTTACGGCACCCGCGAGATCGGATTCAGGCCCGGGATATTCGGATTGGCCGTCAGCGTCGGAGGGTTGGGGGCGGTCATCGGTTCGATCTGTGCTCAGCGGCTCGGAACCCGGCTCGGTCCGGGTCCGTTCGTGATCTACGCTTGCGCTCTCACCTCCTTGGCCTCGTTCTGTTTTCCCTCGTTAGTCGGTCGGACAACCTGGGGATCTTTTGTTTGACGGGCACCTATTTTGCCTTAAGCGCAGGAGGCGCTGCTGTCACGGTATTCGCCTGGACCATTCGCCAGGCGATCACCCCGAGCCATCTTCTAGGCAAAATGAATGGAGCATTTCGATTTTGTGTCACCGGCGTCATGCCTTTTGGCGCCCTCTTTGGAGGTTGGCTTGGGAGCACCGTCGGCATCCGATCGACCCTCGTGATCGGTGCCATCGGCTTACTTTTATCCTGTACGGGAGCAAGTTTCTCCCATCTGATGCACCTGAAGGTGCTTCCGGAAGCCCGGAATTCCCGCTAACCAAACCCTTTGTCGCGCTTTTCCTGGGCCCACGGTTTGCCCTGGGTGAGCAAACCGGGACGGCTTGCCTACTTGTTAAGTAAGGCGTCCCGCCTTACCCGTCTCGAAATGTCCAAACTGCAAGCTTTCCAGCCTGTGTCAGGGTTCGCAACGGGTAACACCTTGGAAATAGTGGGAGTCCTTAACTTGGTGCCATTCCCACTCACACTGCCACTGCCTGCCTCACCGCCTCCAGTAAATGCACGCCGCCGTCAGGAATATCATTCCTGCCAAGACGCTGATGGCGCTACCCGCGAGGCAAAAGTTCTTCTCAACAGCAGAGGCGATCGCCAACTCTCCCTGCAATCGGTTGAGAAAGGTAAGTACCCCTAGCAAGGAAAACCCGAAAGCTAGCAGCAACAAGCTGATGCCTGTCGAGGTCTGTTTGGGGTTTTTTGGCATAGGATCCTATCTATCGACAATATGAACATTGAACGCCGGGATAAAATTACATGAGCAAACAAGATGAGGCAGCCCAAGTCGACAGAACAAAAACTGAAAACGTTTTAGTTATAAAAACAAGAACCTTTATCGAGACTCGATCAGCTCGGACTTGAGATAATCGCTAACCAGGGCGCCCTCGCACCCGCTGGCTTTCTAAGGTAACCCGCTTAAGGTTTCCAGTCGCCGCGAAGGCCAGCCGTCTTTGCGAATTGACTGAGATGATAAATATTTTCAGCTTGCATAACAGTGGCCTCCTTTCCTCGAAGTAGAAGTGCAGAAAAAAATAGCTGCGCCTAGTGACTGCTTTCGAGAAAACACTCAAAGGGCGATAATCGGCAAGTGGAAAAAACGCATATTACCCAATCGGGTAATACCGGTAGCAGGTTGGCAAGCATTTACGCGGCGTGTAGTCATTTCTTTCTCGATTTCTTCCTCACTCGCGGCAATTCTGGAAACCATGAAAGACTACGACGACGGGAGGAACTGTACTCAGGAATTCTGGAAGCTGGCGATATCGTCGCAAATTGGCATGCTCGAGTCCATGGCGAACGCCTTGGATAGCCTTCCGAAGGAGATGCAAGGCAGCTGGCCCCGCGAACTATTCAAGTCGAACGCGGCCATGTTTAACTTGTATTTCCGGACGATGGAACAGGCAGGCAACCAAACGGTCGAAATGCAATCCAGCGCTTTGAGGCAATGTTCGAACACTCTGAGGGGAGTTCTTTCGAAGATGCAAGGGACCGACGCGCCTGCTGAGCCGGAAGCGGATCCGTCCTGAGCGGCGGGGCTCGCGAACCGTACCGTTCTGGGGGCTCGGGAAAAATTAAGCTAGCCTTGGACAATGAGCGTGATCGGGGAACACTGGCTAATCGAGTTGATGGCTTCCCGCAGTGGGCAGACTGCCGTAATCTGGAAGGGAATCGATGTCTCCTACGTCGACCTCGTTGACAACGTTCGCCGTTGGTCGGAGGAACTGCCCAACTAAATGTAAAGGCGGGTGATTCCGTCGCGATTTGCGGCGACTACTCCCCGAGCGTTTGCGCGCTGATCATCTCGCTGATCGCGAACCGCAACGTGGTCGTCCCGTTGACGCTGCCCGCCGGCACGCGCCGGAGTGGCTATCTTCAGATCGCCCAAGTCGACGCGTCCTTCCACTTCGAAGCCGATCGCCTTACTGAATTCAATCGCCACCCGGTTGGGCCAGAGCATGAGCTTTTGAGGTGCTTGCGCCAGATGTCCGCGCCGGGCCTGATCCTCTTCAGCTCGGGATCCACCGGAGCTAACAAGGCGGCGCTCCTCGACCTCGATAAGCTTTTGCTGAAATTCCGAAAGCCGAGGCCGGCTTTCCGAACCTTGATCTTCTTGCTCCTGGACCACATCGGGGGCATCAACACCCTCTTCTCGGTTCTAGCCCAGGGCGGCACGGTGGTTCCGGTGGAGGACCGTAGTCCGGTCTCTGTCTGCAGGATGATCGAGCGACATCAAATCGAATTGCTTCCCACGACGCCCACCTTTCTGAACATGCTCTTGATCTCCGAGGCCTACCTTCAGCACAGCTGCTCCTCCCTTCGGATAATTACCTACGGCACGGAGTCGATGCCGCCAGCGACGCTCAGGCATCTGCGCGCCGCGCTGCCCACCGTGGAGTTGAAGCAGACGTATGGGCTCTCCGAATTGGGCATCCTGCAGACTAAATCGCGGGAGTCAGGGTCACTCTGGCTCAGGCTCGGAGGCGACGGTTACGAGACCAAGGTGGTCGACAACGTCCTTTGGATTCGGTCCGCATCAGCTATGCTCGGGTACCTCAACTGGCCATCCCCGTTTGATGCCGAAGGATGGTTCAACACCGGAGATTCGGTCGAGGTCGATGGAGAGTGGCTGCGCATCCTCGGCCGGAAATCCGAAATAATCAACGTAGGCGGCGAGAAGGTATATCCCGCAGAGGTTGAGGGCGTGCTCCATGAGATCGATAACATCCGTGATGCCGCGGTGATCGGACGGACCAATCCGGTCTCCGGACAAGTGGTCTTCGCCCGTGTTGTCCTCCGCGATCCGGAACCGATCGACCAAGTGCTCAAACGAATCCGCCACTATTGCCGAGGTCGACTGGAGCCGTTCAAGGTCCCCGCGAGCATCGAACTTCGGAACGAGCCTTTCCACGGAGACCGGTTCAAAAAAATGAGGAGCCAGGCATGAGGACACAGGCTGACCCCGTAGTTGTTGTTATCAGCGGCGGGAGTCGCGGGCTCGGGATGGCGATCGCCTCCAGATGTCTGGGCGAGGGTTACATCGTCGCGACTTACAGCCGCTCCCCCTCCCCATTCGTCAATAAACAACTAGAGCTCGACCCAGATCGGAAGAATTTCTTCTGGTCCGAGGTTGATGCCACCGACTCGGCTGGTGTGAAACGATTCGTGTCTGAGATTTCCGAACGATATGGACAAATCGGGGCCGTGGTCAACAACGCGGGAATCGGGAGCGAAGGCATCTTTGCGAGTATGAGGCTATCCGATATTGACCTTTGCGTTGACCTCAACTTGAAGGGCACATTGTACCTGACGTGGGTCTGCGCTCGCTTCATGATCCAGCGGCGAGGCGGGTGCATCATTAATATTTCGTCGGTCAACGGCATCCGCGGGCACAGCGGAGTGGCTGTCTACAGCGCGACCAAAGCCGGGCTGGACGGGATGACCCGTAGCCTGGCCCGCGAACTCGGACCGCGCGGCATCCGGGTGAACTCCGTCGCACCGGGCTACTTCGAGAGCGAAATGGTCGGCCAAATGGACGACGCGGCTAAGGCGCGGATCACCCGCCGGACCCCACTTGGCCGGCTGGCTTCGGTAAACGACATCGTGGAGGTCGTGCTCTTCATGATTTCCCCGTCTGCATCCTTCATTACCGGGCAGACCATCGTTGTTGATGGAGGACTAACATGCTGAGTCGTCGTCCCAATTTTGTTGAGATTTCCAAGGCAGTGCGGGATCAAGTCGGTCTGCTTCTCGATGAAAAGGATCTGGCGGCGCGAGACCTCGGATCGGACGATCGCCTCAGCACCGATCTCGGGCTGACCTCGCTCGACCTGGCCACTCTGGTCGCCGCGCTGGAGATGAAGCTGGAAGCCGATCCGTTTCAAGAGCTCGTTCCGATCACCAGTGTTCGGACCATCGGCGACCTTGAAGCTGCCTATCTTAAATTCTTTACCAAGGCCGAGGACGGAGTCCAGGACGAAGATCTTGCCCAGGTCCGCCGGCGGGCGGAGGCCCGACGCGACCCGAAAGGTCCGGAATGAGCGCCAACGGATCCTCGAAGGGTGTCGCCATCATCGGCATGGCCTGCCGTTTTCCAGGTGCCAACAACATCGCGACCTACTGGGATAACTTGTGCCGGGGACTCGAATCAATCACTCACTTTTCCCGCGATGATCTCCTCCGTGAAGGGGTTGATGCCACGCTTCTCGACAATCCGAATTACGTCCGGGCATCCCCTGTCCTTGATGGCTTCGACCTCTTCGACGCCGCTTTTTTTGGATACTCCGCACGCGAAGCCCGATTCATGGACCCCCAGCAGCGGTTGCTTCACGAAGTCGCCTGGGAGGCTATGGAGGATGCGGGCTACCATCCCGAGACGGCGGAGGGCCCCACGGGCGTCTTCGCTAGCGGCGGAGGCGTTGTTACCAGCTATCTCGTCGCGCACCAGCAACGGCATTCGTCGCTCGCGGGTGGCACCGGGAGCATGCAACACATTGGTAACGATAAGGACTTTCTCAGCACCCGCCTGTCCTACAAGCTCAATCTTACTGGCCCTAGCCTGAACATCCAGACCGCCTGTTCGTCATCGCTGGTCGCGTTGCATCTAGCGTGCCGCAGTATCGCCGACGGCGAATCTCGGATGGCCTTGGTGGCCGCAGCAACCGTCCGGGTACCCCACAAGGCCGGCTACCTTTACCACAAAGGAGATATCCTTTCGCCCGACGGCCACTGTCGCACATTCGATGCCAGGGCTGCGGGCACAGTCTTCGGGAGCGGCGTTGCCGCCGTGCTCCTGAAGGGAAAGGGTGCCGCGGAGGCCGACGGCGACCAGATCTACGCCGTCATCAAGGGCACGGCGATCAATAACGACGGCGCGGGGAAGATAAGCTACACCGCCTCGAGTGTACCGGCGCAGTCGAAGGCAATGGTTGAGGCTCTCGCCCTCGCCGGCGTGCAGCCCGAGAACATCAGCTATGTTGAGTGCCACGGAACCGGCACCGCCGTCGGGGATCCGCTGGAGGTCCAGGCGCTCAATCGCGCTTTCCGTGCGTTCACCAGCCGCGTCGGCTTCTGCGCCATTGGCTCGGTTAAGACCAACATCGGTCATCTTGAGCAAACTTCCGGGCTGGCCGGTCTGATTAAGGTGGCCCTCGCGATCCGGAACGCGCAGGATCCCGCCCAGCCTGAACTACGAGTCGCCGAATCCGAAAATCGCCTTCAGTCAGAGTCCCTTCTTCGTCAACACTCGGCTTTGTGACTGGGAGGGGATTGGTGGGCTTCGTCGAGCCGCGGTTAACGGGCTCGGGCTGGGGGGAACGAACGCCTTTGCCATTCTTGAAGCTCATCCCGGCAGACCCCTCCGGGAGACTGATCCGCTCGAACCGTCGCCGCGTTTTCTCAGCCTCTCGGCGAAGGATCGATGCCGCGCTGACAGAGCTCGCCTCTCGTGTAAAAGAGCGGTTGGCCGCCGACCCCGTGCTCGACCTCGACGACGTATGCTTCACTGCCGTGGCCAGCCGGTCCCAGATGCCCGTGCGTCTCGCCATTGTGGCCCGGACTCGAGAGCAGACAGCAGAACACCTCAGACTTTTCGCGGAGGGCGGGGACTGTCCGGGTGTCTTTCGGGGAACGGGCAAGCGCAAACCTCTCGCGTTCCTTTTCACCGGACAAGGTTCGCAATATCTCGGGATGTCCGCTCAGCTCTACCGGAGATTCCACGAGTTCCGCCGGACGCTCGACCATTGCCACGAGTTGTTTCGGCCGCACCTTGACCACCCCTGCTTGAATCGATCTTCGCGAAGGATGGCGACGATGGCGGCTAAATGAGACTGGCTACACTCAACCCGCGCTCTTTGCGGTCGAATATTCCCTGGCAAAACTCTGGCAATCCTTCGGGATCGTCCCGGACGCCGTCATGGGCCACAGCGTTGGAGAGTTCGTAGCCGCCTGCGTGGCTGGCGTGATGAGCCTGGAAAGCGCGAGCAAACTGATCGCGGCCCGGGCGAGGCTGATGCAAGGGCTGCCGCCCGGTCGGTTCTATGGCCTCGATCCTTGCCGACGAGCAGACGGTCGCGCGTCTGATTGCTTCACGCGGCGTAACCCTCTCGATCGCTGCCGTCAACGCGCCTCAATCCGTGGTGGTCTCCGGCGAGGCCGAGGTGGTCCGCGAGTTCCTTCAGTCGCTCGCGGCCGAGGAGATCGCCGCCAAAGAACTTATCGTCTCCCACGCCTTTCACTCGGCGCTGATGGACCCCATCCTAGACGAGTTGGAAGTGGTCGCTGAGGAAGTCGAGTTCAAAGCGCCGGCGATTCCGATGGTTTCGAACCTGACCGGACTCCTCCCGGAGGATGCGCCAACCGGCCTGTACTGGAAGCAGCACGCCCGTGGGACGGTGCGATTCGCAAAGGGAATGGAGACCCTCCTTAAGCTCGGCTGCGCGACATTCCTCGAGGTCGGACCCGGGAATACTCTGCTGGGCCTGGGGCGACAATCCGCACCCGGCGTCGAAGGGCCATGGCTCGCCTCGCTTAGTCGCCACCGCGACGACAACGAGGAGTTGCTTGAAAGCTTAGGCCGTTTATTCGCTGCAGGCCATAACATCAACTGGAAGGCGATCGAAAGCCCGATGCACGGCGCACGCGTCTCGCTGCCGACCTACCCCTTTCGACGCCAATCGTATCGGCTCGAAGACAATACTGCAGAAACCCGACCACCGGCCAGGGTAATCCCGACGAGCTCGCACCCCCTTCTCGGGAACCGGCTGAGGTCGGGTTTGAAGGAGATACAGTTCGAGGCGACTTACGGCCTCGCCCAGTTCCCGTTCCTGGATGACCACAGGATTTATGGTTTGCCGGTCCTGCCAACGACAGCCGCCTTGGAGGCCGCCATCGCTGGTGGGATAAGCCTCTTCCCATCTCGCGAGATTGAGCTGAAGAACGTCGTTTATCGCGAGGCGCTCCTGATGCCTGAAGAAGGCACGCGGATTGTCCATACGATTTTCTCTCCCAGGGAGGAAGGGGCCTTCGATTTTCAGATCCTTAGTGCCGACGCCAACGAGCAGAGCCCTTGGTCCTCGCATATCGGCGGGATCGTAGCCCTGAGGGCGCCCGAACCTGCGGCAGACAAACACCCCCGCATTCAGGATCTCATCGCACGTCAGACCCAAGAGATCCCGGTGGATCGCTATTATTCGGCGATCGCCCAGCTCGGGCTGAATTACGGACCGTCGTTTCGTGGCATCCAAGCCCTTTGGCGCGGGCCAGGCGAAGCGCTTAGTCGCGTCCGGCTCCCCGACTCCCTGGCCACCGAATCGTTCGAACTGCATCCGGCCTTTCTCGATGCTTGCTTGCACATCTACCCGGCGTTGGTCGAGGAATATGGCGACTTCACGACCTTGCCGAACGAGCTGAGGCGGACCTTTTTGCCGATCGGCCTTGAGCGTGTCCAATTCCTGGCCCGTGGTCTCAAGGAGGCGTGGGTTCACGCGGTCCGACGCCCGGCTTCGGGAGAAGGTCAGGATTCGATGACCATAGACCTCCACGTCCACGATGACGAAGGGCGGGAGCTGGCCAAACTTGGCGGCCTCACCCTAAAGCGTCTTGCGCCCGAGGATCTTCGACCAGCGCATGCGGACGCGATCGAAAGCTGGCTTTACCAAATGAGCTGGGTACCACGCCCGCCCCTTGCTCCGGCGTCGCCGGACAGGAGTTCACAATCGCGGTGGCTCGTATTCGCGGACGAGCAGGGCGTGGCCGTGGAGTTGGCCAAACGGCTCGAAGGCCTCGCTCAAAAATGCCGGATGGTATACCTGGATCGGTTCCTCGAGGGGAACGACGAAGAGAAAACCATCGACGGAGTGATGGATGCCGAGCTGGCAGCTGAACAGCATTATCGTGGAGTTATCTATCTCTGGGGCCTCGGTCAGGGGCAGATATCTGAGATGACGCCGGACTTGTTCATCCGATCCGAACGCCTCGTCGTCGGAGGAGCGTTGGCGCTGATCCGTGCTTTGTCCCGAGCGAGCCAGCATTTCGCCCAAATGCCTCGATTGTGGCTCGTCACGCGCAACTCGCAGCTGGCGAGCTCCGGTTCGCCGCCCGTTGAGCCGTTGCCGGCAATCCTCTGGGGACTTGGACGCACGGCGGCCCTCGAACATCCCAAGATTTGGGGTGGCCTTGTCGATTTGGCGGCTGGCGACGATGCTCAACTGGGATTCAGGCAGACGTTGAGGCGTTGCTCCGCGAAATCTGGAACCCGGATGAGGAAAAACAGGTTGCGATTCGACCAAACGGGCGCCTGGCCGCTCGGTTCGTGCGGTTGCCCCGGGGAACCAGGCGCGAAGACCGGTTATTCCGCGAGGATGCCAGCTATTTAATCACTGGCGGCCTCGGTTCACTAGGCCTGAAGGTAGCGCGGTGGATGGCGGAACGCGGTGCCCGGCACCTGGCGTTCACCAGCCGTCGTCGGCCTCAGGGTAAAGCGGAGGAGGCCCTCCAGGAACTCGATTCGAAGGGAGTTCGCGCGATTGTCGCCGTCGGTGACATCACCCGGGAGACCGAACTCAACCGGATTCTGGGCGAGATCCGTGCCACGTTGCCTCCCCTGCGGGGTATCTTTCACTGCGCCGGGATGCTTGACGACCGCATCCTCGATCAGATGGATTGGGGCCGATTCTCCGCGGTAACCGCTCCCAAGGTCAAGGGGAGCTGGCTGCTTCACCAGGCAACGCTCAAGGATGAGCTTGACCACTTTGTTCTCTTCTCGTCGATCCTCAGCCTGATAGGTTCCCCGGGTCAATCGAACTACACCGCCGCCAACGCTTTTCTCGACGCATTGACGGAGCATCGGCGGGTCGCCGGGTTGCCCGCCGTCACGCTAAACTGGGGCCCTTGGGCCGAGACTGGCCTGGCCACCGTCTCCGGGAGCCGGGGTGAGGCCATCTGGAAATCTCGAGGGACCCGTTACATTCCTCCCGACCGTGGCATCGAAGTGCTCGAACATATCCTGCGCCAGGGTGTCAGCCATGCCGCCGTCTCGATCACTGACTGGCGCGAATTCCTGCGCCAATTTCCAACGCCCGTTCCGCTTTACGAGGACCTCGCGAAAGGCACCGACGCGTGGTCGAAAGGGACGGGGGACGGCCCGCGATCCCCAGACGACCCGTGCCCGGATTGACGGCGCTCAAGGTCGGGAGCGACGCAAACTCATCATCGAAATCGTCGCCCAAGAGGTGGCAGATTTGTTGGGCCTTGGAGGTTCCATCGATCCGGGCCGACCGCTCAGTGAATTTGGGCTCGACTCATTGATGTCGGTTAGCTTAGTGAACAGACTCGAGCCTCTGCTTGGCGTTCCGGTCCCAATGGCCAAACTGCTGAAGGGTCCTGGCGTCGAGGAACTCGTCGACTCAATCTTCCCCGGCCTGGGAGATCTCTCACCGCAGGAGGTCGAGACGCCGAACCTCCGCGACGGCGCACAGGTGAACGGACGAACCCACCACGGCACCGTCCCGTTGTCCAGTTGGCTGGTCGTTACTAAGCCGAACCCGGCGGCAACCGTCAGATTGTTTTGTTTCCCTTTTGCGGGGGGTGGATCGGCGGTTTACAGACTGTGGAATGAACGGATTGGATCGTCCATTGAAGTCATTGCCGTTGAACCGCCCGGACGTCTCGCCCGGATCGACCAAAAACCTGTCAGCGATGTGCAGGCCTTTGTCTCCCGAGCGGCAAAAGCAATGATGCCACTGCTTGACAAACCGTATGCCGTGTTCGGCCACTGTCTGGGTGGGCTCACCATGTACGAGACAGTTCGCCAACTCCAGCGCGGAGCCAAAAAACTCCCGATCCATATGTTCGTTTCCGGGTCCAGGCCGCCCGATCTCATCGACAGAGAAGGACCCTTTGAGCGTCTCCTCCAGGATCGACTGCTCACCAACAGACTCTACGACCCGTTTCTGGCAATCCACGAGCAGCCCGAAGAAGTTTTCGCCGACGTAATACGGTTGTTTCGCATCAATAGCACCGAGCAGATGCTCAAAAGTCCCGAACTCCGCGCCCTGGTTTTGCCGGTCGTCCGCGCCGAGTTTGCAGATGGCTTTTAATTACCGGTATCGCAAGGAGGCGGCCTGGAACTTCCCGATCACCTGCTTCAACGGTAAGGACGACCTCTATGTGACTCGTCAGGATATCCTATCCTGGGGGAGGTTTACGACATCAAGCTTTCAAGTCCACATTCGGGAGGGAGAGCACTTCCTCCTGGTGGACGATTCTGACTTTCTTCTCCGCACGATTAACCACGACATCGCGGACCACCACGGTTCAAGGTCTCTCGATAGGCCCTCCAACAAACAACGGTCGCGAGCGCAGGCCAGTACAGCCGCCAATGGCCTGCACGCAAGTCAACAACCGGATGAAAGCGATTCGGGTTCGCCGGAATGAGATAACTGACGACTGAGCTAATTTTCTGCTATTTCCGAACTACAACCTGCGAGGTATGAAACGATGGCTAAACCGAGTCCTGAAGGACAACAACCGAAAGACAAAACGAACGATAAACCGTACGTGATCCTGGCCCTTCAAGGAGGAGGCGCACTAGGAGCGTTTCAGGTGGGCGCATATCAAGCGCTTCATGAAAAAGGGTTCGAACCCGATTGGGTGGCGGGGATATCGATCGGTGCTATCAATGCGTCCATTATCGCGGGAAACCCAAATATACCCGGAGATAAGGAAAAACCGCCTGGACCGATTGCTAGAATTTTGGAGTATTGTGGCGGGTAATCTCGATTGGTGGGAGCGGCTTCCGAACTACTCCGAGAAACTGACCAATCTCTGGAAAGTCTCGCTATCGATGATGGGAGGCGTGTCAGGTTTTTTCAACCCCAATATTATTCCGGGACCTTTCGCTGACCCTAACTCTCCGGAAGCCTCCAGCTTGTACAACGTACAGAAGCTTAAAAAAACACTCGATACTCTTGTCGACTTTCCCTTCCTCAATGAAAGACAAGATCGAGATGCAGAGAATGTCCGCCTTTCTCTAGGTGTCACGAGAGTATTTGGCGGCGTGCCGACCACCTTTCAAAATTTCGACGGCCCTAACATTGACAGCGACCCTGACGACAAGCGCAGAGACATTTCCGCTGAACATATCATGGCCAGTGGTGCGCTCGCCCCATGGTTTCCAGGCGTCTATATCAAGGAGTTAGTCGGGAAAGCGGTGAATCGACTAAGCATTTGTATTGGGATGGCGGAATAACTTCAAACTCTTCTTTCAAGCACATTATTGCCGACCTTCCACGTTCTGTCAAGAGAACGGAAAATAAACAGATCTTGATATTCGTGATTGATCTTTGGGGCGCTTTCGACCGCGAACCCAAAACTTTTGATGAGGTGTGCTGGCGGATTAAGCAAACCCAATATTCCAGCCGCATCGAGCAAGACATTAAGTTATGCGAGAGAATACATTTCTAGCGAGCGAGACAAAGTAGACAGCCTACCGATCCAAAATGCGCCGACACGCCGCGCATTGATATCATTCGTGTTTCTTACCTTTCTCACCCAAACGAGATCCCCTGTGGAGATGCATTGTTTTCGCGGACGGAGATCGACCGGCGGATTCGTGACGGCTACGCTGCCATGCTATACCGGCTCGAGATGGATCCACCTCTCTGGAAACTGGAGCAACTCAGCGCCGATAGTCGTTCTCCGCCCGGATGCCAGGGTCGCCATCCACTTGTTCTGAGGGCTCAGAATTAACTTCCTTCTCGCCCCGAACCCGTAGTGTCCACCTAAACCTAACTAACTAACGAACTAACCGATAAAGTTAGGCGGCTAGAATTTCGGGTTGGTATCGGTTTGGGGTGAATGTCTCTTCAGGGAACTCGCTGAACTTCGATGGCTGGAGGGCGTAACCGAGACCAAAATACTGACGAAAGCTCGTGATCAGAGGCCGCCACTTTTCTGGATCGATGCGATTCGGCTTCCCAGGGACAATCAAGGCTCTCATGAACGTGTACGCGCACCACCCGCATTTCGATCGCCACGGCAGGAAAAGGCCTATCCGTATCGTTTTCTCCAAACGGTCGAATGTTTTCAACGACAGCTTCGAGTTGCACGGGGCATTCTTTGGCCCGTGGCGCATTGACCAAGTCGGAAGCTACGGGTGTCAACCCGGCCACTTCAAACTTATTCGGCTCGTAGCGGTAGCCCATCTTTATCTTGTGGTCCGGTATCTGACAGTTGCCCGTCAGGCAAGCCAGTCGATCGACGGCGTCGACCAGTTGTGCTGAGGGTAGATTTAACACACCCTGCCGTTCGCGCTCCAGATTTCTAGTAGTCTTGGAACTGACATCGAGACCTAGAACGCAGCTCCAACCAAGCCACCAAACGCAGGATATCGGTGCGAGATTCGGTGATCCGTCTTCGTTTCGCGTGCCGGTTAAGACCACCGGCGTTCCAAAATAAAGGATTGAAGGTTCAATAACAATGGTCCGATCCTGTGCTGTGGAAGGTGCAGGACACGCTGGATGCCGACCCGTCGCACGGCCCGTTACCGAGGTACTGTAAGCCCGCATTTTTCCTGGTTAGAAACAACAACCTGATTACAGCCGGAGTAGAAATGGTCTTGCATCACCTATTACAAATGCTTCCCTACCCCCAAGTTTCAGGATAGTCGCTATAATGTATGACTCCCAGAGGGTTTCAACCCGGGATAGCCCAGGGTTGAATGGCGCGAAGTTAAGGGCGGTTTGGGATGGTTCTCGTCGGGGAACGGGCCGTTGGATTCAGCCCGGTTTACCCCCGAACACAGGCTGGAAGCCTATGCTACAAGCTCTCCGGAGTGTCGAGCGATCTCTCAGAGCCATCCCAGCAGCTATAGCCCTGCACCAGGAGTGGCGACGCGACGGCGTAATGTACGCATAGGCTTCCAGCCTGTGTCGGGGTTCGCACAGGCAACATCATCAAAAGGGGTCACAGAGCCAGTCGGAATGCTCGTTCTGCCAACCCGCTTGCTTTTTGGCGTCGGTACTCTGCGTAGGTCGTGGCCGCGCGTTTCTCCAACGCAGCCGACTGGTGCCGTTTTGCCGTGTCAATCGATTCGCGAAAAGAAGCCTCGATGAACGTCGGGTCAGCGCCAGTCGCGGTGAGTAATACTGC
The DNA here is from genome assembly GCA_963789065.1 of uncultured Verrucomicrobiae bacterium. GTDB lineage: Bacteria > Verrucomicrobiota > Verrucomicrobiia > Chthoniobacterales > JAFAMB01 > JAFAMB01. The sequence continues at coordinate 1,855 of CAWBKA010000007.1, read as the reverse complement.
GCGGAGCCGATACAGTTCCGCAGACCACCAGCGCTCTTCAGATTTTTCGACCAATTCTTCTGCTTCTTTGATAGTCCCAAGGGCTTCGGACATTCGATTGGCCAGGTACAACGCCTCGGCCTTGAGTGCCAGAAAGAACGGCACACATAGCATTGCACCCGCTCCTCGCCAGTCTTCTATCCCCTCCTCGATCCACGAAAGGCCTTTCACCGTGTCGCCCGCGACGCTGCGCGCCCAGCCGCGGAGAATGGTTCCGCGAGTCACGTAAAGTGCAAAATCTTGACGGGTTGAAAGTTCAATTAAATCGCAGCTCAGACGTTCCACTTCGGCAGAATTTCGACCGTAGTGGCTGAGGCAGGCCGCGAAATAGAGTGACTCCGCTATCCCGTGCATTTCAGCCAGGTCCTTCGCCACGGCAATAGCCTCCGCCATGGTCTCTTTACTAGTGTCGATCTCCCCAAAATGCCACTCTGCTTGGGCCTTGTCAGTCAGACAAGCGACCACGGGCGGATCCACTTCTTGCACCTGCGATTTCAGGTCTCCTGAGCGCCAGAACTGCAGACCTCGTATCGCGGATTGTCGTGCAGAGTCGAAATCGCCCAGAAAGTACTGCGTGCAGGCCAAAGCACGAGAGGCCCCGAGCATTAGCGCAGCGTCGTTCTGCTCCTGCGCCAGCGCGTCAATTCGCTGCGCATTCTGCATCGCGACAGTCAACTTGTCAGTCAGGAGGGTATAGCGCCATTGACCCATCAGCGCGGTATGCAGGAGCAGGGGGCGATTCAGCGAATGACAAAAGGACTCCACACGTTCGTGACAAACCCGAGCTTCCGGTGCCGCGAAGCCTCGGGTGACCGTTAGATAGAGCGCGGCCTGCGCGAGAATATAGAGCTGATCTTCCGAAGTTAGACTTTGACCCTCGACGCCCGTTTCCCTGGGCGCACCCCAGCGTCCCTGTTTGAAGAAATGCGCTAAGACGGAGAGCGCAGTTCCTCTGGCTCCCAGGATGTTCGTGGCGAATGAAGCCTTCCCTCGCTGGATCCGCGGAATATAAACTTCATGCAGCGCTTCGCGAAATAAACCGGCTTGACAACCGCAGATGACGGCTAAGAAAAGCGGCTCCATTTCCCGAAAATTGTCGGGCAGTTGGGGAGCAATTTCTTGATAGTAATAGTAGAGCCGCCGGTTGCATTCCTGCCAAGCATCCGTTTGTTGACTTCGAAGCTGCTCGCCCAGGTATTCCCGAACGAGGGGATGGGTGTCCAAATGTCCACGATTGTGGGGGTCTTCGGCTGCGAGGAGTCTGGCTCTTCTGAGCCTGGCGAGAAGCGTTCGCCACTCGGTTGGGCTCAAATTCGCCAGGGGTTCCGTCAGACCGGCGATAGCAGGTGGTTTTAGCAGCGCGGTCAGCGCCCTTTCGTCCACCGGGCGGTCAAAGAGACCTAAGATGCGCAATAGCGACAATTCGGGCCCGGGCCCAAACCACGTTTGGTAAGATTCCATGACCTTTCGGGCATGGACTCCCTGTCGCACGTCGTCCGCCAGACGCGCTGATACCTCCCGACGGCAACGAATGTCGCCCTTATAGGCATCGGTTAGGTAGCTGCCCAGCAACGTTAGCGCTAGACAATGGCCGCTGAACTCTTCGCTCGCACTCCGCAACTCCGATTCGCGTCCCTTTACGCCCAGTGCTCGGAGCAGCTTCGCGCCGGCATCACTCGACAATTGTTCCAGCTCCAGGCGCAAAGCAGAAGTGCGCTCGTGATCTGCCAGATCAGCGACCGGCAATGCGTGGTATCGCGCAAAGCCCCGTATTGAAGGCAGCGAGTTCACGCAGCAGCGCCTGGAAGGAAATCGA
>CAWBKA010000006.1:0-69242 GCA_963789065.1 uncultured Verrucomicrobiae bacterium | reverse complement strand
TGGCTCTGTGTCCTCTACTTGGTTCAGAGTCGTCTTGTATGGCGGCAGCCCAGGCGGCACTGGAGAAGTAACGGTGTCGGCGGACAAGGGATGCGCTCCTGCGCATCCCGCGCCATTCACCTCTCAGCTCTCACGTTCCCCCTCTGCTTTATCCGAATTTTAATCTGCCGTCTCAGCAACCAGCGCACCCCGAACATGTCAATGGTGGCGTGGAACGCGCGATTCCCGAAATTGTATTTGCTGACGCCGCGGTGACGCGCGCGATGGTTGACGGGAATTTCGGTGATCTTGTAGCCGAAACCTTTGATGAGAGCGGGGATGAAGCGGTGCATTCCACGGAATGGAATCAAGGCCTCCAAACAATCTCGCCTCATTGCCTTCAGGGTACAACCAGTGTCGCGGATGCCATCTTTGGTGAATCGGCTTCGAACGCCGTTCGCGATCCGGCTTTGGAGTCGTTTGAACCACCTGTCTTTGCGCTTCACCCGGTAACCACAGACCAGATCTGCGCCCTTATCTATTTCCGCCAATAGGCGAGGGATGTCGTTCGCGTCGTTTTGCAGATCCCCGTCGATAAGGACGAGAATGTTGCCTCGTCCGGCACTCAGGCCGGCATAGATGGCTGCGCTTTGGCCGGCGTTCTTCTCGAACTCCAGGACGCGCACGCGGGGGGTACGATTGATCTGCTCCACGGTTCGATCCGGGAACCATCGTCGACGAAAAGAATCTCATGCGAAATATCCTTGAGAACCAACTCCAATTCCCGCTGCAGCTCTGATACGTTCCCCTCCTCATTGTAGACAGGTATGATGACCGAAACCTGAGGCGCATCAATCACAGCGGTAGGGTCTGGTATTGGTAGCATGCGAAGACACGAATCTGGCGAAGCGGAAGTTGCTTTCGATCCAATTCGTAGACGGCAAGAAGTTCCCATCGGGTAAACGCGCTCTGGAGATTTTGTGGCGGGCCCGCTTCGGAGCTATCGGTGATATAGAGTGCTGACCGATCCATAAAGGGGTTGATCCCAGATTCCTCGGAAAACGTGGTATCACGCTTGGACGACGGGTCTGCTTCGATAAACTCGTCGTACCGCGGCCAAAAAGAGAACTCGTTTTCGATATCTTGCGATTCTGGGATATAAACTGGTGGGTGGGCCGGCCCTTCGACGGGTTTATCTTTCAGGTAGAAAGACAACAGCGACGACGTCTGGTATTTGTCACCAATCAGGAAGACTTTGGCGCCAATTTTGTTTTCGAAATTCGCCCGCAATTTGTCGACCGTTTCGGCGAGGGTTTTCCAACCGCGCAATTTCGAGCTCGGATCGAGACTGTAGGGAAATGGAATGCCGATCATTCGGACCAGGTCGGTGTTCAAAGTCAACGAAGCCATTAGACCGCTCAGCGTTAGCGCGCTGACAGAAAGCACTCCAACAAACCGGTTCTCTTTCGCCAGGTACAACCAGAAGTGGGTCCCGAGTATCCCAAGGCTGACAAAGGCAGGACCGGTCCAGCCCGGCTCCCCGGCCTGATTCAAGGCCAGGATTGTGTAAATAAGAAGCAGCGGCCAGGCAAAGGCCAGCAGATAACAAATCTTACTGCTTTTAAACGATTTTCTGATTGAGCCAAACAGCGCAACGAGAAAACCAAGCAACAGGAAAGGCGAATAGATCGCGAGTTGCCTTCCAAAGGATTCGGCCAGGTGGGAAGGTCGGATCGCCAAACGCGTATTCAGGTCTCCACCTTCAAACAGGCGCGCCAGCCCGATCCATTCGTGCCGCAGGTTCCAAAGGATGGGCGCCAACATGAATAACAAAAAGCCCAGCAAAAGAATGTAGAGATTGGGTCGCGCCAACTCACCTCGATATTTCGGTACGACACAAAGAAAGAGGAGGATCGAAAGAAGCTGAAAAGCATTTTCATATTTGCAAAGAAATCCCATGCCGACAAGAATTCCCGTAACCGGCCAAAGTATTGAGAACTTCGGACTTTGCTCGATCGAAAGCCAGAAGGTGTACAGGGCGGCTGCCCAGAAGAAAATGGATAAGGAATCGATTGTTATGAGGATCGATTCGACATTAAAAACAGGTAGCAGGTTCACTACTATGACCGACCAAAAGGCGACTTTCTCCCGGAATAGTCTGAACGCCAGAAGGTAGATAAAAGCGGAGGTACCGAGGGCGAGAAGCGGACTGAGAAACCGCACTCCGAATTCGGTGGGGCCGAAGAGCGAAGTGCCGGCCAGAATTGCCAAAGCTACCCCGGGTCCCTTGCTGTAGTAGGAAATATCGGGATGCTGCGCCCAAAGGTAATGATAGCTCTCGTCCGGCGAAAGCTCGGCACTCGCTGCGAGCCACCAGCGGATACCGGTTAAGATAATCAGAAATCCGATCAGGAAAAGAAGTCTAACTCTCATTAGGATCGTGCGCCGAACAACGAAGGATGACTCTGATAAAGTCGGGGAAAAACCGTTTGGCGAGGAGCTGGTAGAGGAAGTTCGTAATACAGGCTAAAAGCAAGCTGAAGCCGACGGCCAGCACAATTGAGACAATCACATCGCTGGGCCAGTGGGAGCCACAGTAGATTCTGGAATAGGAAATGATACCTGCGGGAATGATGTAAAGCGCGCCGAGCCGACCAAAAAACAGAACGGCCAAAGTGGCGATGACGGTGTTGTTCATAGCGTGCCCGGATGGGAAGGATCGACCTATCACGATACCCTCCGGAGGATCAGAGAGCGACACCTGAACGGGCCGGGAAATGCCGAGAATTGCGGGTCTTACTTTTTCCAGGCTCACTTCGCGCACCCCGGCCAGTGACTGACTCGGCCGCGGCCGATTGATCAGCTTCTTCATCGACTGAGTAAAAATCCCGTCCGTGAAGCCTATGGCCAGCAGGGTTACGATGACAAAACTTCGAGCTCGAAAATCACCGCGCCACAGCAGAAGCACGATGGCGCCTAATAATATGGGCTTCCAGACGTCGAAGTTCGTGAAGGTCGCCATCAGCCAGTCCAAAAAGGGATTCGTCCATTCCCGATTTATGAAGAGGAGGAGAGTTTTGTCCATGCCAGAGCGCCGGGCCTGCGTAAGCTAAGGACACCTCCTAGATGAGACAAGCAAAGAAATTCATTTGTCGTGCGCTTCTCCTTTGTTGCCTGATGCCGCAATTGAGTCGGGCAGAAGAAGACGCCAACGCCATTCTTGACCAGCTACGCTCGGCCCAGGCCCACATCAGCCAGCCTCTCTCCGGCCGTCTGCGCCCTGAAAATGGTGACCCGATTCCATTCCAGCTTCAACTCCAAGGCTCCGAGTTCGACTACAAGTTCACGAATCCGGCGGAAACCATCAAGCTGCAACTGACGGATGCGGGCTCGGTGCTAACCGATCAGACAACCAGCGGTCAACAGGTATTGTCCGGCGCAAGATTGAGCGATTCGGTACGTGGTACAGACGTTACTTACGAAGATCTTTCGTTACGGTTTATCTATTGGAAGAACGCTAAATACGAGGGAGAACAGCGGGTCCGGTCCATCACTTGTTCGATGATCCTTGCCCAACCCACCACCCGAAACAGCAATTACAGCGCGGTGCGTCTTTGGATTGCCAAGGATCGAGGGGCCCTGATCAAAGCCGAGGGATTTAACTGGCAAGGCAAAGTGGTCAAGCGCTTTGAGGTTATTTCCGGTCAGCAGATTGAGGGAAAAACGATCTTCAAGCAGATCCGAATCGAGCGGCTGGATCCGCAGACTGGCAAAGTGATTTCCCGGACCTATCTGGAGTTGGACGGAGATTAGCGGATTAGGGAGGTAAAACCGTGGAAGGGGGAGATTTTAACCGCAGATTACACAGATTCCACAGATGACTTAAAGGATTAGGTTTAACAAGGGACGCGCTCCCGCGCGTCCGGCGTAGCACGTCTCACACCTTCCGTTTTCGAAAGGCGTGGCAGGGACACGCTCCCGCGCGTCCGGCGTGGCACGTCGACTGGGCCAAGAAAGGTCGGTAGTCGTTACTTCGTGGCTACTCGTCTAGCTCGTCTACTGGCTACTGGCTACTGCCTACTTTCAACGTCTCTCCTCAAAATCCGCGGAATCTGCGAAATCTGCGGTTCCAATTCTTATCCGCTTTGACCTAAATTCGCTGATAATTCGGATAAAATCCATAAAACAAGACCGGTTTATGACGTTGACGCGTAATCTCTTACCGAATTTGCAGCAAGATACCTCGTTGACACATCTCGCAGCTGCCTCTACACTCCGACTTCTTTTTTATGAAAACGGAAGGGTTGCTCTTGACATTTATCTGCGTCTTGGCCTCAACGGGAGCACCCGCTCTTTTCGCGCAGAGGGCGAGCGAGGGCGCTGCCCGCTACAGGGAGAACGCACTGGGTCTTCACGAGAGCATCCTTTTCAAAAACGAACCCAATAACCTGCCGAACAATCCCGGGTCCCAGCCCGGCGAAAAATATCCTTGGCACTTCCAGATCGTCACGACTGTTTTCTGGATCGGCGAGTCACCAACGGCCAACAACCCGGTCCCAAATCGTTCGAGTGCCTGGGATACCAACTGGGCGAGAAACTATGGCGGATCCGACAGGCCCGATTCAGCCGGACGAAACGGGTTCATCCCGGCAAAGTTTGTGCCCGGCCAGAATCCGTTTTATCTGGCCTTGCCCTATAATGACGTGAGCGGAGGCCGAACGAAAGCCGAGGCAGCTGGCGTGATCCCTTGGTTTCGGGATACGTTTGTCAAATCGGGGCAGTCGGTTCTAAAAGGGCGTTGGGTTGCCGTCCGGAAGGGCAACTTGGTTTGCTACGGGCAGTGGGAAGATGTTGGCCCGTTTCGCAGCGATCACTGGACGTATGTTTTTGGCAACGATCGGCCGCGTCCAAACTTGAATCGTGGCGCGGGCCTCGACATCTCACCAGCCATCCGGGATTTTTTGCAGCTAGGGGATAATGATGCTACGGATTGGCGCTTTGTGGATTTTAAAGAAGTTCCGCCCGGCCCGTGGACCTTGTACGGCAGCAACAACACCTTCGTCATCGAGCGTCGAAAGCAGCAAGAGGCCTTCGCGAAGAGGGAGTAGAAGCAGCTACCAGATTTTCACCGAATCTCCCTCCTTGTACTCTATTTCGCGCTGTTCGCCGCCCTGGATGTAATAAATCTTCAGCCGCTTTCCCTTGCCTGGGTAAGGGTCGACTCCAAACGTCTCGTTTGCCACCCTGAAGGGCTGTCGGCCCCTGAGGCGATCGCGAACTATTCCTGTGACATCCGCGTAGTGCCCTCTGGCGCCATAAATCGCGCGGCTGATTCGAATGCCGGGCCTGTCGGCATCTGGATCAAAACTGGCAGACCCGCCATTTCGGAAGTAAAACACCTCACCCTCCGGCACAGCCTCCGAGATGCGCCGTCCGTTGATGTTGTAGACGACAACGAGGGTCTTCCGACGATTAGGAGAGGGATCAATTCTCAGCGTCTCGTTGCTTACCCGGAAGGGTTCACCATAGTCGGCGAACCGTTGAACCCGTCCGGTAACGTCAGCGCCTCCTCCGCCACGGGAGCCGTAGTAGGCTGACTCAACCTGGATACCCTGACCCATTGAATTGATAGCGCCAGAAAGGAGACCTAAGATCAGCAACGTAGTAGTCCGAAACAGTTTCATATTTTATTCATGGCGTTCCGACCCGGCCTCGCGGCCTGAATCTGTGTAGCGGTAATGCGTCCAGTTCTGAATCATTCGGGTTGATCGAGTCCGGCGACCGCCGGCCCATTTTGGTCGCAACAAAATACACGCCGCTTCAGTGACAGGATACTTGTGCGCTTTTTGCGGGACAAAGTCCAGCCCGCGAAAGTATACTCCCCCGCACGATGCGTAAAATCGGATCAAGGCAAGGATGGAGCTGCGCAGTGGCGATAATGGTGTGGGCGAGCGCGTTGCCGCTTACGTTGTGTGCCCAGCAGGTCGCAAAGTTAAGTCCGAAGGTCGTGGCGGTGATCAATATGCCGCTGGTGGAGTTAAAAAGCGATGATGCTCCGCTTCTTCGGTTAAAGAAAGAGCGATTCAACGCGGCGCTGAGCGAAGCTAAGGCGCGGTTCGACCTGTACAAGCGTGGTTTGACGCGAGTACCCGAACTGATCGAAGTGGGCGAAAGGTTGTTTGCTTCCGAAGTAGACCTCTACGATAAACCGGAAGAAAAAGCTCAGGTCCTTCAACGACACCTGGACGTCTATCTGGAGGCCGAAGCGAATCTCGAGAAGCAGGTCAAAGAAGGCATGGCGACCCAAGCCGATCTTGAGCAACTGCGGTACAACAAAATCTCGGTTGAGATCGATCTGTTAAACGTGAAAAACAAGCCAGAGGAGCCCGAATCCACGGCGCAGCCCACACCTAAATGAATGCTTTAGCGATCAGGAACCATCTTTTTGCCGCTGTCTCCCTTTGTCTGGCCGGCTTAGCTCCCGGGGCCTGGGGACAGGATCAGTTGACCGGCACGCTTAAGAAGATCAAGGACGCCGGATTCATTTCTGTCGGCCACCGGGAATCTTCGATACCGTTTTCCTACTATGACGATAAGAATCAGGTGGTGGGCTACTCTCAGGACCTGGTCATGCTGGTGGTTGACGCGATCAAGAAGAAGCTCAACATGCCGAATCTGCAGATCAAGTTGATCCCGATCACTTCGCAAAATCGAATTCCTTTGATTCAGAACGGGACGATCGACATCGAATCTGGATCGACGACCAATAATCTTGAGCGGCAACAACAAGTGTCTTTCTCGGATTCGATGTTTATCATTGGTACGCGGCTGCTCGTGAAGAAGGATTCCGGGATCAAAGATTTCGCGGACCTGAAGGGCAAAAGCGTGGTCGTCACCGCTGGAACGACCTCCGAACGTCTCATCCGCGAAATGAACGAAAAAAATAAAATGGGAATGAATATCATCAGCGCTAAAGATCACGGCGAATCATTCCTAACCTTACAGAGTGGACGAGTGACCGCTTTTATGTTGGACGACGCGCTCCTGGCCGGAGAACGCGCGAAAGCGCGGAGGGGGACGACTGGGTCATCGTGGGAACCCCGCAATCGAAAGAGGCTTACGGGATGATGATTCGGAAAGGGGACGTCGACTTCAAGAAGCTGGTCGACGAAACGATCGCTAAAGCGGAAACATCAGGCGATGCCGCAAAGCTTTACCAGAAATGGTTTCAATCACCGATTCCACCGAAGGGATTGAATCTCGATCTTCCTTTGAGCGACGACATGAAAGAGCTGTTCAAGAATCCGAACGACAAAGCCTACCAGTAAAGCGGGTTTGAGTTTTGAGTTTTGGGTTTTGAGTTTTGCGTGGAACCGGTTCGGCGTCTCTGTCACTCAAAACCCAAAACCCAAAACCCAAAACCCTTTAGTGGATTGGAGCATCTTTTTTCAGCCGGCATTTGACGGAAGCGGTAACTATCTTCGTTTCCTCTTCGTTGGGCTGCAATGGACCATCCTCTTGTCGATCGCGGCCTGGATCGTGGCCTTTGTGGTTGGTTCGATGGTTGGCGTTTCGCGAACCTTGCCGGGCAAACTACTTCCCGGCCTCGGCGCAGCCTACGTCGAGATATTTCGGAACGTCCCGCTGCTGGTTCAGCTTTTCATCTGGTATTTCGTTCTTCCCGACATTATTCCGGTCTTCGGCACATGGTTCAAACAAGGATTAAACCCGTTATTACAGCAGTTCCTCTCTGGAGCTTTGTGTCTGGGATTCTTCACGGCAGCGCGTGTGGCGGAACAGGTGCGATCGGGCATCAATTCGCTTGGGGTCGGACAGCGAGCAGCGGGTTTGGCCATGGGCTTAAGTCTGACCCAAGTGTATCAATTGATCCTCTTGCCGGTTGCCTACCGGATCATCATACCGACCCTGACTTCGGAATTTTTAAACACGATCAAGAACTCGGCGGTGGCGTCGACGATCGGGTTGGCGGAGCTCTCGCGTCAAAGCCAACAGTTGGGTGAGTTCACGGCGCACTGGTACGAGTCGTTCATTGCCGTGACCCTGCTCTACGGCATTATCAATGTGACGGTGATGCTGATTGCGCGATTCCTCGAGCGGGCGACTCGTTTGCCAGGCTATGTCGGAGGCAAAAAGTAAAAAAGTAAATGTACGAATTTGATTGGAGTTCGATTCCCGGCGCGCTCCCGTACCTGTGGCAGGGGATGGTGCGGACGCTGCAGATCACCGGCGTGGCGATTGCAGTCGGCATTGTCCTTGGCACGTTGATCGCGGTGGCGCGCCTGTCGAGAAGCTCGATTCTTTCAAACCTGGCTGCGCTTTACGTCAATGGATTCCGATCCATTCCGCTGGTAATGGTTTTGCTCTGGTTTTACCTGTTGGTGCCTCAAATAATCACCAGCGTGATTGGGCATCCTGGATTTGATATTCGACTCCTTTCGGCATTTGTGGCCTTCGCGCTTTTCGAAGCCTCTTACTACGCCGAGATCATTCGGGCCGGGATTCAAAGTGTTTCCAGAGGGCAAGATTCGGCAGGTTTGGCGCTCGGGATGACGGGGAGACAAACGATGCTTCTGATCATCCTTCCACAGGCTTTCCGGCGCATGATTCCGCTGCTGCTCACCCAGGCGATCATTCTGTTCCAGGACACGTCGCTGGTTTACGTTATCGGCCTGGCGGAGTTTTTTGGCGTCGCCTACAATACCGGGAATCGAGACGGCACTCTGGTCGAAATGCTGCTCTTCGCCGGCGCTGTCTATTTTGTTATTTGTTTTGGCGCCTCGATGCTTGTTCGCGTGCTCCAGAAGAAATTTGCGTCATGATCTCGATCAAAAATATTTCCAAATGGTACGGAGAATTCCAAGTTCTCAAGCAGTGCAGCACAGAGGTCAGCAAAGGTGAGGTGGTCGTGGTCTGTGGACCTTCTGGCTCGGGTAAATCTACCCTGATCAAATGCGTAAATGGCCTGGAGTCGTTCCAAGAAGGCGAGATCTTAGTTGACGGCATTTCGGTGAGCGCTCGTAAGACCAATCTCTCCAAGCTTCGCTCTCGAGTGGGAATGGTCTTCCAACATTTCGAACTCTTTCCTCATCTGACGGTGACCCAGAATCTCACGATTGCTCAGTGCAAAGTGTTGCGGCGAGGTAGTCGGGAGGCGACCGAGAAAGCGCTTAAACTTCTCGAATTGGTGGATCTGGCGGCGCAGGCCAGGAAATTTCCGGCCCATTTGTCGGGCGGTCAACAACAGCGGGTGGCAATCGCGCGTGCCCTGGCCATGGACCCAATCGCGATGCTCTTTGACGAGCCGACCTCGGCGCTCGATCCGGAGATGATCAAAGAAGTGCTCGATGTCATGGTGAAGCTGGCCCAGGAGGGGATGACAATGATGGTGGTCACCCACGAAATGGGTTTCGCGAGGGAGGTGGCCAATCGCGTCATCTTCATGGATCAGGGCCAGATTGTCGAAGACCGCCCGAAAGCAGACTTTTTCAAATCGCCTGGGACGGATCGCGCTCAGCAATTTTTGTCAAAGATCCTGTCGCATAGGCCACTAGCCAACTAGGGTACGTATGACCAAGGCTAAACAGATACAGCACTTTTTTTTTTTTTCCCCCCCCCCCCCCCCCCCCCAAAAAAAAAAAAAAAAACCCCCCCTTTTCTATGCCTCTGGCTGAAACTTTGATATTTTCGCGCTAGGTTTTCATTTTTCTCTGTCGCTTTGTTTGATATTTTCGCGCTCTAGCTCGCTTTTTTTTTTTTTTTTTTTTTCCTGGTTTATCTTGACCTGAGGGTCCGATTCTCATATGCGAGGTTCTGTGCTTTGCCTGGTGACATCTGAACAGCGCCCAGCAGTGGACGCAGATCGCGCCGATTGGTGCCCACGCGTCTATAACAGCATCTCCTCCTTCCCAGAACTGTATGCCTACACCAGTATCCGCCGCTACGGCACTGACCGGTGGTGAGCTTCGTGCTCAACATGGTCAGGTTATTTTCGCCTCCTCCTTGGGCACCGTTTTCGAATGGTATGACTTCTATATCTACGGCACTTTGGCCACCTTCTTCGCCGGTCTATTCTTTCCACCGGGCAATCCGGTCACTGCATTGCTGACCAGCCTTCTCACCTTCGGTGTCAGTTTCGTCGTCCGACCGTTTGGAGCGCTCAGTATTTGGACGGATCGGGGACCTGGTCGGGAGAAAATACACCTTTTTGATCACCATCACCGTGATGGGTCTCTCGACCGCGCTGGTCGGAGTTTTACCAACCTTTGCGACGATTGGCTGGGCCGCGCCGATTATTCTTTTTCTTTTACGCGTCGCGCAAGGTCTGGCGCTTGGTGGTGAATACGGGGGTGCTGCGACCTACGTTGGCGAGCATGCCCCGCAAGGCAAACGGGGCTTTTATACGAGCTGGATTCAGACGACGGCGACTTTAGGTTTGTTTCTCGCCCTCGCCGTAATTTTGAGTTTGCGCCTCTCGATGTCCGTCGATGCCTTCAAGGCCTGGGGTTGGCGAATCCCATTCCTCCTCTCAGTCATTTTGCTCCTGATTTCCGTTTACATCCGGCTGAAACTTCAAGAGTCGCCCCTCTTCGTCGAAATGAAATCGCGGGGAAAAGGGTCGAGGACTCCTCTCCGGGACAGTTTTCTCAAGATGCCGAACGCCAAATATGTGTGGCTGGCTCTGTTTGGCGCCACCGCCGGCCAGGGGGTTGTCTGGTATACCGGACAGTTCCACGCCTTGTTCTTTCTTCAGAACGCCCTGAGTCTCAAAGACTTTAAGACCGCCTACATGCTGATCGCGATTTCATTGATGATCGGTACTCCGTTCTTCATCTTTTTCGGATGGCTTTCCGACCGAATCGGACGCAAGGGCATCATTATGGCCGGATGCCTGCGGCGGTCCTGACTTATTTTCCGCTTTTCAATCAGTTGACCAATTTTGTCAACCCGGCTCTTGCCGCAGCGATGAAGAGCGCTCCCATCGTCATATCGGCTGACAATGGTCCGGACCTGGAGAAGGTCAAACTGGACCTGAACACGCGAGGCTATTCATTCGCGGTCAAGCCCAGTGAAGCAGGCGCCGGCCTCACCATTTCGGTCGGTTCGAAGCAATTGCCGGGCTCTGACGCCAAGGCATTGTCCGATGCTCTGGCCGCAGCCGGTTATCCAAAGACGGCTGACCCGACCAAAATCAATTATCCGGGAGCGATCCTTATCCTCGCCATCCTCGTCCTTTACGTCACGATGGTTTATGGCCCGATCGCTGCCTTGCTGGTAGAGATGTTCCCGACCCAGATTCGCTACACCTCGATGTCTTTTCCATACCATGTTGGCAACGGCATCTTCGGAGGGCTGTTGCCATTCATCGCTGCGAGCGTGAGCGTGGCGACCGGGAACATCTATGCCGTCTCGGTATCCGATCATCGTCGCTCTCATGACCTTTGTTATCGGTATGCTGTTCCTGCGCGAGACGAAGGATCGAGACATTAGGGAATGAGTTTTGAGTCTTGGGTTTTGGGTTTTGAGTGGCGGCACGCCGCTGACCGACTCGGATAGCCTCGCCTTGGTTTTGAGTCTTGAGTTTTGAGTGGCGACAATCCTCCAAGATCAGGCAAAAACTTTCATCCTGCCTCCACCCAAAATAATCTGTGTAATCGGCGAAATCTGCGGTTAAACTTTCCCGTCGCGCGAAATCTGCGGTTAAACTCTCCGGTCACTAAATCTGGTCTTGCGAAATCTCGTGGCGAAAACGGCTGAAGTACCTTATCAGTTCAACTTCGTATGAAGGCTTTGGCTTATTCGAAGTGGGACGCCGTGCCGGCTTTTTGCGGCTTTTTGCATTTTGCGTACATCCTGACCTTTTTCGCCCTGTTCCCGGTTGTTCCGTGGTGGGTGTCGATTTGCATGGGAATTATTTACTCGGTCAGCATCTCTTGGAACATCAATGGAATCTCGCACAATTTCTTGCACAACCCATATTTCACGTGGCGCCCATTGAATCGGCTATTCAGTCTTATCGAATCGCTCTCTCTGGGATTCTCTCAAACCTTCTACAAATATGTTCATCACCGGCATCACATGGGGAACAGTGACAAACCTGATGAGGATGGGGACACTGTAGACTGGTTGTCGATTTATAGACACGGTCACGATGGCGAGGCCGAGAACGTCTGGAGCTACATCTTTCTCAGCTACATGCGCGATGATCCCAAGGCGATTTTCGCGGAAATTAAGCGGAAGAATCGGGCGGAGGCGTATTGGGGAGTCTTCGAGATCGTGGCGTTTATCAGTTTCTTTATTCTTCTGGGTGTACTGAACTGGAAGTTCATTGTGGTCTTTTTGCCGTTCTACTATCTCGGTCACTGCCTCTCATACCTGAATGGCTACTTTCTCCATTTCGGCGGAAATCCGGACAAGCCCATAGCCTGGGGTGTCAGTTCGTACGAGAAAATCTACAATTTGTTCTGGTTCAATAATGGATACCACGCGGAGAATCATTTCCGTCCGAAGTTGCACTGGACGAAAATGGAGCAACTCCATTTACAGATCGCGGACCAGCAGCGACGGGAAGGGACCCGGGTAATCAAGCCGCCGCACGCCTTGGCGTTTCTGGATCCGACGCTGCCGGACAAAAGCAGGCCGCTGACCCCCGAGACCGAGTCGCGGGTAACGTCGTAGCGTCGATTCGTGTCCATTCGCGGTTGAAAATTCTCCCTATTCGATCCGCACGCTCATTTTAGCCATGCATCCTTCAGGTTCGCCCGCTCGGGATTCACAGGCAGAGTCTCCGGAAAATCCCTTGTTAACGGCCCAGCCCACCATTCACTTCACGCTCAAAACCTCTTTCGGATCAGCGGCGGTCGCTGACGCCATTCCGCCCGAGATTACGAAACCTGGGTCGCCGGTTTCGAAGGTTACCCGATAGATTACAGGTATTACGAGGTTGTTTACGAATCGCTCAAGGACCAATTTGCCCACTACTACCTTTTGCTCAGGGATGTCGACGGCATGACGCGGGCAATACAGCCCTTCCTGATTGTTGGTCAGGATCTCGTGACCGGAACCCCAGTTTTTATCCGGAATTTTATGGCTCGAGCACGTCGACATTTTCCCGGGTTTTTGAAATTACGAATGCTGATGGTTGGTTGCTCCGCCGGAGAGGGCGACATTGTTCTTGAGAAGGTGAGCAGAAGTCCTGATTGGACGGTTAATGCGCTAAAGGAGTGCCTGGCTCCGGTAGCCAGGCGACTGAAGGCGGCTCTTATTGTCTTCAAGGATTATCCCAAATTCTACCGCCAGTATCTGGACCGTTTGAGTGCCTTCGGCTTTACGCGGGTACCGAGCATGCCGGCAACTAAACTGGATCTGAATTTTACGGATTTCGAAGACTACCTGAAAACCCGCGTTAGTTACACGATGCGGAAAAATCTGCGTAAGAAATTTAGAAAAGCGGAAAGCGGGCCACCGATCGAATGTGAAGTCGTGACGGATATCGCGCCCTATCTGGACGAAGTTTATCCACTTTATAAGCAGACGCTGAGCAGGTCGGAATTCAAATTTGAAGAACTGACGAAATCTTACCTTTGTGAGCTCGGTGAGCGGATGGATGACCGCGCAAGATTTTTCGTCTGGCGCCAGGAGGGGCGGATCATCGCGTTCGCTTCAACCATCGTTCATCAGGGTGTGCTCCGAGACAACTACATTGGTCTGGATTATTCTGTGGCCCTTACCTATCACCTCTATTTTGTGACTTGGCGAGACACTATCTCCTGGGCACTTAAGAACGGTATTCACACCTACCATAGCGCGCCGTTGAACTACGATCCCAAGTACCATTTCCGGATGGAACTGGAGCCATTGGATCTGTATGTCTGCTCGCCGTACGCCTGGCTGAATCCGGTTTTTCGAAAAATTTTACCGCTTCTGGAGCCGACAAGATACGACCCTGTCATTCGAAAATTCGCGAATGCAAATGAGCTATGGTAGAAAATCAGGGTTCGAACCGAGGTGTCGCCGAGACTGTCTGGATGGCGTTCGACGACGCCTGGGATTTTGCCGAATCCGCCCCTTTCGAACCTCCTGTCCGAGTTGATGCCCGAGAAGTCGGGCCGTCGCTGCGATTCATCACTTCCAAAAGGGCGATCGAGCGCTTCTACGGAATATTCGCTGGTTCTTTGCGCTCCTTTATCCTTTCTGGTTCTGGGGATTTCCATCATCTGACAGCGGTTTTTATCCGCCAGGTGAAAGAGCCGTTTGTCATTTTGTCGTTCGACAACCATCCGGACTGGGATGTCCGTCCTCCCTTTTGGTCCTGCGGTGCCTGGATTAATCGAGCGCTGGAGAACCCACTGGTTCAACAGGTAGCGGTTTGGGGTTGTGGAAGCTTTGAGTGCCGACTTCCGTGGCGATTACTCGGAAATCGGTCCGCATGCCGTTCGGGCCGGCTCTGGATCGCCCCTTGGCGATCCGAAGGAGAGAATTTCCCATCCTGGCTTCATCCTATGTCGGCCCTGGATTGGCGTACGGCTTTTGCCCGATACGTCGAATCGCTGGGGACATATCCGGTCTATGTGACCGTGGATCTCGATAGCCTGGCGGAGAGCGAGGCAATCACCAATTGGGAGAACGGCCGGTTTTCGTTGACTGATCTTGTTTGGGCGCTCAGCTTTTTGCGGCAAAAATCGCGCATTGTCGGAGGAGACATTTGCGGCGCTTTTTCGCCGGCGCGGTATGCCTCGTGGTTTCAGGGGCTCGCGGGCCGGTTCGACCATCCTCGCCAAAGGCCCGTCAGCGCTGGCGAACGGCGTGCGGTCAATCTGCGCGCGTTGCAGGAGATTTGGCCGAGCCTGATTGGGGAGAGTCTGCCGCGAACATCCCACGAGCGCTCGGGCTAGCCCGCTCTTAAACAGCCGCTGCGCGTCTGTTTAAAAGCCTTTTTAAAAATTGATGCATCGAAGCAAACTGTTTTTAAATTCTCCTCTCCAAAAAGCAGCGGAATATTCCGGCGTAGCCGGAGAGTTCCGCTGCTACAGCCTGGGTCGATTAAAAATCTCTAAGGATTTGTGATCGACGCAGGCTAGTGTCATGTATGATGATTTTGGGGAATAATAAGAGCGCAAGTGCATCTGTAAATATGCCAACGCGCGCACAAATAGAAGAACGGATGTTTGATCGTCTTCTCCCCAGCCGTGCTGTTGCGAAGGCGACCAAACACCAACCACACAAAGAGAAAGAGTTAAACGATGATTAGACCATCCAAAACATTGATTGCCGGCGCAGCGGTTGCCGGTCTTCTGACGGGTTCATTCGCAGTGCGAGCATATGCCGCCAGCACCACCAGCACCAAAGCCGGCGTCTCTCTGCAGACCATGGCCGACGCGGAAAAGGGTAAACACGGGTGCAAAGGGCAAAACGAATGTAAAGGCCAAGGGGGCTGCAAGACTGGTGATAACGGGTGCAAGGGCAAGAACTCCTGCAAGGGCAAAGGCGGGTGCGCCACCAAAAAGTAGCACCCTAGCCCCGTATGAGTTAGAACCCGCGTCGCCCGGGTTCCTGGGCGACCGCAAACAACCTTGGGGAGGGATGGCTTCTGTGTCGTATGGAAGCAATCCGGGCGAAATCAGAAGCCGTCCCTCCCCGGGGAACAGGAATTCAGTAAAAGATTCCGAACTTTTATGCCAGCAAATCCTTTCAATGGTTTTACCGAATATGGCATTGGCATAGGCCTGCGTGTGCCACACTACCGGCACATCCTTGCGAAAAAGCCTGTCGTCGATTGGTTTGAGATTATCTCGGAGAATTTCATGGTGGACGGAGGCAGGCCTCTCGAGGTCCTTGATCCGATTCTTGAGCAGTACCGGGTAGTCCAGCACGGCGTAGCAATCTATTTTGGTTCTGCGGATAAATTTAATCGGGAACACCTGAAGCGCCTGAAACGACTGGTCAAATACACCAACACGCCATGGCTATCGGACCATCTTTGCTGGGGCAGCGTCGATGGACGTTACACCCATGATCTGTTGCCCATGCCATACACCTTCGCCGTAGCGCGCCATACCGCGGAGAAGATTCGCGCCGCGCGCGATTATCTTGAAGTGCCGATTTGTGTCGAAAATGTCAGCAGCTACGCCGAATACCATGCCTCAGAGATGTCGGAGTGGGAGTTCTTGAGCGAAGTAGTTGAGCAAGCTGATTGCGGCATTCTTCTGGATGTAAACAACATTTACGTCTCTTCGCAGAATCATAACTTCGATCCGTATGACTATCTGAATAACGTGCCCCACCATCGGGTAGGACAAATCCACATTGCGGGACACTCGAAGTATGAGAAATACCTTCTCGACACCCACGACCATCCGGTGCTCGACCCTGTGTGGAAGATGTACGCGCATGCCGTCAAGCTGGTCGGCAACACCGCTACGCTGCTGGAATGGGATGATCGTATCCCGTCCTTTGATGAGGTCCACAATGAAGCACTCAAAGCTAATAAATTCCGCGACCAACAACTCGCTGCGACCACCGCGTGAGATCAACTCACGGGCTCAACTGCGCGAATTGCAGCGTGTGATGACCGGAGCTCTTTTTCGTCCGCTGACCGCAAAATGGGGCATGCAGAAACGATGGACGGACGGTGCGCCGATGGAGGCGGTGGCTTCGGAGTTTATCAAACCGAACGATCGCCTCAGCTCGTTTGAGCGGTTGGAGATTTACAATCGCCAGTATTGGTTTCGGACCTTGGATTGTCTTTACGACGATTACCCTGGGCTTCGCGCCGTCGTAGGGGAGCGGAAGTTCATGAAGCTGGCGACCGCCTATCTGTTGCGTTACCCGTCCGATTCGTACACCCTCCGCGATCTCGGAAATCGACTTGAACAGTTTCTCCGCGAGGAGCCGAGTTGGAGCGCGCCGCGAGAGGAGATAGCGCTCGATATGGTCCGGTTTGAGTGGGCGCAAGTGGTGGCCTTCGATGGTCCAGCCAAGCCGCCGCTGACGCCAGATGACATTCTCGATACTCCGGCTTCCCGGTTGCGCCTGAGTCTGCAACCTTACCTGTCGCTGCTGGAACTGAATTTCGCCGTCGACGATTTTCTGATTGCCGTGAAAAAGCGTGAGTCGGATGTCTTGCGCGGGGAAGCGAGCAACGCCATGGACGGTGCGCCGAAGACTGTCACCGGCCGAAAACGGGTCAAGCCTCCGAAGCCCGAAAAGATCTATCTCGCCGTCCATCGGCACGACAACATGCTCTACTACAAGCGGCTGGATCTGGAGGCCTTTGCGATCCTGACCTCCCTTGGCCGTGGCGTCACGGTCGAGGATGCGTGCGTCGAGGCAGTGGTGGCGAGCGATAGAACGAACATCGACTGGTCGGTTCAAATCAAAGAGTGGTTTGATACCTGGTCCGCGCTCGGCTGGTTCTGCCGCAAATCATGAATGCCATTCGAAACGCGGTATGGCGAGCTTATGAACTGCTGGTCACCTTTGGCAATTTCCTGCAATCGCCACTGCTTTTAGCACTGCGGCTCTACTTCTTTTGGCAGTTGTTTCTGACCGGGCAAGGTAAGCTTTCCAACATCGGCAAGATCATCGATTTTTTCAGGGACCTCCATATCCCGGCGCCAACCATCAACGCCTACTTTGTGAGTGGTCTGGAGTGCTTTGGTGGACTTTTACTGATGGTCGGCTTGGCGTCCCGGCCGATCGCACTGATGGTCGCGATTTCAATGTGTGTCGCCTATTGGACGACCGAGCTTGAAGCGTTGACCACGATTTTCAGCGACTCCGATAACTTTGTCAAAGCCGCTCCGTTTCCCTATCTGTTGACCTCTTTGATCGTACTCGCGTTTGGCCCCGGGCTAATCTCGATTGATGCGCTATTGAAGCGTCTGATCGGAAAAATCGCTTTCTCGCCTTCCGATGGTTCGTCCGGTGGCTTTTTTCAACGAAGAGATCGGAAATAAGCGATGGGTCGTGGCCGATTGATTCTGCTTGCTTTTATCCTGCTGCCTTTCACGAGAGCGTTGGCTGAGGATTCTGGTATCAGTTGGCAACCGTGGTCCGACTCGGTCTTTGCCCAGGCCAAAAACGAAAGGCGTTTCGTACTGCTCGATCTTGGAACAGTCTGGTGCCATTGGTGCCATGTCATGGAGGAGGTCACTTATCGGGACCCGACCGTCATTGACTTGGTTAACAAACGTTATATTGCCGTACGAGTTGACGCAGACGGGCGGCCCGACCTCTCGAACCGCTATGAGGAATACGGTTGGCCCGCGACAATAGTGTTCAATGCCGATGGCGGCGAGATCGTGAAACGACGCGGTTATCTGCCTCCGCTTCCGATGGCTTCGATGCTCCAGGCGATCATTGATGATCCGACCCCAGGGCCGTCGGTGGTTGTCGAAACGCCATTGGTCGCCAGCGACGAAAAAGCTTTGGCATCCGATGTGCGAAGCAAGTTGCAGAAGATCTTGCTGGATGACTACGACCACACCAATCATGGATGGGGTACCGTGCAGAAGTTTCTCGATTGGGACACCATCGAGTATTGCCTGACCGAGACTGCGCAAGGAAACAAAGCCTTCGAACAAATGGCGCAGGAAACGCTCGCGGCCCAGCTTAATCTGATCGATCCAGCCTGGGGTGGTGTCTATCAGTATTCAACAGATGGAGACTGGCAACATCCGCACTTTGAAAAAATCATGCAAATGCAGGCGGAGGATTTGCGCGTTTACGCGCAGGCCTACGCCCTTTGGCACGACGAGGCTTACCTGCAAGCGGCGAACCGCATCCGCGGATATCTGAAAAATTTCCTCACCTCACCTGATGGCGCATTTTACACCAGTCAAGACGCGGATCTGATTCCGGGCGAACACGGAGGCGGGTACTTTCAACTAAGCGATTCGGATCGACGGAAGCAGGGGATACCGCGTGTCGATACTCATGTCTATTCCCGTGAAAACGGCTGGGGGATAAACGCGCTAGCGACGCTTTATGCCGTCTCCGGAGATAGGGATTGCCTCGACGATGCGATTCGGGCCGCGAATTGGGTCTGTGACCATCGAGGTCTTTCCGATGGCGGCTTTCGACACGATGATCTAGATGCCGCCGGGCCTTATCTCGGGGATACGCTGGCCATGGGACGAGCTTTCCTGACGCTGTATGCTTGCACCGCCGAGCGCGCGTGGCTCATGAGAGCCGAGCACGCTGCCAAATTTATCTCGGCGAATTTTGCCGGCAACCCTGGGTATATCACCTGCGCTAACAACGGGGCGCTGGCAGCAAAGCCACAGTTGGATGAAAACGTCGGCATCGTCCGGCTGGCTAACCTGTTGTGGCGTTACACCGGCAATTCGGAGTACCGAGAGATTGCTGAGCGCGCAATGCGCTTTCTCGCGACGCCGGGAGCGACGGATCACCGCGGGTTTCTGGTTGCCGGCGTGCTGCTTGCCGACCGGGAAATCTCCTCTCCGCCGTTACATATCACGGTCGTGGGCCGAAAGGATGACGCCACCGCGCAAAGGCTATTTGCCGCTGCCATCCAAGAGCCGACGACCTACAAACGGGTCGAGTGGTTCGACGAGCGCGAGGGCGGCTTACCAAACTCGGACGTCGAGTACCCGACTCTGAGCCGAGCGGCGGCCTTCCTCTGCACGGACAAGGCTTGTTCCGCGCCGGTTTTCGCTGTCGATGATTTGATCAGCAAGACGAAGGCGAGGTGAGAGGTGAGAGGTGAGAGGTGAGAGGTGAGAGGTGAGAGGTGAGAGGTGAGAGGTGAGAGGTAGGTGAGAGGTGAGAGGTGAGAGGTGAGAGGTGAGAGGTGAGAGGTGAGAGGTATACCCACCCAGCGCAAGAACCGAATATACGCGCGGTAGGGTTACGCTCCCGCGTGTCGGACGTGGTATAGCCAATCGGATTGCTCAACTACTTAAACAATCTCCGTACCTCCGTGTCCTCCGTGACCTCCGTGCGAGAATCTCTTCTTCCGAATTCCCCGGCTACTTCACCCGACAAGCGTGGCACCACGATTCAGAACAGAAGGGGAAATGCTCGCACGGAGGCCACGGTGATCACGGAGGGTTGAGAGAATTTAAGGGATTAGTTATTTTGCGTTTGTTGGACGGACTATAGCCATGCACCCCCGCTCAACGGGCGCTTCGGCGATGGGAAGCATCCTGGTCCGCCGGATTCATGGTTTCGTCCGGAGTCGCCTTCTTGAGAACCCCGGCGGGCAGCCATCCCAGGTTCTCTATCTCGATTTTCGTGCCCTCGATGATATTTTCAGGTCCATGCTCTATAATGACGATCCAGCAAAACGTCGCGATCGCGAAAAAGGCCAGCCAGAGCAACAGACGAAAATAGCGCACGCCGTAATAATGAGTTTTCAGTTTCGCGTTTTGCCTTCCGGGTGTTGAGTTTTGGGTGCATACAAACGGGCGATTGCTCAAAATCCAACCCCAAAAACTCAAACCCCAAAACTTTATTGTCCTAGCGGGTCACCGACAGGACACTACATTATCAGCGTGAGTTACCAAGTCTTCGCGCGAAAATATCGGCCCCAGGTATTCGACGACGTTCTAGGCCAGGATCACGTTGTTCAAACTCTGAAAAACGCGATTCTGCGGAAGCGTATTGCTCACGCCTACCTTTTTGTCGGCCCGCGCGGGACTGGTAAAACTTCGACCGCCCGCATCTTGGCGAAGGCTCTGAATTGCATTCACGGTCCGACTGTCAATCCATGCGGGATTTGCGATTCCTGCCGGGAGATTTCCCAAAGCATTAGCCTCGATGTGCTGGAGATCGACGGTGCCAGCAACAACAGCGTCGACCAGATTCGCGAGCTTCGAGACAACGTCCGCTTCGCGCCTACGCGCGGAAATTTTAAAGTCTACATCATCGACGAGGTTCACATGTTGACCCAGCAAGCGTTCAACGCGCTTCTGAAAACCTTGGAAGAACCGCCGGCTCACGTGATTTTCATTTTTGCCACGACCGAGCCGCACAAGGTTCTTCCAACCATCCTTAGCCGCTGCCAACGGTTCGATCTACGACGAATTCCGGCCTTGACGATCGCTAAACATCTGGCCTACATCGCCGCCAAGGAAGGGGTAGACCTCACCGAGGATGCTGCCGCGGCAATCGCGATTGCTGCCGAAGGGGGCTTGCGAGACGCGGAGTCGATGCTGGATCAGTTAGTGGCGTTTTGTGGAAACTCGGTCGGCGAAAAGGAGGTACTCGAGGTTTTTGGCCTTACCTCCGAACATATCGTCGCGGACCTGACCCGAGCGATCCTCAACCAGTCAGCTGCTGTGGCGCTCGCGATTGTTCATCAGCAGTCGGAAGCAGGTAAAGATTTGGCGAAGCTTCTTGGGGACCTGCTGGCTTTCTTTCGAAATCTTTTGATCTACAAGATTGACCCTCAAAGTTTGCGGGAAGAAATCAGCGATCAGGCACGCGTTTCACTCCAGGAAATGGTGGACGTGGTCGATACGCAGCGACTCCTCCGCTTGATAGAAGAAATTTCACAGGTAGAAGCCGCGATCAAGTGGGCGTCGAACAAGAAGCTTCATTTGGAAATCGCTCTGATCCGAGCGATCCAGGCGCTCAGCGAGGTCAGTCTGGAAAATGTGGTGGATGCCCTGGAGAATCTGCGTGGAGTTTCGCGTTCACAGGCGGGCAAGGAGACAAAGGCTCTACCCGCTCGCGAGCAGCCCGCGCCGAAGGAAACCCGTTCAGTCCACCCCGCTCTGAAAGGAATCACCGAAACCTCTCCGCCTGCTCAATCGAACGCCGGAGAGATTCAGAGACGGGAAGAGCCGCCCGCTCAGAAAAACGAAGCTCTACTCGAACCGAGCGCATCGTTGGGATCGGTGTGGGAGCGAGTTCTAGCGGAAGTCCGCAGCCGGAGGCCCTTGATCATTTCGTGGATCGAGCCGGCCACCCCGCTTGCCTTGGGAAATGGAACACTGAACCTCGGATTTCCGAAGAGCCATTCGCTCGCGGTCGACTCGTTAACGCGGCCAAACAACCAGAAATTTCTAGAGGAGGTGGTTGGTCAGGTACTCGGCGGCTCATGGAGACTCGAGTTCGAATTGCGAGACGACCTGTCTGCTGCCGAAATGAAATCGGCGCTATCGCAGCCGATCGATCCGATGGAAGGCTTTAAGAAAGATCCAATGATTCAAAAAGCTCTGGAAATATTTAAGGCGGAGATCCAGTCTGAGCACTAGACGATGAACATCCAGAAGATGATGAAGCAGGCTGCGAAGATGCAGGAACAAATGAGCGCCACTCTCGCGGAGAAAACCGTGGAAGTCAGTGTCGGCGGCGAGAAGGTGATCGTAGTCGCCAACGGCCTCGGCGATATAGTTTCGATCAAGATTTCCAAAGAAGTCGTCGATCCGGAAGACACCGAACTGCTTGAAGATCTGGTCCTGAGCGGCGTAAAACAAGCAATCGAGAAGGGCAAAAGCTTAGCGCAAAACGAGATGGGTCGCCTGACTTCCGGCCTCGGATTGCCGCCCGGGATGCTATAGCGCGAAAAACCTCAAGGGCCGAAGCCCTGGTGAGATTTCACGCTCTATTTCGCTTGAATCGACCGGTTTCGGGTTTACTTTCTTCGCCCACGACAATCCTGAGTAGCTCAGTGGTAGAGCGGTCGGCTGTTAACCGATTGGTCGTAGGTTCGAATCCTACCTCAGGAGCCACTGAGTTATGAGGCGCCCCGGGTTCCCTTATCCCCGCTTCGATCTGTTCGGCGTTTAAGCTGTCGTTCGAATGCGTCTACGGCCCGGAAGGCCAGTTCGGCGGCGGCGTTCACGTCTGCAATGCTCGGCTGCAACTGCAAGAAATATTGCCATGCGCGATCTTCGTACGTTTGGAAACCGGCCTCGTTGCTCATGCGCACGACTATAGTCAGAACGCTTTCAGCGGCTAGCCAGGACTTCGAACCGAGGCTCCTCTCCACGTGTACGTGTTCCTGGCGCAACCGTTCCACTGCGTAGCTAAAGCAGGGTCATCGGGGGCATCAAAGATCTTCTCCGCCGTCAGACGATCGGCCGGGTTCGACCCGATAGCGGCTCTAATTCTCTAATTCCTGCCGCCCGCCAGTCGCTAGCCAGCGAGATAGTCTCGCTATATTTGGCCTCAGTTACCGCTTTTCGTGATCTTGATCAGCGGTCCAGCGAGATCCGGGAATCCGCCGGTATTGAGGACTTGGACACCCGCGTCGCCCTCCCCGTTGAAGGGGGTGGTGCCTGGGGCGCCGGCCTTCGCTCCATCCATCGAGGAATTGAACCACAGGCCCAGGTGGTAAGTATGGACCCGTCCGGTCACGGGACCCAGAAAAGCATCCGGAAACGCTTTATTGAACACGACCGGAGACGGAACGTTCGCCAACGAAACGATGAAGGTCTCAATGCCGAAACGGCCGATGAACCTGCGGTATCCCTTACCGTCCTTATTGGTTTCAATATCCCCCTGGTACCAGGTTAGGCCGAATGGCTTATTCGGTACCTGGATCACGAAGAAGTCAAAGTCGGTGTTAGGGGGCAGGCCCCAGACTTTGACGTCCATTATTTCGACTGGACCGACGGATTCGATTCTTACTCGGCCATGGGCGTTTTTTAAGGCCCCGTTTAGAGCCGCGGCAGGTAACCCCTTCGAGGGTACGAGGTCGAACTTAACATGGTCACCATCATTTTCATTATCATCTGTCTCACCTGCAAGAGCTGGCGTGGCGGCCAGTGCTGCGACAGCCAGGACTGCCAGCACTGCGGTCTTCCATTTAACGAATCGGTTTGGAACTTTGCTTTTTGTTTTCATTTTGGATGTTGGTTTTGAGCTTTGAAGACCAAACCGACTGGCGGTTCCTGTCGTCGAATAGGCGGTCTTCAAACCCACTACAACGGGATTGGGCTTTTAAGAGTTTCAGGATTTGGCGCAAAGAGGTTCGTGCGTCCAAAAAGTGATTCACCGGGCGTCAGACAGGCTCATCCAGAGCGTCCCGTTTGGTATCGGAAAGGGAGGTAAGGCGAGACGCCTTACTTACGCCGGAGGTAAGGCGGGGACGCCTTACTTACGCCGGAGGTAAGGCGGGGACGCCTTACTTACGCCGGAGGTAAGGCGGGGACGCCTTACTCACGCCGGAGGTAAGGCGGGGACGCCTTACTTACGCCGGAGGTAAGGCGGGGACGCCTTACTTACGCCGGAGGTAAGGCGGGGACGCCTTACTTACGCCGGAGGTAGGGCGGGGACGCCTTACTTACGCCGGAGGTAAGGCGGGGACGCCTTACTTACGCCGGAGGTAAGGCGAGGACGCCTTACTTACGCCGGAGGTAAGGCGGGGACGCCTTACTTACGCCGGAGGTAAGGCGGGGACGCCTTACTTACACCCAGAGAAACGTGTCGGCGTACCAGCGCCGGGAAGTACTTTCCAGAAAAAACACCTATTTCGTGCGCCGGAAGGGAGCGGCGATGTACTCGGCGATCGATCGCGGCTCTCTTTGGTTCGAAAGCCCCGTCGGCGGATATTCGTCCGGCTTCGGAAAATAGGCTGTACCGAAAACCATGTCCCAGAAAGGAAACATAAACGCAAAATTCTTGTTCCAGTGGTGTGTTTCACTTGAGTGATGAATTCGGTGAAACCTGGGTTCAGCAAAAGCGTATCGAAATAGCCCATAACTGATTTTCGAATTTGCATGCGTCATTTGCCCCATGAAGTGCAGGATCATCGTGTAAAGGATGACCTGCGGAACATCGATGAAAATAAGAAGTGACATTGGAAGCAGGACTAGAGGTACCCGCAGCGCATTTTCGAGCCAGTGATGATAGTCGTTAAAGGCGTTTAGTTCCTCTATGGAATGATGGACCGCGTGTACGCGCCAAAATGGACGGAAGGTATGTTGAAGCCGGTGAAACCAGTAGTAAAAGAAATCATACAAAAAGAAGCCGAGGGCAGGAAAAATCGTGTAGGCGACGATCAGAACCATGAAATCTTTGGAACTCGTTGTCTTGCTCAGGTCCATCGATATCAGCGGGCGCATATGCAACAGCGCGAGAAGAGATTGAAGAAGCGCTCCGGAACTGACCCCGATCAAGATGAAAACGATCCAGATGGGAATCGCCCTCAAACGTGATCGAACGGATTGTCTTTCTCCCGGAATCAAGACCTCGAGCAACGTACCCGCCAGAGAAGCTGGTATCACGTAGGCTGTGAAACTCCACATCGCAGAACAGACCTGCTGTAACATGGTTCAACTCCCGAGCTACTCCAATTTTACCAGAAGTCCGCGCGAACGGGCAGACTCGAACATTCTCTGAAAAATCGGGATTGCCAAGGCAAAATAGGCCGCGTTGAGCCCCATTCCCCATCCAAAATGGAGGAGCGAAAATCCTCCTCCAGCGATGGCCTGCCTCATCCCTTCAAAAGTGTGAGTCGTCGGAAGGGCCCAAGCGACCGGATGCAAATAGTTTGGCAGCGAGCTCAACGGATAAAAGACGCACGAGAAGGGCATCAGTAACCCGGCAAAGCTCCAGGCCAGAGTCTGGATTCTGGTCGTGTATCTAACAATCAGGCCGATAATAACCACGCCGATCGCCAGAGCGAAAAGAGCCAGATTCAGGGTGAACGGAATGAGTTCCACAAATTTCGGAAAGAAATTATAAGCAAAACAAACCCAGGCGGTCAGGGTCGCGGCCAGCATGCCGATCATCACCTTCAGGATATTCACAACGATCAGTCCGGTCAGGTACTCCGAGATACTCAGGGGTGTAGAGAACAAATTGGCGAGGTTTCGGGACCAGAGTTCTTCCAGAAACCCGGTGGCCAGGTCGCGTTGAAAGGCATAGAACATGCCCCAGAGAATCGCGGCACCGAGAAGAAAGTTGACTGCTCCCGGTCGCAGATTGTTATCTCGGGCGAGATAAACCGTGAAGAATCCCCAGACGACGATGTTCTGCACCGGCCAATAGACCATCTCGGCGATTCGATTCAAATTGTGCCGGGCTTCACAGGTGTGTCGCAGAACCACGGCTCTGATTCTATGCAGCTTCATTGGATCGCCTTCTCGCTACATGCAGGAATACCTCCCGGAGTGCAGGCTCAGAGCGATTCTCTTTCAGGATTGTCTGGGTTACTTCAATCGGAGTGCCGGTTGCCAGGATCCGCCCTCGGTTGAGAAAGATGATCCGGCTGCACATTTCCTCGACCTCCGCCATGTTGTGCGAACTGTAAATAATCGTCGTTCCATACTTGCGCTGCATTTCGAGAAGATTTTTTTTTACCTCGATCGATAATTGTGGATCGAGGTAGGCAGTCGGCTCGTCCATCAGCATTAACTTTGGATCATTCATGAACGCCTTGCATAGGCCAACCCGAGTATTCTCCCCTGAGGACAAGCGCGAGACAGGTTTCCCCTTCAGATCCTCTATGGCGAACATTCGCAGGAGTTCCAGGATCTTCGATGAAGGGTCACGAATATTATAGAGACGGGCGAAGACCATTAAATTCTCAAACACCGTAAGCCGGATTGGGAACTGGACGTAAGGCGCCGTGAAACTGACCTTTTCCAATATCTCCTCGCGGTTCTCCTCAAAGCGCTTTCCGAAGATACTGACCCTGCCTGCGCTCGGTGAAATCAAGCCAAGGATCATGTGAATCGTCGTGGTTTTGCCCGCGCCGCTGGGACCAAGAAGGCCAACGATTTCACCAGTCCGGACGGAAAACGACACGTCATCGACCGCCTTGAAATGACCATATATCTTGGTCAGATGTTGGACTTCTAATAGTGTACCGTCTCCCATATAATGGTGCTGTTGCCGCGGTCCACCATTGCACCGGTGGGGTTATATTTTCGGATAATGTTCAGCCTTTGGCCGACACTGCGGTCGAAAGCTGATAGCCGCGATCCAACAGCCACTTGGAGAAACGACCCTCAATTTGCCGGATCTGCCAATTATCCAACTGGTCCTTCCATCCCTCCAACGAACCGTCAATGATATGGTTGTGGTGAAGCAAACTCTCCGGGTCAAATTGACTACTCGGTTGGCCGATTTCCCCCGGCAGGATGCGGATGGTTCGGATACGATCCTGTTGTGCCCGGATGGAATATTTCACCGCCAGTTCCTCAGCCTGTACGGAGGTAATATTCAGGCCCAGGGCCCCAGCCCATTTGGTGATTTCAGCCGGAAGTGATAGGACAATTTCCTCATAGCGGCTCACGCAGACGCCAGGGATGGAAAGCCAGTGGCCGGAAGACTCAACAGCTGTATCGAGCCAACCGTTTCGGCCGATCACATGGGCAAACGGAACTTCCCACTTTCTCATGACCGAGAGGGCAACCGCCCGAAGATCGCGAAAGGTGTAGAAGGGGCGAATCAGATCCTGCTGGACGAGCGAATTAAATTCCGGAAGGAATTCGTGCGCTTTAGCTACTGCGAAGCCAACAGCCCCTGGCAGCCTTTGCAAAAATTCCGGGACGTTTTGCCGATCGGCAAATCCAATGCTCTGACCGAGACCGTTTTGTTTGACGAGATCGACCACGACTTGATACTGCACCGTGGAAGCTGAACGGATCATCCCGCAACAAAGTATCAGGCCGCGCCTCTGCATGTTTAACGATATAAAGTGGCGGTGAGAACTTCCTCACACCAACGAAGCGCTTTAGCGAAAATGGCGTGGTCCAGGAAGAAGACTACATTCCCCCAGGAGTTGGGAACCGTTTGGGCGCGGTTAGTGTAATAGGAGATGGTCGAACTTTCATCCAGGTGATAAATCACGATATGCCAGTTATAGCCTCTGCCCTTCATTTCCCGGACGAGATCTTCGAGGCTGCTGGTGCCAAGGCGGCCAAAGGGATGCGCAGAATCCCAGAACTCGGACATCACGATGGAGTAACGCCCGTCTCCGATGCCACGCAGGACCTCGAGATCAAATCCTTCCGTATCAATCTTCAGCAGGCCCGCCTCATCTGGAATCTCACCATTTCGGCGTAAGCTCTCGAGGCTCCGGACTTGAACTGGAACTGTCTGCGTAAACTGAAGATCCTGCAGCAGCGGGCGCTCGGTCAAACTGTGAAAAAGGCTGGGATCCCATTTGTTGACTCCCGAAAGGTCTGAAGCCAGGTGGAGGTTCATTGTGCCGTCAACGGCTCCCAGGGCAAAGTCGGACGCGTGAAAATTTTGACTTGTCTTAAGCCTGTCCCGCAGCGTCCGAAACGATGGGTCATACGGCTCGAAGGCATAGACGGTGTAGCCACATTTGAGGAGGCGCTCCGATACTCTGCCGACGTTGGCCCCCACATCGATGGCATTGGTATTAGTCAAAAAGGAATACAAGTATTCAAGCAAACCGAGCTCTGGATTCTGTTCGGCAAACTCGTCCTCCGTCACCACGACTGGTTTTTGGGGGCCGGTGGTTCGCTCTTTACCCTCTATCAGCTCGAGGTTCAGGTTGCGCACTTCCGCGATGAGTTCCCGGACTTCGGCGCCAAGTTTAGTTTGGTTCTCTTCACTCCGGGCCTGCATTTGTTGCATCGCGTTGAGCATTTGAGCAAGCGCATCGAGAATCGTGGTATCATTTGCGACCAGCGAGTGGAGAATACTTTCCAACTCGTATAAAGCTTGGGCTTCCATGGATTCGCTCACGAGGTTAGTTACCTCCGGAAAAATTCCCGGCTTGCCAGGGAGGCATCAGCTTTTCATAGGTGAGGTCGCACGCTTTGCCTGCTTCAAGTGAGCGCCAAATCCAGTCGGCAGCATCCCGCGCAGAAAAATTCGCGCTCAGCGATGCCGCCCGACTTCGTATCGCCGACTGATTTTCTGGTTTAGTCATGCGTTCCAGAGCGGCTCGAACGGAGTCGGTCTCATACGGGACTACCGCGCCAAAATTAAATCGGTCGACAAAGCGGGCCGCGGAGGTTTCGGGATGTCCAAGGACCAGGATTGGCAGATGGGATGTCGCGATCATGAATGGAATCCTGCTTGGCAGACTCAACTCTGCGATGGCCTGCACGCTAGGGGGACTTTTCCCATCGAGCGTATCGGAAGGGACAATCGCACATGCGTATTGTGAAAGAATTGCCGGAAGATCACCCTCCGGGACCGGGTCCAGCAGCCTGATTCCGTCTTCTTCCAACTCCGCGCGGTCAAAAGAAAGGGCTCGCGGAGTTTTCTGGTTGCAATACCAATCGACCTGATAACCGCTGTGACGAAAGGTGTGACGAAGCAAATCAAGCCATCGCTGCCCCCAAATATTCCCGATCAGGACACAGCGTCGATGTTTGGCTCCGTTCAAATGATGAATGGGAGTTCTGCTCAGCAATTCATCTGAGACCAGCGGGGGTAGGAGATAAAACTTCAGACCGTACTTCTTTTCGTAGGCTTCCCTCATTTCTGGCGAAATCACCAGGCGGAGATCCGACTTGGTCAGCAGCTCTTCCATCAACGAATCGGCAATTCCGTTGGTGCAGACGTTCTTATCGTCCATTATGTAGGTGCATAGGGGAACATTGAATAGTTCTTTGACCGTAATTCCGACGATGGCATCCGCGGGCAGATAAGGCAGACAAAGAACACGGCGAACAGAAGTTGTGTTGAGCCACCATTTAACCCAGGAGAGCACCTCCGAGCGTGAAGCTTGAGCCAGCGGCAAACAGAAATTGGCCGCGCCGAAAGTCTGCGGGAGATCATAAAAATTGCTCGTTCGCAACGAAACCACCGAAGACCAATCGCGGAATATTCTCAAAAGCAGAGTGCCTGTTCCGTGTAATTCGTTGACCTCACATGGGGTGACGACAACATCGGCGGGGTTGGGCAATCGAATAACATTTAGATTCGCTGGCCGGCCCTCTCGCAAAGAAGCAATGACGGATTGTAATCTAGACCGTGCCTTTTCTGCGATAAGCAAAGGGCTCCCTACCATAAAGATTGCGCCACATCTATTTTCATCGCTAGGCATTGGCAAGCGAAAATGCGGCTGGCCGGACCATCACAATAACTGCAATGAGATTTAATAAACTTGGCCAAACCGGTCTTCGTGTTTCTTGCCTGGGTTTTGGTGCGCGTTCACTTGGAGAGGGTCGCGCCAAGCTAGACGATTACATCGAGACTATCCACCTCGCGTTGGATGGGGAGATAAATTTCATCGATGTCGCACCCGGCTACGGTGGCACTTTGGCGGAGCTAAATCTCGGTCGCGCGCTTCAGGGAGTCCCGCGTGAACGCTACTATCTCGCCACGAAAATCGGCAGCTACAGCGAGGCAAGGCGAGATTACGATTATTCATGTGCCAGTACCGAGCGCAGTGTCGAGCACAGTCTGAAGCGACTCGGAGTTGAATATATTGATCTCATTCAGTGTCATGACATCGAATTTGCCGAGCACGACCAGATCGTTGAGGAAACATTGCCAGTGCTTCAGCGCCTGAAAAAACAGGGGCTGGTTCGCCATATCGGGATCACCGGGTTGCCTCTCAAAATTTTTCCGAGCATTCTGGAGCGTGTTGAACCCGGCCAGGTCGAGACCGTTTTGTCATTTTGCCACTATGAGTTAAACGACAATTCACTCGTGGAACTTATTCCCTACTTAAAAGCAAAAGGCGTGGGTATCATTAATGCCGCCCCGGTCGGCATGGGATTGCTCACCAAAGAAGGCGCGCCGGCCTGGCATCCCGCCACCGACGCCATCCGGGAAGGATGTCGGAAGGCTGTCGCCCACTGCTCGGCAAAAGGCGTGAACATCGTCAAACTCGCGATCCAATATTGCTGCGCAAATCCCGACATTGCCACCACCTTGGTTGGCACAGGACGCCCGAACGAAATCCGGGAAAACATCGCTTTTGCCAACGAGCCAATGGATCCATCCTTACTCGCGGAAGTTCTCGAAATATTAAAGCCGATTCATAACCATAATTTTACCCGCGGGTTGGTGCGGCATCGCGATCCAATCATCGGCGCTTAAACAGTAAGAGGTGAGAGGTGAGAGGTGAGAGGTGAGAGGTGAGAGGTGAGAGGTGAGAGGTGAGAGGTGAGAGGTGAGAGTGCACCCAGTTACCCCGGCGACTGCGCCGCCGAACGCCGAACGCCAAACGCTTGTCATCCGAGCCGAATAAAGGACTCCGAAAAATTTCATTTCCTGCTTTGTCCGCAAACGTTTACCTTGATCGTTTCACACCCCCTTAGAACATCATGAGAAAACCAAAAATTGTCGTCCTGCTTTCATCGTGTTTAGCCCTCTCGCTGGCCGGTCTCCACCCGGCTGAGGCCAAAACCGAAAAGATAGTCCTTTCGGTACCGAACATGGCTTTTCCGTTTTTCGCTTTCATGCGAGACCAGGCAATCGATGAAGCGAAGAAGTTAAATGTTGATCTCATTATTGACGATGGCCAAGGACAGTCGCCCAAACAGTCCAGCGACGTCCGCAGCGCAATCACTCAGGGCGTCGACGGAATAGTTTTGGTGCCGAATGACGTAAACGCCCTGGTTCCAGTGGTAAATGAGGTCGTGCAATCCAACATTCCAATCATCACGGTGGATCGCACCGTGACGGGTACCGACAAACCAGTCCCTCATGTGGGTGCTGATAACGTCGCCGGAGGCAGGCAGATGGCAAACTTCATCGTGGCCAAGTTTCCCGATGGCGCGAAGATCATCTTCCTTCGAGGTGAACCGGGAGCCAGCCCGGCAATCGATCGCGCAAAGGGATTTTTTGAAGTGATGAAAACCGCCGGGGATAAATACAAAGTGCTCGCCGATCAGACCGCACATTTCCACCGGGATGAGGGAATGACGGTAACGCAAAACCTTCTGACCTCGCTGGGAACTCCGCCGGATGCGATCGTTTGTTCCAACGATGATATGGCGATGGGAGCAGTGGAGGCGTTGCAGCAGGCGGGAATTCCAAAGGGCAAGGTGGTAGTGGTAGGATATGATGCGCTGCCGGAAGCTTTGTCGAAGATTCGAAGCGGTGAGATGGCGGCGACGATTGAGCAGTCTCCCGGAAAACAGGTCCGGACCGCGATGGAAGAACTTGTCGACTTTATCCGTAACAAAAAGCCAATGGAAGACACCGCGATGCAGCCTTATAGCGTAGATACCGGGACGGTCGACAAAGCGGAGCGAATCGGCGAAGCAAAATAACGCAAGCCTGGGGTTTGATGTAAGCGAAGCGTCCTCGCTTGGTACGGTTTTGCAGAGTGCAAATCGAGACGGTTCGCTTACGTCGCAGTACCCAGGAGAAAACCCGCTTGATGAGGGAGAACTACGAAAAGGCGACCGAAAGCCAACGGCCGGTCTTCGCCTGAAGCGATCGGGAAGAGATTAAAGTGATCAGAATGAAGTGGATTAAAGTAATCGTAGTGAAGTAATCACAATGGAACCAGGGTTTTGAGGAGGCGGTCGGATAAAAGAGCTAAGAGGTGTGTTTGAAGATAATCCGAACTTTCTCGCCCTGGATTTAGAACCATGAAAGACAAGATTTCAGTGGCATTCCTCGGTCTTGGCCGAATGGGTGAGACACATCTTCGTAACTTGCTGGGGCTGTCTGGAGTAAAGGTTGTCGTGGTAGCGGATCCCAGGCTCGAAGCGGCTGAACGCGGAAAAGTCCTCGCCGGTGCCGAACAGGCCTTAACTGACGTTGAGAAGGCGATCAGTTATCCGGGGGTGGATGCGGTGGTGATCATAACGCCGACCGACACGCACGCCCGCTTAATCGAATTAGCGGCTAACGCGGGCAAGGCTGTTTTTACCGAGAAGCCGATTGCCCTCAACCTCGCCGAGACAACCCGCGTCGTTAAATTGATCCAGGAGCGGGGAATCCCCGTCCAGTTGGGTTTCATG
Organism: uncultured Verrucomicrobiae bacterium; assembly: GCA_963789065.1. Classification (GTDB taxonomy): domain Bacteria; phylum Verrucomicrobiota; class Verrucomicrobiia; order Chthoniobacterales; family JAFAMB01; genus JAFAMB01. Next base: position 36,417 of record CAWBKA010000006.1, on the reverse strand, counting down.
CGGCGTTTCGATCCCGGTTACGCTCGCGCCAAGCAAAAAATCGAGGCTGGCGAACTAGGCCGAATCGAATTGTTTCGGGCTCTGAGTCGCGATACGTATCCTCCCAGCCTTGAATTTCTCCTTGGTAGCGGCGGGCTATTTCTGGACATGGCGGTGCACGATCTGGATCTCGCCCGTTTTCTGGTGGGCGAAGTAGAGGAGGTCCAAGCCTGGGGCACCGTTTTGGTAGACGAAAGGTTTGCCAAGGCGAGTGATGTCGATACGGCGGTGACCTTGCTTCGGTTTGCAAACGGAGCGTTGGGAGTGATCGAGACGGCTCGTCATTCCAACTGGGGTTACGATATTCGTACCGAAGTCGCCGGCGCCCTTGGCAAGGTGGTGGTCGAAGCTCCGCAAAAGACGCCGCTCCTGTTCTCTAGAGACTTCGGTTCCAGCTTCGATCATTTCGAAAACTTCCCGGACCGCTTTGAACTGGCTTATCGTTTTGAACTGGAGTCTTTCTTTGCTGCACTCCTGGAGGGAAGGAAACCTTCTCCAGGGCCGGAGGAGGCTTTGGAAACGCTCCGCCTCGCGCTAGCCGTCAAGAAAAGTTGGCTGGAAAGTCGGCCGGTCAAAGTCTCCGAGATACAAGCGTGAACCTGAGTGAAGAATTCCGAAGCGAGGAAGTCTGAGAATTCGAGAAACGAGACTACACCGCCTGCGCAGCTCGATAATGCCTTTTTCCCTCGGCGCCGGCTTGACCACCGTTCTACTCGTCTGCTCCCCTTGTCGACTTCCCGGCTTCTTCCCCGTCAGGCTACCCAGGCAAGCCTTCTCGGGTAACTTTTTCCCCGATGAGCGACTATCTTATTAAAGCAGACAGTGTCAGCAAGCGATTTCCTGGGGTTGTTGCACTCGACGGCGTCTCGCTGAACCTCAAACGTGGGGAAGTGCACGCCCTGCTGGGCGAAAATGGCGCGGGCAAATCGACGCTCCTCAAGATCCTTTCCGGGGCTCACCATCAGGACAGCGGTACGATTGAGTTTGATGGCGCTGTCCTTCGGCATGAGGCTCCCTTTGAGCGGCAGAGACTCGGAATCGTAACCGTCTATCAGGAGTTCAATCTCATGCCGAATATGTCGGTGGCGGAGAACATTTTTATCGGCAGGGAGCCTGGTAAGGCAAATTTTGTCAGCTGGCCCGCGATGCAGAAAGCCGCGCGGCGAAGTTGCGGCGAGGTTGGATCTCCGCGTTGATCCCAGGACACCGGTCCATGCCCTCAGCGTCGCGGAACAACAAATGGTCGAAATAGCGCGAGCGTTGACCATCAATGCCAAATTGATAATTCTCGATGAGCCAACCGCGGCTCTGAGTGATCGCGAGGTTGATAAATTGCACCGGATCATTCGAGACCTGAAAGCTGGCGGGATCGGCATCGTCTATGTCACTCATCGACTTAATGAGGTGCCTTTGGTCTGTGAACGTTTCACCGTCCTTCGTGATGGGAAATTTGTCGGAGACGGAGAGGTCGCAAAGACCTCCACCAATCAGATCATCCGGATGATGGTGGGCCGAAATGTCGAATATCTCTCGGCGGAGGCTCATCATCAGGCGGGCGAGGTCGTGTTGCGGGTCGAGGGATTGACTCGCGTGAAGCGCTTGCCGAGGCCGCAGGCAGTGCTTCTCCGGGGGATGAGCCTGGATATTCGAAGGGGCGAGATTCTTGGGTTGGCCGGGCTGGTCGGCGCCGGCCGAACTGACTTTGTGCGCGCTGTTTTCGGAGCCGAACCGTACGACAGCGGTAACGTTTTCATGGAACGTAAAAAAGTGCAGATCAGGACACCCACCGATGCGATCGACCTCGGAATAGCCCTGGTCCCGGAAGATCGCAAACAGCAAGGTTTGTTTATCACTCAGTCAGTTCGCTGGAATATCACTCTGCCGAGCTTGAAGCGGCTCTGCGTATGGCGCTACTTCATAAGTCCAGGGGCCGAAGATGAGCTTATTGAGCGTTTCAGAAAAAGTTTACGGATCCGCATGACGAACAACGACGTTACGGTCGGTACCTTGTCGGGAGGCAACCAGCAGAAGGTTATCTTGGCGCGGTGTATGGCGTTAGAACCCAAGGTGCTAATCGTCGACGAGCCGACGAGAGGTATTGATATTGGTGCCAAGGCAGAGGTCCATCAACTCCTGCGCAACCTCGCATCCGAGGGGACCGCGGTGGTGGTGGTTTCTTCAGAGCTGCCGGAAATCTTGTCACTCTGCGATCGCATTGTCACAGTGAAAGAAGGCCGCATCACCGCTGATTTGCCAGCTTCGGAAGCCACCGAAGAAAAGTTAATGAAATTCATGGCCCTCGGCTTGGGAGAGACGCATGTCCACGCCGCTATCGAAGGTAACTGACGATCTACATTATGGCTCAAGCCGCTACACCTGACGAAATCCTGGAACAGGAAAAGAAATCTACCCGCTGGATTGCTATCCTCGAGAGATTTGGAGTCCTGTTATTCCTTCTGGTGTTAATTCTATTCTTCACATCGCAAAACCAGCGGTTTCTATCTCTTCGCAATATATTCAATATTCTGGCGGACGTTTCTATCTATGGGATCATGGCCGTCGGGATGACCTTTGTGATCCTCACTGCAGGCGTTGATCTTTCGGTCGGCTCTCTGCTGGCCTTTTGTTCAATGTGTGGCGCGGCGGCCATCAAAGGGACCGGTGAATCGCGATATGCGCCGTCCGATCCCCACGCATTCGGCGGTTACGGCTGGCTGGTGGCGCTTTTGATTTGTCTCATGGCTGGCACGGTTGCCGGTTACATTCAGGGCAAAGCGAGCACCAAACTGCGTGTTCCACCCTTCGTAGTCACTCTCGGTGGGATGACCGTCTGGCGTGGTGGAACCCTGGTAGTTGCCGGAGGTTCGCCGGTCAGCGGGTTCGACCAGGCGTATCGCTGGTGGGGAAGCGGTCAGATATTTGGCGTTCCAGTTCCCGTGCTGGTATTTTTTGTTGTTGCGACGGCGGGCTATATCGTGTTGCGATACACGAGATATGGTCGGCAAGTTTATGCAGTGGGCGGCAATCCGGAGGCCTCGCGTTTATCCGGTCTCCGTGTGGACCGAGTTTTGACCAGCGTCTACGTGATTATGGGTTTCCTTGCTGGTCTGGCCGGGTTTGTGCTCTCGGCGAGGTTGAGCTCAGCGGAAGCCGTTGCCGGCGAGGGTTATGAACTTCGGGTCATTGCCTCGGTGGTGATCGGCGGCACCAGCCTTTTTGGCGGTCTGGGAGGCATCGCCGGCACGGTCGTGGGAACGGTTCTGATCGGCGTCTTGCTGAACGGGCTCGTGATCATGAATGTAAATCCCTACTATCAACAAGTTATTATCGGCGTCATTATCGTGTTAGCAGTCGCATTTGATACCTTCGCAAAGTCGCGCCGCGGCCGCGCGCCGGGTAGATGAGAGCGAAGAAACCGAGAAGAACGAACAATCTGGGGCCGGGTTTCTAAAATCAGAAAGATCGGCGTGATCTGCGGTTAAACCCTGCCTGCTGCAGGCTGCATCCGCGAAGAAATCCTGGCAATTTCCCTACGGTTCCACCCTGGCCGTGGTGTGGCCCAGAATCTTAACCGTCTGATTTAACTGCTCAATCTTCAGTGGCTTCTTCAAAACGGTTACGGGACTGACTTGAAGGATCCTGTCCAGCACCTCGCTGTCCGGGTAACCGGTAATGACGATAACGTTCAGATCTGGATCAATCTGTTTGGCGGTTTTATACACCTGATCGCCGGGCGCGTCCGGCAACTGAAGATCCAGAAACATCAGATCGAACTTCTGCTTGCGCAGACTACTGATTGCCTCCTTGGCCGTGCCAACAACCACTCGACTGAATCCAATTTTCTTTAGGAACGTCTTAAACAACTCTTGCAGGCCGGGATCGTCATCCACCACCAGCACGGTCGGTTGACCCTGTTTGTCCTGGCGTAAAATGTCTCGATCCAGAGAAGATTTCTTTATTCTCCACCGTCCGCCAATTTGAATGGCGGGAATCTGTCCTCGCTGAACGAGGTAGTAAACTGTGGGGAGAGGGATCCGTAAGTACTCTGCAGTTTCCTTTACGGTCAGTAGATTATGATTAGGAGTTTCGCTCACGCAAATTGATGAAGCTGATGAAGATTTAAAAACAATGTATGACTGTTATAGTAATAAGTCCAGCTATCTAACGTCCCATTGTACGCAACCAGCAAATCAGCTCGATTTTTAGCAGCGAAATAGCGCCACCCTCACTTCTGAGAGATCGAAATCGGCTTTGATTTTTCAGGATGCGAGCGGATGAGTACTCAATCCCTATTATGCAAACACGAACCGAAAAAGACTCCATGGGCACTATGGAAGTGCCGTTTGACGCGCTTTACGGGGCGACGACCCAGCGAGCCGTCCTCAATTTCCCGGTGAGCGGTTATCGGTTTGGTCGACCTTTTATTCGTGCTCTGGGACTGATCAAGTGGGCTGCCGCGCAAGCCAATCGAGATTTGTCTCAACTCGACGAAGAGCGTGCCGGTCTTATCATTCGGGCAGCGGAGGAACTAGTTGACGGGAGTTTGGACCGGCATTTTCCGATCGATGTTTTCCAGACAGGTTCGGGTACCAGTACGAACATGAACGCGAACGAAGTCATCGCCAATCGCGTGAGTCAAATGGCTGGCAAACCGATCGGCTCAAAGGATCCAGTTCATCCAAACGATCATGTCAATCTGGGCCAGTCGAGCAACGACGTGATCCCAACGGCGATTCACATCGCCGTGGGGGAATCGATCAGGAACGACCTCATGCCGGCTCTCGAGCACCTGCAGCATGGGCTTGAAGCGAAAACGCAGGAATTCTGGGATGTCATCAAAATCGGTCGAACTCACTTGATGGACGCTACGCCGGTCAGGTTGGGACAAGAGTTCAGTGGATACGCGAAACAAATCGAGCACGGTAAACTGCGTGTCGGTAACGCCATTGCCGCTGTCGAAGAGTTGGCTCTCGGTGGAACCGCCGTCGGGACCGGCTTAAATACCCATCCGGAATTCGCAGGTCGGGTAATGGGATATCTCTGGAATCGAACGGGAATAGCCTTTCGCGAAGCTCGCAACCATTTTGAGGCGCAAGCGGCTAAGGACGGGTTGGTGGAGGCGAGCGGGGAGTTGCGTACGCTGGCCGTTAGCTTGTTCAAGGTCGCCAACGATATTCGCTGGCTCAGTAGCGGGCCCAGATGCGGCGTCGGCGAGATTCAATTGCCCGCGACTCAACCCGGAAGCTCGATCATGCCGGGGAAGGTCAACCCGGTCTTATGTGAGTCGGTCATGCAGGTTTGCGCTCAAGTTTTCGGCAACGATGTCGCCGTTTGCTGGGGCGGAGCGAATGGTAATTTGGAGCTGAATGTCATGATGCCGGTGATGGCACATAATACTCTTGAGAGCATTCGGTTGTTATCCAATGTCGTTCGAGCGTTTCAAGACAAGTGCGTGAGCGGGATCGTTGCCAACCGGGAGCGTTGCCAGGAACTGGTTGAGTGGAGTATGGCTATGGTCACCAGCCTCGCGCCAATTATCGGATACGACCGCGCTGCTGAGATCGCCAAAGAGAGCGCCAAGACTGGAAAGACAGTTCGTGAGATCTGTCGCAAAATGCAGGTTTTACCGGAAGCTGAGTTGAACCGGGCCTTGGACCCGATCGAGATGACCAAACCCGGCGGAGTTGGCGCAGCTGGCGGGTAGGGGAGGCGGGTCGGCGTGTCCGAGTAGCCAGGAGCCAGTAGCCAGGAGCCAGGAGCCAGGAGCCAGGAGCCAGGAGCCGGTGATTCAGCGGGCGATGGGACCTTGAGCTTCAATTACGGCACAGTGACGGGGCCTGGGCGGCTGCCCATTGGTGGTGCGCTTTGGTCCTTCCAAGTAACGGAGCCGGTTGTTGATCCGCAGGGCGAGATAGCTGTCTTTTGCGATAGCACCCGATAAGTGGCTTCCGCTGGTTTGCACAATGAACGTCACTGCGGCGGCCGAGAATTTGCGGAAGCTTTTCGGCTGGGACATTACGCGATTGACCGAGGTCGTCGCCTCCGTGCCACCCGGAGCAGCCGGAATCACCTTCCTCCCTTATCTTCCAGGCGAGCGGACGCCGAATCTGCTTCGTGGCGTCGGTGTGTTTCATCGCCTCTCGACGGCTCTAATATGACGTCCTCAGCTACAAGCTCCCTCACCACGTGGCTACTGGCTACTGGCTACTGGCTACTGGCTACTGGCTACTGGCTACTGGCTACTGGCTACTGGCTACTGGCTACTGGCTACTGGCTACTGACTACTGACTACTGACTACTGACTACTGACTACTGACTACTGACTGCGTGGCTACTTGGCCGCTTGGCTCCTTCACCTCAACAAAGCTCAACTCGATGGCGCGCTGGATCATCGCAATCTGGGCCTGAATTCTCGGGCCCAAGTCATACTCAGAAGGAGTCTCCGCGGTAATGGTGCGCTCGCTGTGGTTGCATGCGAGGTAGATGGATTCCGCCACGAGTGGGAATTTCTTCAGGTTAATTTTCCGCGCAATCCACCCCTGCAAAGCCCGACGGCCTTCAATGGTTCGCCGGGCATCGATCGGCACATAAAAGCCGGCAGCGGCGAGGAGTTCCTGGCCGAAAGTCGTGAACTTCTTGCGTATCTCGTACAAATAGGCGCCCTGCGCGTCGTAATCCTCGTGAAGGCACATCGCCAGCCGGAATTTGTAGTCCCGCATCACCTCTTTTTGGGCCTGAATCCGGGGGATATTTTCCAAATGGTAACAACGGTTCAGGTCGCGGCTTTCAGAATCGGTTCTCCGATTGTGGAGCAAGCCCCATGGATTCAAGCACGGAAATATCATGACCGGGATCTCCCGTAGGATCGAGCTATGAAGCTCCGCCCACTGATAAAGACCTTCAGTCGAAGCGGGTTCATCCCCGTGGATCCCGGCTGATAAGTAAATGCCAGCCGAATTTTTCAGGGCTGGCGACTTGAAACAAAGCAGTTCGAATTCCTCCGCGGTGCCATAAACCAGGCGATCCAACCTGGCCTTCCGGGCTAGACTTTGCCATCGTTTGCTCAGGAACCGGTAATCGTGGACCCGGTGCGCCTGGAAGTCGAAGTTCATGCTGCGGCCAACTCCGTCAACAAACGTTGGTGGATCCCTTCGAAACCGCCGTTGCTGAAAACCACAATGACATCGCCGGGTTTGGCCAAAGGCTTCACTCGGTGCAAAATGTCATCGACCTGCGGTTCGTAGAACGCCGGTATACCGCAGGCCTGGATTGTCTGGACAACTCGCTCCGGATCCAGCCGATCGCCCGCCGGTAATTGCTCCAGTCGAGCCACTCGGGCCAGAATTACGCCATCTGCAAGTTTCAGGGCTTCCGGAAGCGCATTTTGAAAGACAGCCCGCCGGGCGGTGTTTGATCGTGGTTCGAAAATGGCCCAGATTTTGTGCCCCGGATACTGGTACCGCAATGCGGAGATCGTTTCGCGAATTGCCGTAGGATGATGGCCAAAATCATCAATTACTTTGATTCCGTTGGCCTCACCTCGGAGTTCCTGGCGGCGGGCGATTCCGGTAAAGCAAGCCAGCGCTCGTTGAAGCACTTCGACTGGCAGTCCATAAGCGAGCGCGACCGTCACCGCCATCGCCGCGTTTCGGACGTTAAATTCACCAGTCAACAATAACCGAAACGGATGCCCGGCCATTACGAACTCTGATCCGGAGCTGCTGTAGCGTGCCTCCGTGATTTTGTGGGTGGCGTTTTCACCGAAACCAACGGTGAAAACTCGAGCCAAAGACTTGGCCACAACTTCCGGGCAATTCGAATCGTCCGCGTTGACAAAGATAGAACCTCCGCTTGGAACGATGTTCACCAGGCGGCGAAAACTAAGTTTGATTTCATCGAGATTGGAAAAGATGTCAGCATGATCAAACTCGATGTTATTGATGATCACGGACTCCGGGAGGTAATGGAGGAACTTGGAACGCTTGTCGAAAAACGCGGTATCGTACTCGTCTCCTTCAATAATGAAATAGCTCGAATCAAAGAAAGCCGCGCCTTTCCCAAGATCTCTGGCGATTCCACCGATCAAAAAGCTTGGGTTACAGCCTGCTTCGCGGAAGAGCCAGGTCAGGAGCGCGGTCGTCGTTGTTTTCCCGTGCGTCCCGGTGACCACGATATTGCTTTTGCCCTGGAGAAAGAAATCCTTCAACGTCTCCGGAAGCGAGCGATAAAGGATTTTGCGGTTTAGCACAGCTTCGAGCTCCGGATTCCCGCGACAGAGCGCGTTTCCGACCACCACCAGGTCCACTTCCGAGGGGATGTTCTCAGGCCTGAAACCGCGCGAGATCTCGATCCCTTTCGCTTCCAGGAACGTCGAGATAGGGGGATAAACGTTGTCGTCTGATCCCGTGACAATGAAACCCAACTCCCGAAGACCAGCAGCAACAGCCCCCATGGCTGTCCCGCAAACTCCTAGAAAATGGATTCTGTGAACTGGTTTTTGCATGAAAAGTTACTTCGAGCGTTAGAATTGGCTTACCTTCAAATACCAAGCTGATCGCTTTCGCAAGCGAATGGTGAAAAATAGATTTCCGGGCTGGCAAGCCTGGCCCGCAAAAATCATCCAAAGTCGAAGCGACGAGCTCATAGCGGACTGGAAAACGCCAAGGATTTGCCAGCGATGCCGGCTAGGCTGAGGCCGCATGATTTGACGAAGGCCAAAAGAAGCTCTACGATCGGACCGATTGGCGTCCGTAGCTCAATTGGATAGAGCGTCGGCCTCCGGAGCCGAAGGTTGTGGGTTCGAGCCCCGCCGGACGCAATAAATACCTTAAAACGGTTTGAGGGCGACTTGGATAACGCGAGCCGCACTTGCCGGTATTCCGGAAAGTTTAGCGAAACGCTTTGTAAATCCGCTTCCAGGCAAGTGCACGCGATTTACCAGAAAATCACCGCAGACGAGGAAATCCTTCAGGAGATGATTTTTGGGAACCGTCAATAAGAGAAGTAAAAATTTGTCAGTCAGTCGTTAGCGATTTTTGAGGTCCAAATTGCAGAAAACCAGTTTTTAAAGGTGTTCAGGACGCCCTACGACTCGATTCTGGCGATCCCGGCGATGTGTCCGCCAATCGTGACTGGCGGCGGCCTGACCCCTTGGTGGTCGAATTACCCGTTGTAATGCTTGCCATTACAATGTCGTACCTGTAATAATTACAGCACGTTGCGTCCGACAACCGACGCGAGAACCACCCGCAGGTCGTCAGGCGACAGCCATCTTAAACGCCGGAGGAACCAATGAAAATCCGCTTAGTAGTTGCCCTTGCAGGATTGGCAATCAGCTTTGCTTTGCCGACCTTTGCCCAACAGAAAGACACGGTCGATCCAAAAACTGACCAGCAGATTCGTATTTTGGCTCAGAAGTATGACGCGGCGATCAACAGACACGACCCCGCCGCCGTTGCGGCGCTCTACACTCAAGACGCCGTTAGGGTGACTGCGCTAAACGACGGAACATTTCACGGTCGCCAAGCCATCGAAAAAGGGTATGCGAAATACGATTTCGGGCGTTGGCAGGTCAGCAACTATTTCACCAAGGTCAATCGGGTAACTGCGGTCGGCGATGAGGTACGTTCGACCGGAACATGGAGTTCTGTTTTTTACAGAGACAGCGAACGCGGCCACCAGTGCAACGGGGACGGATACTGTTCATGGGTTATAGTTCGTGAGGGCGATACCTGGAAGATTCGCAGAGATAACGCTAGCGGCGGTGCCAACCCTTTCGGCACAAACTTCAACTAGCTGGAGATGTTGCTCTGACCTTTTGGGAAGAGTAAGCGACGATTCGCCACGCTTTCGGCGGCGAGCCCGCCCTTCGCGGCAAGTCACGACCGCCGCCGCTCGAATCAAACGCGGTGTGCGGCGGTCGTCCTGGCGCGCCTCCCCCGAATTAGAAACCCCTGCTGTGGGGTTTGTATTTGAATTATGAGGCAGAGTTTAAAAATAGCGAACCGTGAGGTTCTAAAACAAGCGTGGACGAGACAAGTTGCTCCTTAGGCTCTGCTAGAATACACGCTCCGGTTGTGATTTGCACTGGATGTTCCGTCCGACGTGCCTGCGGCGCAAGCTGTCCGTAGCAAGGCGTAGCAAACAGAACAAACAGCAATCAACTCTGCCTAGGAGATCGCTACATTTTTCAACACAATCTGCCTAGCGCCGTGAGCCGAAGGTTGAGGGTTCGAGCCCCGCCGGACGCAGTCGGGCGGAAAGGTTTTGAGTTTTGCGTCTCCCATCTTCGTGGCCGTTGGTGTCCGCCGGTCCGGGGCGACGTTTTCTAGACCTTGAGCTTACCTTAATCTTTTTCATCAGTCCTTGAGCGAGTATCTTGAGAACGTCCTGTTACGCCATTTCCGAACTCACAAACTCCTTTTGGACGAAAGAGCGGAATCCTGAAGTAAATGATTCCTATGCAAATCGAAATCCAACCCCAGCCGAACGCCATAGACCGCTGGCAAGAGCTTTGCACGGATCCAGAGCTGGCCCGGTGGCCCGGTAAGATCGAGACAGATCGTTTCGGACGCATCCTTATGAGCCCACCGCCGTCATTGCCTCACGGTTTGCACCAATTCCACATCGGGCAGTTGCTGGCTCAGTTTTTACCTGCTGGCGACGTGGTGACAGAATGCCCGCTCTTAACTTCGGACGGAGTGAAAGGCATCGATGTTGCTTGGTTAGCCCCGCACCGCATTGAGTTGGCGCAAGGCGACCTCGTTCTGGAGCGCGCCCCAGAGATCTGCGTCGAAGTGCTCTCGCCGTCGAACACGTGCCCAGAGATGGCCGAGAAGCGCGCCCTGTGTTTCGAGGCCGGGGCACGCGAAGTCTGGTTCTGCGGGCTTGACGGCAAGCTGGAATTTTACACTCCAGATCTTTCTGCGGCGTCCCGGCTCTGTCCTCAATTCCCTGATCATGTCTAACCGAATTCCGCTCAAGAATCACGCCAGACGCCCAAGTGGCCCGCGATTGATAGGGCGAGCCTCCGCCCGAGCCGGTGGCTGGCCCGGGTTCGGGCACCGCGCGTCCAATCATCCGCAGGCGCTCGTGGCTCGATCCTTCGTCCGCCGATTTTCAGCGCGACTGGGGCTCCACCGGCGAAATGGGGCTTAAATCCAGAGGCGATCTGCGGGTATATTCGTATAATACCGGTCGGGAGAAATCCGCTTTATTTCTCGAAGGTCGAACGTCTCGAGCACCGGCAAAAATTTATTGTAATTGCAGTCGAACACTTCGATTTGCATGATGACGCGATTGTTTTTGACTGTGTTCGCCATGCCGCGAAGCGCCTCGGTCTCGTGTCCCTCGACGTCTAATTTGATGGCGATGACCGAGTCTTTTACTGCCAAAAATTCGTCCAGCGAAACCGCATCGACCTTGTAAGTGGGTCGGGGAAAATCCTCGGGCGCGATGCCAACGCCCGCCCGATTTCCGTCAGGATGCGTGCGGCTGTCCCAAAACCGGAACTCTCTGGTTGCGCTGCTCACGGCCTTATTAATCGGGCGAATAAAGCTCGAAGCATTATTGAGGAAAATCTGAGCTTCGAGTTGAGCGAAATTATGTCGGTCGGGTTCGAACGCGTAGATGGTTTGCACGCCGGATCGCATGGCAAGCAACGAATACAAACCCCAATAGGCACCGACATCGACAAAGATCAGTTTTGGTTCGCCGAAAAACTTCGCCAAGAGATCCATAAAAAAGATCGTTTGCTCGGGTTCCCAAGCTTTCCCGTCAATGATAAGCCGATCAACCGGCGATGCCTTGTCGAGTAAGAGGCGCATTTCATAACGGTCATACAGATCGATGTCTTTTTTTGCCGGCTTGACGGCCTCCGCAATAATCCGAGCAAGTTCTTGATTGTTGGCCGCGACTTGTTTTTTCAATTCGTCGAATGAATCCTTGGCCGACGGTAAATTCGCGAGTTTAGCCAGCGAAGTACTAATCGAAAGAATCGAGTCATATAACCGACCGAATTGGCGAATCGGCGTGATTTTGTTCATCGAGATTTTGACCGCCCATTCGAAACGGATAATTGCGCTTCGGTTGCTGACATAAATTGATCTATGGCGCGAATGAGGTCGGCACGATTGCAATTCGAGAAATAGGCCAAACTGGGCAACCCGGTGGCGCGCCCAAATCCTCACAAAAAAGCAACTTAAACCGGGCGACTTGCAGCTCAATTAATTTCGCGAAAATTCGATTTTGTCTCGAGCTACCTGTTGAGCGACTAAGGTGATAATCGTTGATTTTAAACGCCTTACGAATTACTTGCTGAGGCCATCTCGGGGCAGCCTCGCGGTCCTGAAGATCCTCCGAGAACAGACGCCACCACGTGACTTAGCGCTCGCCGATACGCCGACACGCCCATCCGCCGACACGTTTCTCCTAGTTCGGGCTACGTAAAAGCAACGGTAACCCGTTGAGAAGAGTATAGGTGCAAGCGAGCCAATCGGACGAGAGTTACGGAAGCGAAAGAGCTGTTATGAATGCCCAAGAGGTCAAAGACGAGATTTGGAAGCTGAATCGAATCGACAAAATGGAAATCTACCGGTGGATCGATGAAGAAGCGACATCCGATTTCATATCGAGGACCGTGTCGCCAGGGCATCGAAGTGAAGGGACAGGATGATCCTGCCGGAAAAGGTGCCATATCCTCTTTGATCAATACAGAGTCGTCGTTGGAGGGGTCGGAATAGTCTACCAAGGGCGTTCCGTCTCGGAATCCAAGCGCCAATTCAGAATGTTCATGACTCAATCAAAAGCCGCGGAAGGTAGATCGGCTGGAAATTCGGTTACGTTGTTCAAGAATTACGAGATCATAAAGGAGTATCGACCCGCTGATCGACAGTGACCCAATAGAGTTTTCTTTACTATCGCGGATACGCTCATCAAGCTGGCCTTTGGACTGCCACCCAATCTCTGCTCAATTACCAACCTTTCTGGATCGCGTCGGCAGTTCCAACCAAAGATATGAAACCCAAATTGAACGGATTCTCTCTGATTGCCGCCTTCGCCCTGGTCGTTTTGACAGCAGGCTGCGCGAACACGGGGCAAACAGAGAGCCTGCTCTCGTCGGCAGGCTTCACGACGGTGACCGCCTCCACGCCTCAGCAGCAGCAACATCTCAAGACGTTGAAACCATACCAGGTGACGGTGGTGCATCGAAATGGGCAAACCTATTACGTCTACGCAGACCCGGGTCATAACCAGATCTATGTCGGTACCCAATTCCAGTACTACCGATACCGGGATATGCGCCTCGCCAAAAATCTGGCCCAGGAAAACCTGCAAACCACGGAAGTGAACGCCGACTTGGACATGGGCTGGAATGTGTGGGGGCCCTGGTATTTCCAAAACCACTAGCCCGAAAATCTCACGAGCAAAGCGCCCGCGCGATTGTGGATTGAACGGTTCAGGTGCAAACTCAAACATGACATTGTTGGAGATTTTTCAGATTGAGCGCGAGGTCGCGGACAAGCCCGCCGCGCCAGCTCTCACGGTCAAGCGCGTACCAGCCAATAACCCGAATCAGATTTGTTTGGTTCTTGAATGGCCGGAGGGAACCATAACCCGATCGCACAAGGTCTGCGAGTTCTCCGATTACCACGACTGGAAGCTGCACCTTGGGTCCAAGTCTTAGTGCGAAAATCGGTAGGGACCGCTCCTGCGCGTCCGGCGTGGTAGGCCCCAAGAAGACCGTTTGGACGTATCGGCGTGTCGGCGTGTCGGCGTTTGGCCACGTGGCGAGGCGCGGGCATAGCTTGGTAGGGACGCGCTCCCGCGCGTCCGGCGTGGCATGTCTGGAAATCTCCGTTTGCGGATTGGCCGTCGCGTTGGGTGTGCGACAGCGCCATGTTGCGTTACGGCCCGCGACCCGATTGGGCTAACCACGACACTTTTGGACAAGCCACGCCGGACGCGCGGGAGCGCACCCCTTGCCACGCGCGCGCCACGTCCCGCTTGCCAAACGCCAATACGACGCTCTGACGACGTACCACGCCGGACGCGCATCCCTCGTCTACCGCGCTAGCTCTGCCCCTATTTCTTCGGAACAACCGTCAGATGCTTAACATTCCCCAACTTCGAAACTGAGGCGGTAAACGTAAATTCATCCCCCTGATCGTCGTTAATAATCACCACGGATTCTCCCTTGATTTCCACTTCGTCCGCCGAAATCCATTGAGCGCTGGTAAACGAGGGGAGGACGACTTTGCCAACCTTATTTAAAGATGCGTTAAAGGCTTCCGCGACCTTCGGCTTAAAGATGGAATCCAGATCCTCGTAGAAAAGTCGATGTACCCTCTTCCCGGATTTCAGCTCGATAATGTCGCGTTTTCCGGATTTATCGACAACCAGAGTACTAGACTTATCCGGGGAAACGAATTTCATCGCATCGGCACCAAAAGCCGCAACGACGGTCAGGAAAAGAGGGAGGAAGAGAAAAGTTTTCATGCGCATGTGCCATCCTCTTATTTACTAAAATTTCTGCCCTGTCACGGCCAAAGGGGTAGGGTTTTGCGTTTTGGGTTTTGGGTTTTGAGTTTTGAGTTTTGCGTTGCGAAGCCGCCGGGCGTGAACCTAGTCTCAGGTGTCTCCGGCATTCGCGCTTTCCGCTTCGCAACCCGTCTCGGTACTCGTTCTAGTCTGGACTTAGTCTCTCAGAACTCGCAAATTCGGTTACTGGCGCCGTCCGCTGCGAAGTACCCATTGTGGCAGACCCGTTCTTCTCGCAAATGTCCTTCATTCCCCGATGCCGATATGGACTATCAACTTGAGCGTCTCAACACACGCTCATTCGAGCAGCTGATCCAGGCTCTTGGCATACAGATTCTCGGGCCCCACATGATGATCTTTGGCGACGGCCCGGACGGTGGACGTGAGGCGACATTTGATGGAGCCGTGAAATATAAAGATTGGGATGGATACGGAATGGTGCAGGCAAAGTTCCGCCAACAACCCGACCGGGAGCCGCGGAAGAACGCCGACTGGGCTCTTCAGCAGCTAAAGGCTGAATTCGAGACGCTCAAACCTAGACCCAGGCGAAAAAAGATTTCTCCGTCGAATGAACGCGTCTGCCCGGAATACTACGTCTTTGCCACCAACGTTACCCTGAGTCCAGTCGCCCGGAAAGGCGGTAAAGATCGGGTGCAGGCAGTTTTCGACGGATTAAAAAAATCGCACGGACTGAGGGACTACGCCATTTGGGATGGTGATCAGATCAGGGGATTTCTCGAATCTCAAACTGAAATTCGTACGACTTACAGTGCCTTTTTGATGCCCGGCGATGTCCTCGCCCTGATGATGAAAGTACTCCAGTTGGAAACTACGGATTTTCCCTCGACGATCCGTCGGTACCTCGAATCTGAGCTTCTTGACGACCAATTTGCCAGCTTGGGGCAGGGTGGCTACACTGACGCGAAGCAGGTTCCACTTTGCTCCGTCTTCGTAGACCTACCCGTCGATGCGTCCGGCACCACTGGCGTATTACCTCACACCTGGTCGCTGCCGACCAAGCGGATGGCCGGCGACCAGCCAGGCCAGGAAGGAGCAGAGAAAGAAGCTCCTTGCACATTCCTTCGGCTTTTCTTCGAGGAAGGTCGACAGGTTTTCAAACCATCGATGTTGTTTGAGCAGAAAACCAGAATAGGAAGAATACGGCACGATGGCGGAAGAGTGGTATTGATCGGTGGGCCTGGACAAGGAAAGACGACGTTGGGGCAGTATGCTTGTCAATTGCTCCGGGCGGAGCTACTGCTGGCGACCTCTGGCCCTTTCTCTCCTGAAGTTTCTCAAGCGCTGCATCGGATTCAGGAAATGTCGGATGGACTCCCTGCGGTAGGCGCTCGGAGGTATCCATTGAGAGTCAATCTCAAACACTTCGCGACGGCGCTGGTGGCAGAGGGTGCCGAGAGAATCGAAACTCTGTTCGCCTATCTCGCGAAACGCATCGCCATCCGGACTAACTCGACCGTCCTCCCAGAGGAGTTTCGGCGCTGGTTGGGTGGTTACCCTTGGCTACTGGTGTTGGATGGACTGGATGAAGTGCCCGCCTCGAGCAACCGCCAACAATTGATGCAGGCGATCCGGGACTTCATCAGCGTGGAGGCCCACGAAGCAGATGCCGATCTGCTCGTCTTGGCGACGACGCGTCCTCAAGGATACTTTGACGAGTTTGATCCCTTATTCTATCGCCACCTTCCGCTTTCACCGCTCAATCCTAATCAGGCATTGGGTTATGGCTCGCGTTTGGCGACCGCTCGCCATCCGGGTCAACGTACGCGCGTCGAGGAACTAACAGCTTCTTTGCGCAGAGCGACGCAAAATCCGGCCACTGTCCGGCTGATGCAATCCCCTCTGCAGGTGACCATCATGCTCGCATTGATTGAAGGAGGGGGCGAACCACCCGAACAGCGCTGGAAGTTGTTCCACGATTACTACGATGTCATCTATCGGCGGGAAAAAGAAAGAGCAACGACGTTTTCCACCATCTTGAGCAGATACGAGCCGGACATTCACTGGATTCACCATCGGGCGGGCTGGATACTGCAGCAGCGGAACGCGGGGCCGGGGAGCACAGATGCCAGGCTGAGCCATCAAGAGTTCGACCAGTTGGTAAACCAACGTCTGCTGGACGGCGGACACGACAATACCGAGGAACGAATCGAGCTGGTCAGGACGATTCGATTGGCAGCGACAGACCGTTTAGTCCTTTTGGTCGGAAACACCGAAAAGGAGATCGGTTTTGAAATCCGCTCGCTTCAAGAATTCATGGCCGCGGAGCACTTTTTTGATGGTGGAGAATCCTGTGTTCGGAAGACGCTCCACGCCATCGCTGCTTACCCGTATTGGCGCAATGTTTTCCTGTTCGCCGCGGGTCGCGTCTTCTTTGAGCGCCAGGAACTAATCGATTCGATCCTTACGATCTGCGCCCAAATGAATGATGATCCTGACGATCCAGCGCAGCGAACGATTTACGCCGGATCGCGACTTGCCCTGGCCATTCTAAAAGACGGGGCCGCTCGTAATCAGCCCGCCAGGATCCGCGTTCTGGCCAGGTGCGCCGCGCGCGCTCTCGATGCCTGGGATGAAGAAGCAGTGTCGGCGTTCGGTGAAACGTTCTCGGGTGAAGCGGAGGAAGTGTGGAAGGAAGAGCTGTCAAAACGGCTAACTACATCCGGGCCCATTTTTCCTCATCATAACTGGTTGCTCTGCCTTCAACTTGTCGGGATGAACAGACCTTGGGCTCATGACTTGATGACGAGGCGGTTTCCGTGGAAGGGGAAAGAAGCCCATGAATTTATAACGCAGGAAAATCCAGATCGACTGCCTGAAGCCTTTTGGCAGGAAATCAGTCGCGACATATGCAGCTTCTCGTTAGCCACCTTTCGAAGTCTGTTCTGGTCACTCTTGGCTCCCAACTCTCCCGCTGCGTTATTGATAGAAAGTGAACCACTAAGTCAGTTTGCTCCGTTGCTGAACCTTGCCGGCGACGACCGCGAAAAGAGGTGGCCGTTGCAGGTTGCAGATCAAATCGATTTTCTAGGGCATGCAGCGGGCTGCCGTGGACTTTGGGCGGGATGGCAATACCCAGAGGCCGCTTCCCGCAGCTCGCATCCAGCGTGGCAACTTTACCAAGCGGTTTCGACATTTGCCCAAACGCCAACCCAATCCAATCTGGCGGAACAGTTATCGGCAATTTCACATCTTGTAATCGATTTGAGCCTGGAGATGTCTTGGTTGTTCCCGTGGCAAATCGAGGTATGCCTAACTGCCAGAGAAAGCGGGTATCCGTGGAAGGAGATTATTTCCAGTGTGGTCGCTGGAAGATTGGGCACCGAAAGGGACTGGCTTCGGTGGGAAGGGCAAAACGAGAAGGGTGTCCCGCTTTCGCGATTCCGCGTTGCGGACGCCCTGAGTATTACCGACGACCGTCAAGGAATATTATTTGGGAGTGCCTGGAACTTCGACGCCAGCAAGGATCAGATCATCCGGCTTGCCACGGATTTGTCTGTGGCGTTGGACCAATTTCCCGATATTAGAAGCCAAGTGGGACTGCTGGAGACGTGTGCGTTCGGGCTCAACAAGCAGATATCCGAACCGAGTATTGAATTCCAGAGTGCGCTCGAGCAGTTTGTCGGCGTCTGTGCCAAACATAAGGTCACAATCACTACATTGATTGTAAGCGCGATTTTGCAATCTGGGCTACCGACAAGTGAACAACGTGATCTCCTTGGGAAAGCGGGCGGATGCCCTGTCACGCAACGTTGGTTGGAAGATTGGGAAAAGAGAGTTCTGAACACTCAACTTGATGCACTTACAGCAGATCTATCTTCCTACCGGGATCGGTGTAGCGTGCTTCGCGCAGTTTCGTTCCTGCCACCGGTTGATGCTTTGCAGAAGATACCGGATCAGCTTCTCGTAGAACTTCGTGCCAAGGGTGGCCAGTTTGCCAGGGCTGCCGTCGTCCTCCGATTGAACGGCTTGCGGTGGAACGAAAGTGAAGCGAGCCATCTCGTTTCCGAAGCTCTCGCCGCCAAGAACGACTACCCCGAGCTTCTCAATGACCTTTTAGGTTTCATTGAATCAGCCGGAAGGAGCGGTCCACACTTGGAAGCATTGTTTGTCGAGTTAATAAGGCAGCTTCCACCGGAGCTAGGTGCGCCAACGCTCAGGCGCGCAACTTCAATACTTGTCAAAATGGTGGAGCGGCGTCCCGCACTCAGTACATTGCCTGATCCTGCTAACCTCGGCGAGCAAGCGTGGTAGGGATGCGCTCCTGCGCGTCCGGCGTCGTTCGTCCAAAGAACGTCAATACGCAGACAAAAGGTCATTGAGGATAAAAGGCTGCCAGGACAGGATTGGCGAAAGGAAGTCTCGAGACGAGCCACCCCGGACGCGCAGGAGCGCATCCCTACCGCGCCACAAGTGCGACCACGCCGGATCGCGCGCGCGAGAGTATCCAGTGCCTCGATAGACACCCGGCAGGAAAGAGATAGGGACTTAGAAAACCGCGATTAATAGAGCGATAGATCCATGCGTTCCGCGTTGCCCTGGCAAAGCTCATCGACGACGATTGAGATGAAAAACAGAAGCCCAGGCGTTGGCCTGGGCTCCTGTGTCTATGCGCTCTGAGCGCTTTTTTTCCCCCCCGAAATTATCGACTAGCCTGAATCGTTCACAGAACCTGAAAAGGAGCCAACATTCTGTCGGCCCCCTAGGCAAATCCAATTCTCTTTCCGAGCCGCTTTCCAAGCGACTCTACAGCATGGACCTCTCACGAGCGTTCTCGCTCGTGAGAGGTCCATGCTAACTGCATCCCTGCGACGTTCCGCACTCCGTGCAAATCCCGCAGGCGCCCGCACGGATTACTTTCGTGCTGCCGCAGTTCGAGCAACTGATCCCCATATACATGTTGCCCAAGGCCTCACGAACTTTTTCGGCGTGAGTCTTTGCTAAGCCCGCTCCATTGGTGGGATGATCTGGCGTCCCTTCCGAATTGGAGCGGCTCGTGATCACATCGATAATCTCTTTCTCGGCCGTCCTCGGAAGCTCCGCGACGGGGCGATTGATCGCCTTTTTCTCAATATCGGCAATCTCTTTCATCGGCAGATCAGGCTGCGATCGGCTCGGTGCCGTGGCTTCCTTGTAACCTTTGATGAACTGGCATCCAAGCCACCGGAAGACGTAATCAGTAATGCTGGTCGCGTTGCGGATATCCGGATTCTTGGTGAATCCACTTGGCTCGAATCGCTGATAAGCAAACTTCTTTACGAGACTCTCGAGCGGCACTCCGTACTGCAGGGATAGAGAAGTTAAGGTCGCAACCGTGTCCATCAGTCCGCCAATCGTACTTCCCTCTTTCGCCATCTGGATAAACAACTCTCCAGGCTGTCCGTTCTCGTACAAACCAACGGTTATATAACCTTCGTGACCGGCGATCTCGAATTTGTGGGTGAGCGAAACGCGCGTATCCGGCATCCGATTCCGCGAGGGCTGCCCGCCGTGGCGCGAAGTGTCTCGACCTCTTTCTCGAGGTCTCTTATTCGGTTCCGCAGATTTCCCGCCTCCGGTGCCTCTTCCGCACCCATGTCTTTCGTTTTTTTCGTATTGAGGGGAGCGGAACGTTTCGATCCGTCGCGGTAGATCGCTATCGCCTTCAGGCCAAGTCTCCATCCTTCGATATAAGTGTTGACGATCTCGTCAACGGTCGCACCATTCGGCATATTGACCGTCTTGGAGATCGCGCCGCTCAGAAATGGCTGACAGGCCGCCATCATCCGCAAGTGTCCCAGATAGTGCAGACTTCGCTCGCCCTTAAACGGCTTGAACGCACAATCGAAGACCAGGAGATCTTCCGGCTTGAGCCCACTCTTAATGACGGTATGACTTTCCGGAATAACAACATCTTCAATGGTGTCATGTTCATTGATATGCGCCATGATCCTCTCGATCTGATCGGGAGGATAACCCAGCTTTTCCAGCGCCGGTTTTACCGTCTGGTTGACAATTTTCAGCATGCCTCCCCCGGCCAGCAGCTTGTATTTCACCAACGCGATGTCCGGTTCAATCCCTGTGGTGTCGCAATCCATCAGGAATCCGATCGTTCCGGTCGGTGCCAGGACTGTCACTTGCGCATTCCGGAACCCATCCCTCTTCCCGAGCGCGATGGCGCTATTCCAGCTCTCAATGGCTTCTTTCTTGAGATGACCAAACTCGATCGAATCTTCTATCTTGTCGCAATGCTCGCGGTGCAATCGGATAACCTCCTGCATCGAGTCCACATTATCTTCGGCAGCCGTCTTGGTAATCCCGGTTGCCCTCGCATCACGATAGCCGGGGAACGAGCCCTTCTCCGAAGCCGTCCGCGCGCTCTGGGCGTACGCTTCGCCGGTCATAATTGGCAGTGATTGACCCGGCCAAGGCCCGCGCTTCGTCCGAATCATACCCAAGTCCGTAGCTCATGACCAGAGCGCCCAGGTTCGCAAACCCGAGACCCAGAGTTCGGAAGATATGGCTGTTCTCCGCGATCTCCTTGGTCGGGTAACTCGCGTTATCAACCAGAATCTCTTGCGCCGTGATAAACACCCGCACCGCTGCCTTAAACTTCTCAACGTCAAATGCTCCATCCGGTCGCTTAAACTTCATCAGGTTCAGCGACGCTAGATTGCAGGCGGTGTTATCCAGAAACAGATATTCCGAACAGGGGTTCGTCGAATTCTGGCGACCTGTTCCTTTGCAGGTATGCCATTTGTGGATGGTCGAGTCGAACTGCATCCCCGGATCACCGCAGATATGCGTCCCCTCGGCGATCTTGCGGAGCAGACCTCGCGCTTCCTTTTTTTTCGCATGGCAATCCACTCACCACATTACGGGTCCACCATTCCTTGCCGTCGATCGCCGCGTTCATGAACTCGTCACTCACCCGAACCGAGAGATTTTCGTTCTGATACATGATCGAGCCATAGGCTTCGCCGTTGTAACTGCCGTCATACCCATTCTCGATCAGCGCCCAAGCTTTCTTCTCCTCCTTTGCTTTCGCCTCGATAAACTCTTCGATGTCCGGATGCCAATCCTTGAGAGTGTTCATCTTGGCCGCTCGCCTGGTCTTGCCGCCACTCTTCACCACGTTCGCCACCTGATCGTACACTCTGAGGAAAGAAAGCGGGCCGCTCGGCCGCCCGCCGCCACTAAGCTTTTCACGCGTACTCCGTAAGGTAGAAAGGTCCGAGCCAGTGCCGCTCCCATACTTAAAGAGCATTGCCTCGCTCGTCGCCAAGCGCATGATGTCCTCCATCGTATCGTCTACCGATTGGATGAAGCAGGCGGAGGCTTGAGGATACTGATATTGGGTAGGCGCGCGCTCGGCTTCTCCGAATCCGGATTGAAGAAATAATTCCCTTGTCCACATCCTCTCCCAATCCCGTATTGATGATGGAGTCCCACGTTAAACCAGACCGGGCTGTTGAATGCTCCATACTGATTCAAGCAGAGCCAGGTAAGATCGTTGTAGAAAATCTCCGCAGAGCCGTCGTCCGAAAATAACCATCTCTCAGCCCACAATCCGAAATCGTTCGCGTCACTCGATGCACCAACTGACGAACCGAGCTCTCGCGACCGCCCTTGCCGGGATCGGTGCCATTCGCGATGTCACCATAGAAATATTTTGATACGGCGATTTTTGTCGCCAGCGCACTCCAGGATTGCGGGACCTCCACGTTCTCCTGACGAAAGATCACCTTCCCGCTGTCATCGGTTATCTCGGCGATGCGGCGCTCCCATTCGATCTCATCAAAGGGCGAAACGCCTTCCTGACTAAAAGAGCGCTCAAACTTCAATCCACTCTTCTTCCGCGCTCGCGATCTTTGTCCACGCGATCTCAAGTCGCTGGTCCGGACACCTGTTTTCAATTTGATCATCTAGGAGCCCCGCTGTTAATAAGTTGTAAATAACCGCCCGTTTCCTGGCCAAATCCTGTGCTTAACTTGTGATTTCCCGGAAATAACTGACCTCACACCCCATCATGTAGCGCAGGCGTCGTCCATTAAACACTAGATATTGTATGCATCAAGCAAAAAGTACCTCCAACGGGAGTTTTCTTTTTTCACTTCGAATCTGTGAACATCGAAGCCCGGCTGGCTAAGAAGTCAAGTAGTCAAGAAGCCAAAAAACCAAGAGGGAAGGGACGCGCTCCCGCGCGTCCGGCGTGGCACGTCCGAAGAGGATCGTATGGGCGTGTCGGCGTCTGGCGTATCGGCGTTTTGACCGCGTGACGCAGCCGCCCGCGTGGCACGGCAGGGACGCGCTCCCGCGCGTCCGGCGTGGCACGTCAAACAAAGCGTTGTCAGCCCAATCGGGTAGCGCGCCGGACTTTGGTCTTCCGCATTAACTTTGTACCAAAAAAATAATCTGTGTAATCAGCGCAATCTGCGGCTAAAAATCTTTGCCTATCGCATCAGCGAACCAGCTCAGATTTCGCCTCAGTCTTGGCCATATCCGTCGCCACCAAACGCTTATCGTCCGCCAGTTCTTTCACGCCGCGGCTGATCGGCTTGTCAAGAACCGCGACCTGGGTACCCACCGTAATCCAATTAAAGACTTCAACGACATCGCTCGAGCGCATTCGGATACATCCATAGCTGGCCTTCCTGCCTAATGTATCTTCCTGAGGGGTTCCGTGGATGTAAATGCATCGATGGAAGGCATTCTTGTTTGCGTAGTCCAAGCCACGCAACCAGATGATTCGACTCACGATCGGATCACGGCCGGGAGCGTTTACCGAAAGAACCTCGCCGGTATACCGTCGACCTTGAAAAACTCCACCAACCGGCGCCGTGGCCCCAATCTTTGTGGCAACAGCCATTCGCCCTGTCGGAGTGCACCAACTCCCCAGAGCATCTCCTTCTCCGTATCGCGATGTTGAGATTTTGTAGGTCCGATACACCTTGTCGTTGACCACCACAGCCAGCTTCTGCTCCGGAATACTAACCACCAGCTTGGTCTGGAAAACCGGCACCGGTGTCGACGCAGGTAAAGCAGTAACCACCGGGCTCGGATTTTGCACCGGCGCCGCTGCCGGCGACGGAGCGGGTCCAGGAGCGGGATTTTGAGCACGGCTGAATGCCGCGAAGTTGGCGACCAATAGCGCAATAACAAAAATTTTTTCCATCCTGATTAAGCCACCGAAATGTCCTGTGAATGCCACTGAGGTCGTATCATACGCTGCCAGATCGAACTGCACGCCACGTAAGCGAAACCCATTTGAAACAACATTAGAAACGGTACTGACAGAAATTCGTGATTTTGAAAAGCATGAAATACAAAGTATGTAAAGTACACTGCAAAAACGAATTCCACCAATGGGGTCACGGTCCGCACCGCTAAATACCGGCTGCTTTCCCACCGTTGCTTCGTTCTCTCAATACCGTATTTTGGCGTTCGGCAGAAGTCCGATCTCCGATTAAAAATTGCTTCCAGAACCGCTCTGGCATTGTTAATCGACAGACCGATGCCGAGCGCCAGTACGAAAGGGAAAAAACAAATCTCGCGCTTCCAATCTTTTGGATAAAGTTCCCTTTGGGCGCAGAGGAAAAAGATCGCGGCCGATGCCGTGGTGGCCACGAAGATCGGGACCTCAATCCAAATTACCCGGACCGCCTCCCCAGCCATCGCAGAACCCGCGCCGCCGGATGATGGGTGCAGCAGCACGCAGAGAAATGCCAGTAACAGGTAAGCGAAATTTGCCGTAAGGTGAGCGGTCGCTTCGATCTTTATAAATAAGGGCAGATTGCTGCGCCAGATTCGCGGTAACACTTTTTTGCAGGTCTGAATGGAACCCTTTGTCCAGCGGTGTTGTTGTGATTTGAAGCCGTCCATGTCGACCGGCAGCTCCGCAGGCGTGACAATGTCGGTCAGAAAGACGAACTTCCACCCTCGCAACTGCGCGCGATAGCTCAAATCGAGATCTTCGGTCAGCGTGTCATGCTCCCAACCGCCCGCTTCGCTAATACAGCTTTTTCGCCACAATCCGGCCGTGCCATTAAAATTGAAGAACCGACCCGTACGACTCCTCGCCGTTTGCTCCAAGACCAGATGACCATCGAGCAGGATCGCTTCGGCGCGCGTCAGCCAGGAATAAGAGCGGTTGAGGTGTCCCCATCTGGTTTGAATCATCCCGACCTTCGGGTCGGTAAAGTAGTGGATGCTTTCGTTGAGGATATTCGGCGGCGCAACGAAGTCGGCGTCCAGAATAAGGAAGAATTCGCCCTTCGCTTTTTGAAATCCATAGTCCAACGCCCCGGCCTTAAATCCAACTCGATCCTCTCTTCTGAGAACGACGGCGTCGAAGCCGCGGGTTCGCAACTGCGCGACCGTGCGGTCTGCGATGCCCCGCGTTTCGTCGGTCGAGTCGTCCAAAACCTGAATCTCCAATTTATCTATCGGATAATCGATCTCGCCGATCGATTTCAGCAGGCGTTCAATAACGTGGATTTCGTTGTAAATCGGGAGCTGAACCGTTACCATTGGCAAATCAGCAAATTTCGACGACGCGGCCGGTTTGCGGTGACGATTTCTAAAGTACAAATAGATAATAGAATATCGATGAATACCATACGCCGAAAGCCCGAGAACCACCATAAAATAACAAACAGTCCAAAGTAGTTTCCCGACTTCTCCATGCATATTCGTGATAGTGAGTGATTTTCAGAAGGTTAAGGCCGAAAATCCCGGCGTCATGATGCCCCTTTGACTCTTACCGTCAAGTGGAAATCCTTGACAGAACATCTCTGGAGAGACCCAGATAAGGAGTAAATCTTTCAACCGAACACGGATGATCATCGGACTGTCGCCACTCTTCCTCCTTAACTTCCTCGTCGTTTTGCCCTTGGCTTTGGCCGAGATGACCAAAGCCCAGGATACCTCGGACCTGTCGGACGATTCTCATTTCCGGGAAGAGCTGGGGATCAATCAATACACCACCCCTTCGATAGGAAAACTGTTTGATACCCTGGACTCGCTGAAGCCTATTCCTGTCCGAGAGCTAGTCCGTCCTCCGCGGGAGATCCGCCTCGACAACCGGGTCAGATTTGCTCTTGGCTTTGGCATCCTGATCGGCGACGGATTCCTCGCCGTCGTGGGCGAAGACGCCAAAGCGATCGCACCTCTCGGACGCGAACTGCTTCGGCGGGCGAAAGGTCTTGGTGTGCAAGCGCCAGTGAACCGGCACAGCAAGAGGTTGCTCGATCTGGCGAAGCAGTCCGACTGGAATGGCCTCCGGAAAGAACTGATCGTTACCCAAAAAGACGTGGAGGCAGCCATGCTGGAATTGCGGGATGAAGAGATGGCCCAACTCCTTAGCCTCGGCGGATGGATCCGCGGCCTGGAGATAGGGGCGGCCAGTGTCGCGACAGACTTTTCGCCGGAACGGGCTTCCAAGCTGCGTCAATTGGATCTGCTCGATTATTACCTGCAGTCGCTGGACACGCTTTCTCCTTCGTTAAAGTCTACCGCCCTGATCTCGAAGATCACCTCGGACCTGAAAGAGGTTCGGCAAAAACTCAACGCGGATCAACCGCTCTCCCAAGCAGACGTTTCCGCCATCCAGAATACGGCCCACAACCTGGTCGCCCTGATCGAGGACGACACTGCTGCCGCTGCCGCCGCTTCCCTGGAAAGGTAACCTGGAACGTTTGGCGTTCGGCGTTCGGCGTTTGGCGGTGCGCCGGGGGCGCGGGATGCGCTCCCGCGCGTCCGGCGTGGCACGTCCAGAGAACGTTGTCAGCGCCGATTCGGTGTCACGCGTGAATGGCGCTTAAGTTAAGGTTGTTTCGGATGGTTTTTCTCACCGATGAGGCTGACAGGGCTAGCGCAAGGTAGCATAAGCTTCCAGCCTGTCTCGAGCCGATCACGTGGTATTCGCAGGCTTATTCTTCCCGCGAAAACTTCTGACCACTCCGCAGACGTCGCCTGGTGCCAACACAAAAGACAGGCTGGAAGCCTATGCTACCTTGCACAGCCTCTTCGGTCTTCGGGGGTAGGAAGCTCTCAACGCTTCCTTGTCTTCGTGCCATTCGTATCGAGCTTTCATCGCGCCAAACGCTGAAAGCCGAGAATGTCCGGCCAGCCAACGCCCTCACGCATCCGGCGCGGTAGGGGATCAGCAAACCGAGATTTCCGGACGCGCCACGCCGGACGCGCGGGAGCGCGTCCCGCGCTTAGAGCGCATCCCTTTCGGCTGCTGCCATCGAGGCAAAGCATCCGCAATTGGATTTCACGCGTCCATAAAGGGCCTCATTCATCAGTGCTCACCAAATAATAAAACAGTTTTTCCTTGTGTTCTTTCGAAGGTTCATTAAATATCAAAACATCATTATTAAGAGTTCTGATATTAACCGTTCTGATCTTTCACGATGAGCCGCCGTTCACAACCTTCTGCTCCGCGTCCGGAAATGGTGAATGCCGTCGCCGAGATGCTCCGAAACCTGGAGCAGATCTCCCCGGATGCTTCCGTCGTCGGCCGCTGTCCTGAGCTTCCGGGGGTCGTCCTGGATAAAGTGTTGGCTACCTGTCTGGATCGAGATGGCGCCGAATACGCTCAAGTCAATCGCGATTACGAGGCCCTCAGAGTCGAATACTTTAAGGCACTCGTCGCGCATCCGGTTGGCAGAGTTCTCGCCTTGCTGGCGGTTGGTCCGGACGGCGTCGAGATGATGGAACTGGGCCGAACGCCGGCTTTCATCCGCGAAGTGCGTTATGGCCGGGGCAGTCCAATACGCGGGCGGCGCAATTCCTACAATTGTCACCACGTCGTTCCAAAAAGCGTCCGGCCGGAATCCAACGCCATTTCCATTAACCATCCGACGAATTTTGTGGTCGCCAAAACCACCCGACGCGGTCGCGATCAATCGGAAAATCCGCACCATTTCTGGCACAGCCTGCTCCTTCATCCCCAGACCCACAATGCGCCGGCGGAGCCGATCCCGGTTTATGTCGTGCGCCCGCTGTTCCCTTTTTATCCGCCGATTACTCAGGGATTCCGCAACGTCGAAGAACTTCGAAAGAAGCTGATTTCTCTTGGAGCGGCCCCTTTGCCAGAAATCTGGGAACAGCGA
The DNA here is from genome assembly GCA_963789065.1 of uncultured Verrucomicrobiae bacterium. Lineage (GTDB taxonomy): Bacteria > Verrucomicrobiota > Verrucomicrobiia > Chthoniobacterales > JAFAMB01 > JAFAMB01. The sequence goes on along the minus strand of CAWBKA010000006.1, from coordinate 8,725 downwards.
ATTCTGGAGTTCTCGAAAGCGTCAAAACACAAGCCTTACGTTGTTCCGAAAGAATTTCACGAGATCACGCAAATGTTCGGGGATTTATTTAAAAACCAGAACAAAGATCCCGTGGCAAACCAGCAACTGCGTACCAGCCTCGCGGCGAAAGGGGCAAAATTGGCCGCCGATTTTTTGCCGGCTGGCGCGTATGTCGATGGCAAGCCGCTGCCGGCCGACCATAAACCAAAAAGAGCGATCCCCGTGATTGAAACAAGCCAAAAACCTGCCCCGGTTGTTAAAGCACCTTCGACTCCGCGAAAATCGCGTTCGACAAAACGCCATCTGCCAAAGCCCACCATTCAACCACCAACAACCCAACAGAAGGTTTAGATCAATGGCCCTGAAAACTCGTTACTTGCACGAATTAAGCGATCTCTTTGTTCATGACCTCAAAAGGTCTCAGTACTACCGAAAACTCCCGGAGCAAGAGCGGCACAATCTCGACGACCAAATCGCGGAGGAGGCATCGCCAGGGACACTATCCCCTGCTTCCCGGCGGCGATGAGGAGGCGCTCGAAAGGCTTTCCGAGGCTCTGAAAAGGGAACTCGATATTTCACTGCCTCCGTCCGTTGCGGATATTCTCCGTCAAGTCGACGGCTTTGTTGAAAACGGCGTCTCGCTCTATGGCGTCGATGCTGAGTTCCGCGACGACCAGTTCGATAGCGGCCCCGGGCTCTTGGCGGAGAACCTCGTAAAATGGTCCAACTTTGCTGAGATGATGCAAAAGTATCTCTTCTTTGGTGATTCTGATCTCTGGCTCTTCGCGATCGAGCTGAACACCGGGCGCGCAGTCGCTCTCCAGAGAGCGACACTTAAGCCGGAGCATTATTTTTCGGATGTAGAGGAAATGGTCGATGACATGATGCAGCAGGCCCTGGGCTATTTCGGCCATGAAGCGGACGATCTCGAGGATGAAACGCCCAACGGTGACTTCCGTTTCTCTCGCAGCTAGCGCATGCCGAACGGTGAGAGGTGTAGCCCCACTCCCCGCCCGAACCCCAAACGCAATCTCCCACGCCACCTCCAATTCTAAAATCTTCGAAAACCATCGCGCCCTTTTCTAACCTTTGTGGCCTCCGTGCGACCTTTGAATCACCCGCAAACGCAAACTCAAAACCCAAAACTCAAAACTCAAAACTCAAAACTCCAATGACCTCCATTGATGACCTGTTAAGAAGTCCGGAATTCGTTCAATCCGATCAATTGACCGGGCCGATCTTTTGTTCGGCTCCGTTGTTGGGAACAGATATCTGGCAAGAGGCACTCGATCATTACGATCCTTTCTCTGAGGCGGAGGTTCGATCCGCTCTTCCACTAGAGCAACAGCAGTACCTCAGCGATCTCCGAATCGACCTCTATTTGCACGACACTCTGGCGCGCGAATTTGAGCTGCTCGCCGTTTGGCTACGGGAGAACCCGAAGCATTCGGCAACCGCCCAGGTCGAGTCGTTTTTGAAACGTCGGAAACAATTCGGTGAACGATCCCGGGTCGAGCAACAGGAACGGCTCTTCCTCTGGGCACAAAAAAGCGAGCCGGACGAAATCTCCGCTTCCATTCTCGGCTGGCGTCTACTCTGCCAAGACGTGGCCGAGTGGCTGCTCGATTGGGCTTCCCGACAGCCTGACGACCTGCGTGGACAACACCTTCGCCTTTGGCAGGACTCCCCAGGATTTTACCCGCAGAATCGACTCAGAATCTGGGCGATCCGCTTCCTCGAAGATGCGCGTGCACCCCAGATCCTCGCCTGGGAAACGGCGATGTATCGCGAGATTTTGGAAACCCATCCGGAGCTTCTGTCCGTTCACCAATAGCACTTTTATGGAGAGCCCGTTTGAAAGACCGCCGATTAACGTAAGCGCGGCGCTGGTCGATGGACAGATCCCAGGTTGGAAAAAGGACTATCTTGCCGCTGTCACTTCCGCACCGCACGAAAACCAGCGATTGCTCGATAGCCTGTGCACTGGAGAGGATTCGACAATCCGGGATGGAGTGAATCTTGCCTTGAACCGCTTGTTTGATCCGGAAGCTCCCAAAGATGTTCATGGCAAAACCGCTTTTCTGGTTCATGACGGGACCGGAACCGGTAAGTCTTTCCAAGCCATCCTTGCCGCAAAAGCGATTGCCCTCGAAATAGGGGATCCGGCACTGGTCACCACCAGGGCCGACCTGATTCCGGCTTTAAAACGCGATCTGGACCGGCTCGGCCTGGATGACGGAGGGATTGTTTTCGTGGCAACAGAACAACTCGGCGCCTTTGCCAAAGATGCGAAAAAAGAGAAGCGCTCGTTCTCGGTCGCCATCATTGATGAAGCGCAGGATTGCCGCTTTCCGGAGGTTCGCAACTCTCTGGATAGAATTCCGGCACCCCGCCAGCTCTTTTTTAGTGCCACGCCATTTCAAAACATACCGGAATATTGTTATTTCAATGCGAAGCTTACCGGGAAGCCGATGCATCAAGTCAAGAGCGAGATCTCCTCGGCGACGGATCTTCCGATCAAGGTCGCGGATCAGCTCAAACAGATTACAGCGGCCGGCGGAATGGTTCACCGCGAGTTTCCATTCTTCGGAAATGTTCATCCAGCTGAGCTCTTGCCGGTGAGCGCCGAAACGCACGCGGCAGATACCCAATTGATTGAGGGTTATGGCCGGCTGATCGAAAGGCGCGATCTTCGTCAGCAGCGAAAGTTAAAGGAAGATTTGGCCACGGAATTAAACACGACTTCCGATGCAAACAAGGTTAATGCGGTTCTGCGGCAGACACTCGACCTGCTTTCGCAAAATAAAAAAGTGATTGTGACCGGCGACGACCTGCCGGTAGCATCCCGAATTTTGAAGGAAGAGGACGGCCTCCCGAAAGAGACCGCCGGCTTCCTCTCGAGTCTTCGCCAGGCGCTTTTGGACCAAGGTGTCGAATGTTCGTTCATTCAGGCGTTTCCGCAGCATAGCGATGCCATACCCAGTCTCTCCAAGGAGCGAACTGCCATCGCAGCAAGGAATTCCGAGGAGATGGCGAGGTTCGTTGATGGCGCCTATCGAAAGAACGAAACTGGACAAAGATTGGAGGTGCGGGACTGGAATAATAAGCCACTCTACGCACCGAGTCAGACCAAGGTAATTCTCCTTCCTTATCAGCAGGCTGCGGGTTGGCCCGAACTGAATCAGCGCTTTCCGCAGGCCCCAGGGGTTTCCATGATCTTGGCGCCGACCGCGAGCGCCGACCAGTTCATCCAGGCGGTGGGCCGCGGGAGTCGTCGCAACAGTCAAGGCCTGACCGACGTCCATTTGGTTGCTAGCGGCAGCTACGCTGATCGCCATCGGCTGAGTCAACTTATGAAAGGCCTGCAGTTCATTGCCGCCACTGGGTCACCGGGTGTCGCCCCGTTTCTGAAACTCGCCGCGGATTGCTTGAATATGGCATTCGCGCAACGCGCCGCTAAAGACCAGCGCCTGAATCAACTCCAGAAAGATCAGCAAATCAGGAGCTCAAGAAAATTCGATGTCAACCGATGTCGAATGCCGCCATCCGCTTCCAGCGTTCGGCCCTAGGGGGAACGTATCGGCGTGCGGGCGTTGTGAGCGTATCGGGGCGGTAGGGGTGGCGCTACCCGCGCGGTATGTGTATAGCGCCAGCATAGGTCGAATAGGAGCAGCCTTTGACCGCGAATTGACACGAATAGAACGGAAGATAGGAAATTCTCGCACGGAGGACACGGAGATCACGGAGGTTTATTGTCATTGTTGATCGATCGTTGATGCCGTTCTTTAGCGGTGCTCGCCATCATCCATCGAAACAACCCGAAATAAAGTCTAATTCTTTGAAACCCTCCGCGCCCTCCGTGACCTCCGTGCGAGCCATTCCTCTTCCGGCTTAAGCCGCTTTTGGATCCGATCGTATCGCCCATTGATCCTGACCGAAGCACACGAGGCCCATATCACAACGCGGCTTTAGGCGAAGCCCCGCGCTTTGCTCGGTCCCGAAGAGGCAAGGCGGGACGCCTTGCTCACCACGTTTCTTGGCCACGCCACGCCCTGCGCCGCCGAACGCCAAACGCCAAACGGTGAACGCCGAATGGTGAACGCCAAACGCAATTTGAGTCGCGTGACGCCGTTCAACCCGCTATTGAAATACCACTATGTTGCCCTCCGGCGCCTCCTTTCTGGCTGTCTACGGCTCGCTGCGCCGCCGGAGCTTGGCGAAGCAAGGATTCTTAGTTCTCCAAGACCTTCGGTTTTACGGATATGGCGTGTTGAGAGGCCTTTTACTTATCCAGAACGGCTATCCGGCGGTCCTGGAGCAATCCGGACTCGTCCGCGTGGAGATTTTCCATCTTGGCAGCGAGGGAGTTTGGGAAGCGCTCGACCGATACGAAGGTTACCGACCCGAACTTGGTCATCGCTCTCTCTTCTACCGGAAGGAGGTCACTCTTCTGCGTCCCGAGATTCGTTCCTGGGTTTATTTCCTGGGAAGAGAAATTCCACGGGGGCGCCAGGCGATCTTGGCGCATCACCCTGTCGGAACTTATAAAAAGCAGCAGAATTCTTCGGCGTAGCCGGAGGATTCTGCCAGAGCCTGTCTCGCTGACAAAATCCCTGAAGATCTGTCGGCGAGGCAGGCTAAAGATTTCTTTTTTCAGGCATGGCGCCGATCCCGTTTCGCATCGATACTCGCTGCAGGGCGCCGAGGACAAATTAACCCGAATACCGAAGACAAGAGGTAAATCGTTGAATCTGCGGCTTCTGTTTCGGAATTTAGGATTAAGATTATGGAGACTCCCTTTGCGATAGCGACAAACGTCGAGAAAGAACGTGGGAATAATTATCGGATTGATATCGAGATCATCGTTCCAGTGACTCTGGAAAAGTTCAGGCTCGATCTGAATGATCTGGGCGATCAGCCTCATCAGATCGGTGGATTCCTCCCTCTGGCGAGTGGGGCAATGTCGTCGTGACCACCCGAGGTCTTCCAAGGCTAAAGCCGGGAGATAAGGTTCCGGTGATTTTGCAAGAAGTTTGGTGGCGATTCCTTCGCGTGTTTCGCGGGCGACGATCCTTTTGGCAAAGCATGGGATGCGCTCCCGCGGATCCGACGTGGCTGGTCCACAAAGCGTGGTGAGCCCAATCGGGTCGCGGGCCAACGCGATGGCCAATCCGCAAGCGGAGATTTCCAGACTGCCGCGCCGGACGCGCGGGAGCGCGTCCCTACCAGCCACGCGCGCGGCCGTCCACGCCGGCACGGTTTCTCCCACGACCCACCACGCCGGACGCGCGAGCCCGTGTCCCTTTCCGGTGCCTAAACGCGTACACGAAACATTATCAACTCTATCGTACTCAGAGGTCAGCCAAACACGCTACCGGGCACTGCCCAGGTCCAGACTGCGAAAGGCAAGGCTGAAAACTGGAAATCTACTCTCTTCCAAATCCGTCGGTCTTGGATAACAGTGCGTTGCGTGAATGATAGATTTTTCGAAATTACTTCCAGACAAGGAAAGATAGCGTACATCCCCTTGAGTCAATTAGTCAGAATCGAAGTGATTCCGAGAGGAGGAATATTCCTGAATTTTTCGGAGAACTTCCAAGTAAACATGGAAATCGCCAACGGCGGGGAAGTGGGAGTGGCGAAAAGTTTGTATGAAGAGCTTTCCAGCGCTTCGACGGGCCCGATCCGCTTGAGTCCTGAAACCTTAAACGTCACCGACGTTCACTTTTAGGATAAGTTGGGGGCTATTTCGGCGGTTTCGATAGAACGGTGGGCGCGTCATTTGGGGCAGATTTTAGATTTCTTTTTATCTAAGGTTTCTCCTTTAGGTATTCCAAGATTTTTTCTGCCTGTTCACTGGTCGGCTCTCCGTTGCCTTCCGTCCATCCTGTCAGCGTTTGCGGCGAGACTCCGATGGCTTCGGCGACTTTGGCGGCATGTTGCAATATAATGTCCCTGTAATTTCCGAGCGCCGCGAGTTGTACTTGGGTTGGTCGTTTCCATTGCCAACGATAACAGAAAACGGTGTCATCCGTGCAAACGTAATCGAGTCGGCGAAGGCGCCGCGATTTTTTTTGAGTTTCGCGTTTCGGGTGGCTCAGATGCGAGAGGGGCTCGATTCTGGAGGATAATATTTATTATATTTTCTATTCTCACGATGAAAGAACGTAAATTTATTTCCTTAGGGGAGCTTCTTGCCGCTCGCGGCAGGTTCTCAGCTCTCGTAAAGGCGGTATGTGAAAGACTTTCTATTTGTCGACGCAGTGAGCGGGACTCCATTGAGCCGCGAAGAGAAAGGCTACTTCCCCCCATCCGAAAGCCGGATGCGGAGAACCAGCCTGGGAGTCATTTTGGCCGGTTTGATCGCGCTGATAATATTGCTCACTTCCTGGGCTTTTTGTAGCTGCGCAAGGCCGGGTAGCCGCCCGATTTCACTTCCCTCCAGTACGTAAGCATCCTGTATTCGTTGGTCTGAAGCGCGACTTCGTTAGCGTTCAATGGTCCGATCGGAGGCAAAGGAATAGGCGTCGTGGCCGAGGGCAGGGTGGGACGGCTCTCAGCACAGCATAACTCGCCTCGCCAAAATCGTGATGAGAGCGCCATTCTGTATTGTCGGAGCTACCCACGGCACAGGCTTGCTGGTCGCCCAGCAATTGCTGAGAGGCGGGTCAAATGTGCGGGTGATCGCGCGCAACCCCGATAAGGCCCGGAGACTTCTGGGTGATGGCCCGGAAATACACGATGGTGATGTGACTGATGCTCGCTCAGTTCGTGACGCGATAACCGTAGAGCACAGGGCGATATTTTTCACGGTGGCCGCGACAGGCGGAATCGATGGCCGCGGCCTGTTCGCGTCAGCGAACACGATCCGCAAGGTGACCTACCAGGGGCTGCTGAACCTGGTGGATGCCGCGCGCTCCAAAGGTTTCCAGGGACGCATTATTCTACCGTCGGTGATGGGTGCGGACAGATTCTGGTCATGCTTTTCCTGCTCGATAAGGTTAAATCCGGCCTGCAGCGCAACCTGGTGGAGAGAGAGCTCTATCTGAGAGCAAGTGGACTAGACTATACGATCGTACGCGCACCAATCCTCACGAACGCGCCGGCAGGTGATACGAATATCCGGATTACCAGAGCAACCAACCCGTTAAGACCAGGACCAAAGATTTCGCGTGCCGATCTCGCTCGTGTACTGATTCTGGCGTCTAAGGAGACGGCAGCATCGCGCAAGACTTTTGATCTGTTTGGCGCCAAAGGCGTCGCCACTTCGGACCGGCAAATCCTCGAGGAAATCGTGCAGATACCGGCAGGTCACCAATCTGGTAGCTTTTGACAAGATGTGGCCGAGACGCGAATGTCGGCCGTGAAAGTGAAATGGGTCGGTTTGACCGCAATTCTCTTGTTCGTTTTGACGGGTTTGGTTGCCGGTTGCACCTACCTGATGACAATGCCCGCCGCGAATCCCCATTCCGAATATGATGGACCTCGGCCCTGGTCAACTCCCTGGGGAGCAACCCCGACCCCGAAACCACAATGAAACATCCGAGCCGCGGGTTCAGGCTCGTGCCGAATATGACTGACAACTGGCGTTGGCCCCTGTAGGGATTGAACGCATGTCGGACCTTATCGGACAGATCGGTTTGGCTCTGGAAGCCTTCAAGGGTCGGCAGCAGGACATTATCGGTTTGGGTCACAGAGCTTACAAGGATCTCTTTGCCGCGGCGAATTCGGCGATGCTGACCCACGTCGTTCAGAGCCTGATTCAGGAATCATACGCAAAAATGGTCACCTCGAATCCACCAAGGACTTCCTTGCTGGCGGCTGTTTCGCAGCAGCATAGCGAGATCATGGCGGGTTTTCGCGTTCTGACGGAAGACGAGGGCATTTTGCGCGCCCTGGTCGACGCTGCAAACGCTGCAACCGTCGAGGGGTTTCGCATGATTTATACGGAAACGCCGGCTGCCGCGGTTTCCACCGGCTCTGGAACGTCTAGAAGAAAGAGCACTGCTGAAGGTGGTCAACCGACGACCAAGACGGCCCGGCGACCTGCGAAGAAGACGATAACGAAAAAGACCCGTGGCTAGCCTGCATCGCTCACAAATCCTTAGAGATTTGTGAGCGATGCAGGCTGTAGCAGCGGAACTTTCCGGCTACGCCGGAAAGTTCCGCTGCTTTTTGGAGAGCAGATTTTAAGAACAGTTTGCTTCGAGGCATACGCGCAGCGTCTAATTTAAGAGCTTTCTAGCCGCAATGAGCTCGTCGCTTCAGCTTTGGCATGTTTTCTGCGGGCTAGGATTTGTCGCGAAATCGTCGCTCGAAGTCGTCATTGCCCTTGCACCCCGATCGTATCCTTTCTCTTGCGGCTTACCGCGGTTGGCCACACTATCAGCGATAACGAATGCGCTCATCGCTCAAGATTGCCTCTGTTTTCGGGATCGAAGTGCGAATTCACCTGACCTTTCTTCTCTTTCTCGTATGGATCTGGTTCAGCTACTATCAGGTGGAAGGGTTCTCGGGGGCCGTTCAAGGTGTGCTGTTTGTTCTGGCCCTGTTCGCCTGCGTGCTCCTGCATGAGTTTGGCCACGCTTTCGCGGCTCGAGGATTTGGGATAGCGACGCCCGATATTACTTTGCTGCCGTTCGGCGGGGTGGCGCGGCTCAATCGCATCCCGGACACGCCGTGGCAGGAACTCGTGGTCGCTACG
>CAWBKA010000005.1:0-46168 GCA_963789065.1 uncultured Verrucomicrobiae bacterium | reverse complement strand
TTAACCTTTTTTTGCAATATGGCCGGACTGAGAATCCTACAATTTCTTCCCCACGATAGGATCCAAGGGATAATCTCTGCGAGCGAATTAAGTGCCAGTCTCACTTCCAAAGTCCCGTCGGCTAACTCTTGGATTCGTTGACTGGGATGCCAGTTTCGTTCGCGAACCAGTTGTGCGGCGCGCCCAGAGAAGCACAAAACGATCTGCTGGAGTTTCCCGTCTTCGGTTTGCCAGATCTGAAAGCTGTTCTGGAAGAGCTTTTGAATATCCGCATCGCCCGGGCTGGGGCTGGAAAGCTCACGCCTTACGGAACAGACGTTCTGCATCCGGGCCAGGACAAAAATCCCGCGAGCTGCGCGCGTTGGCGAAGAAATGCTCGCACGGAGGTCACGGTGGCCACGGAGGATTGGAGAGAATTCTCTAGCTAGTTGGGGTAGTTAGATGGGCTATGGTGAGTGGCAGGGCTAAAAACGGGCATCAAGAGATCTTGCTCGATGCACGGTGCCGGCGGAGCCCAATAGTCAGTATTTCGGAAAAAACTTCACTCTTGGTAAATCCTGAAAATGCTCGTCTTGTGTCCAGAGCGTCGCGTTATAGCGTTGGGCCGTTGCATAAATTATGCTGTCTGCTAGTGGGAGCGGCAAATGCGCCGCGGCAGTGGCGAGGCCCGGGTCTACGTCGACCACATTGGCTTGCGAAAGAAGACCGTAAACCTTGAGGGCAGGTTGTTCCCCGCGCTCTCGGAGCACTTTTTTGAAAAGTTCGTAAATTACCAGGACCGGAACGATCAACTGGTGCGTCTGTTCGATCGGTTCAGCGAATAGGGAGGCTCTTTCGGAATCAACCAGATATTCCAGCCAGGCCGAAGAGTCGACCACATTCACAATCGATCCGACTCCCTTTCGATGACCGGGTCCAATCCCCTTAAAAGGCCTCGAAGTTCGGCCGGTTTGCGCACTGGCAGAAACTCCACGCGGCCGTTGTATGCGATCACTTGAAGCTTCATCCCAGGCCTCAATCCGAGGCTAACCCGAACGGACCGAGGGATGACCACTTGATATTTCGAGGAGAGTGTCACCATTTCCACCTGGAATAGGTATGACGGATTATAGATCGATGCAAGAATCGCTTTACGCCAAGGCAGATCCGAATCGTCCAAGTCGGTAAAAATTTGGTGGCTTGGTTAAGGGTCAGCTGCCCGTTTCCATCCGGAGCGATGATGCAGCGGGTCGGCTGTAGTAGGGGTATAGAAAGACTTCGCAGCAAGTGGCCGCCGACCTGTGCGAGATCTGGAAGAAGAAATGCTCCGCGGCCTCCGTGCGAGAATTGATTCTGAAATGTCTTTCGTTCAGCTTTTGCGTGATTTTTGCGCGCTAGAAACGATAGCCACGCGAACACCAGTAATGCCAATCGGCGATGGCTTGCGCAGACTCAGGGCCCACATCAACCCCTTCCAACTGAGCGAGGGGTACGCCCATTTTCCGCCCCCGCCATCGGATTCGCACAAACATTTCACCGGGCTCATCTCGTTCGTCGTCGAACAGGCCCAGGACTTCGACTTGCTCTCCGGGTTTCAGTGGCGAAACCGGAGTCGGGGCGATGCAGAGGGCACGAAACGGAAACTTCAGCTTTTCTTCGAGATGGCAATACCATCCGCCGAATCGCTCGGACTCGTTGTAGCAGTCCACGATGATTTCGTCTCTGATTCGATCCTCGCGCGTTTTATTAATCTTCGACTTGGGCATGGAAGTTACGGGACAAAAGGTACCCAGCCAGGGCCATATAGAAAGACTTTGCAGTAGGTGGCCTCCGACCTATGCGCGATCTGGAAGAAGAAATGCTCGCACGGAGGACGCGGTGGCCACGGAGGATTGGAGAGAATTTTAAAGCTTAGTTGGGGTTGTTGGATAGGCTGCGGTGAGTGGCACGGCTCAAAACCGGCATCAAGAGATTTGATTGGCCACGACCGCGACAACTTCCTGGTTCAGGACGACCTCCTCCTTATTTTGGGTCCCTTGGATCCGGATCAGGTGGGTACTTTGGCAGCTCTTGATCTTTGTCTGTTCGACCTCCGTCCAAAGAAACTCGAGTCCTAACAATTCTTCTCCTTCCAGCGAGGCGGGCAATTCACCGCCAGGTAATCGCTAACTTAATGCGAGGCCATTCGATCGGCCAATGCCTTTTTGTCCCGAAGGGACAGGCTGATAGTAGCCGGGCACGGAGTGCCTGGATAGCGATGCATAGAGCTCCCGTCCCGGATGTGCGTTTAGCGCTTGCACAGGTCGGATAGGAACGGCCACTGACCGCGAATTGACACCAGTAGAAAGGCGAAGATAGGAAATTCTCGCACGGAGGACACGGAGATCACGGCGGTTTGTTGCAATTGTTGATCGATCGTCGATGCCGTTCTTTAGCGGTGGCTCGTTATAATCCATCGAACAACCCAAAATAAACTCTAAATACTCTCTGAAACCCTCCGTGCCCACCGTGACCTCCGTGCGAGTCATTCCCCTCGAATTTTCAATGTGTGAAACGCAGGGACAGCAATTTGGGATTGCTCTGGCGGCCGTCGCAGTGTTTTTCTTTTGGACCGCCAATTCCACAAGCTTGCCTCCGTTGGACTTTTCAGGCCGCTTGGTTCGCGCTGAGGCCCGGCGCAAAACACATTCGTTTTCAATCGATTCTGAGCAAGGTAGGGTGATGGTGCTGGACATCACGACCGGTTCCGAGTTCTTGCGGATTATCACGAAGTTAAGGGCTGTTTCGGATGGTTTTTATCCCGAAGAGAGGGACAGCGCAAACACTGGCGCTTGCTTTGGCCTTGCGTTGGGAGCCGCTTGATCCGCGTGACCTGCTCGCCTTCTTGATTCATCCGGCCAGTCCGACGGGGATCCCGCTGAAGGAAAGAATTGAAAACGCTACCCTGGGGCGTGAGGCACTGAGCGCTGCAGCCCGCGAGGAATTGAGGTTGCTCTATGTTGGGTTCACCCGCGCCCGAGACATATTGATCTTGGCCACCCGGGAGGGTCGACCGAGTCCGTGGCTCGATTTGCTCGGCGCGCCGTGGCTCAGACCGCTCGAGGATGCCGGAACCCCGTTGTCTGGATTGCTTGGACCGGCACAAGTCCCATACTGCATCCGGACAATTCAACCTCCTGCGGCGATCGAAAGACCGGAGGCGGCTACCAGTTATTGCTGATTTCCTAAACCCGTGATGTCGACGCCAAGGCTACCGGCATTGGTCGTGCCTTCCAGGCAGCCCTTGATTGACTTGGCCAAGGTGGTGCAAACGATCGATCTGGGCGATCGCTTGCCGATCACCGGCGCTGTGGATGAAAATATTCTAGGGGACGCGCTCCACGCCATCTTTGCCGCGGAGTTCATTAATCCGCAGCATCCAGAGCGTATGATTCCGATCAAACGCATCCTGGGCGCTTACAACCTGGATCAGATTATTAACGCAGAGGACGTAGCTCTGATGCTCGATCGTTTTGCTGCCCAACTAGACCAGCTCTTCCAGCCGAAAACGATCCTGGTCGAGACACCGTTTCTGAGCGTCAACAGCCACGGTCAACGAACTTCCGGCTACATTGACCTCCTGCTCGAGACGAGCAAAGGGACGGTGATCATTGATCACAAATCGTTCCTCGGGAAGAGAGCAGACTGGCCGGCCAAAGCGCTCTCTTATTCTGGCCAGCTAGCGGCCTATCGCGGCGCGCGGCATCGAGTCCACATGGATCCATTTCGCGGCCGCCGGCGGGCTTGTGCAAGTTGAATGGTGAGCTGGAGCCAACTAACTGAATCTTTTCGTTTGTCTAAAACCCGCACAACTGGTCGCATCGTCCCGCGCTGTCACGCGAAATGGCCCTGCGCAAAGTAGCATAGGCATCCTGCCTGTCTTCCTTGGGCAATCGCGTGACTTCGCAAGGAGCGAACGCGTGCACTCAAGAGACAGCCTGGAAACCTATACTATCTTTGCGCTAGCCTCATCGGCCTTTCGGTGCAAAAGGCCATCCGAAAAAACCCTTAGCTTCGCATCATTCTTGACTGACCCCTTTGGTCCTCCTGCAATTCAATATCAACCACAGACAGTCAAACGAGTATTGATACCAAGCTTGGGGAGCCAATGTTGGGAATTTCACCCGTCCGCTGATGACAACGTTAGTTGCGCAACCGGCATCAAGAGATTGATCAACAACTTTAAAAAACCTCCGCTTTCTCCGTGGACCTCCGTGCGAGAATTGATTCTAAAAGCCTCTCCCGTGATCCAGCGATCGAAATAAAGGAAGACACTAACTGCAAAGCAGGTGGCCTCCGATCTGTGCGAGATCTGGATGAAGAAATGCTCGCACGGAGGTCACGGTGGTCACGGAGGGTTGGAGAGAATTTTAGATTAGAGCTTAGTTTGGGTTGTGGTGAGTGGCACGGCTTAAAAACCGGCATCAAGAGATTGATCAACAATTTTAAGAAACCTCCGTGTTCTCCGTGACCTCCGTGCGAGAATTGATTTGAAAGCTCTCGGCCAGCGCGCCGGAACGCTCGTCCTCTCGTAACTCCCGGTTAAGCACGCTGACTGTTTTCAATGTTCTGCAAAATGAAAACGGCCATCGTCCTCGCCACCGTGGAATCAAGCTTGGGGCACCGCAGGGGTGAGCGTCTGTGCGCTTCAGCATGAACGATAAAGATTCCCCGCAAGAAGAGGGGATCGTAATCTAGCCCAACTGCTCAATGTTACCGCCGACAATGGGCCCGTTCGATAAGTTGGATGAAGACTACGAGAGATAGCTCGGACAATTCCCCATCTGGCGACCGGGGTTGAATACCCAGGTTTTGCCAATCCGCTTGACTCACGATGCGCGTCCCCGAAACCGCGCGTCCGATCGTCCGCGGGCACCAGACGCCCTCCTCTCCTCCGCGTCCTCCGTGCGAGCCCTTCTCCTCCCGCGGCTTTTGACAAATAAGGTCCCTGCTGGGTTCGCTACGCGAACATTAGGAATGCCAACCGGCGATGGCTTGCGCAAACTCAGGGCGAGATCTGGAAAAAGAAATGCTCGCACGGAGGTCACGGGGGCCACGGAGGGTTGGAGAGAATTTTAGAGCTTTGGATGGGCTGTGGTGAGTGGCACGGCTTAAAACCGGCATCAAGAGATTGATCAACAACTAAAAAAACCTCCGTGTTCTCTGTGGCCTCCGTGCGAGCCGCAAGCCTTCGAATCGCGGGACCCTGTTCCGACCAATTGGCAACCTATCGCGGCGCCTGGCGTGATGTGGCGGTTCAATCTGTGTGACCCCAACCGGTTGGAAAAGGAGAGAATGCCTTAGAAGCGTTTCTTGATAAAAAAACATGACCAGGAAATTCCCGAATGCGAATAGGCTACTGTGATGAGACTTGATTGGTCTTTTAGTCTGGATCATTCCGCACGAGTCAAGCAGGGCGAGCGCAATGCCACGCTCGTTGAGCAGCCAGAAGCATGGCACCTCAGAATCAAATACGATCCACCAATCATTGCGGGAGAGCACTGGGACGTACTGATAGCCTGGGAGAGGCGTTATACCCCCTCATTTACGGAAGCTATTATAAAATCCAGCGATATACTCAAGCAGGAATGGGAAATTACGAGTTGACGAGTTTAAAGAACAAAGGGCAAGCGGTATTAAGTCATCCCCAGGACCATAACTTTACCCCAGAATTTACCTCGGTCGACTAACCCTTTGGCCGGAACGTTCGTTGCCTCTAGAAATTGAGAGCAAATCGAAGCGCCTCTTTGACCTGAGCCAGCATTTCGCCGGAGACTTCGCCGAGACGACGCTGAAGGCGAGCGACAGGAATGGAAGCCAAACCCTGGACGTTGGCAACTGATCTGTATCTTCCCGTGAGACGACAAGGATCGGGCGCGTCTTTTCGGCGATACCAAGATCAGCCAGCCACACCTATCCAGGTTTAGTCCGCATCGAGTAGGTCGAGAACCTGAGGGGCGAGAGATCATCATTGGTTAGGCGTGTGCGCCATCCGATGCTGACCCTTATAAGTAAGCCGTCCCGGCTTACCTCCGACTTAAGCGACCGAAGAGGGTTATGGCGACACCCTTTACCATTCGCCCATACCCAGGAGCAAGGTCGCTCTACTGAAAAAAGTATAGGAGAGGCCGTTTCGGTTGGACGAGCTTTGTCCTTTCAAAGGTAAACAGCAACCGAACAATTTCCCTACTATGAAAACCCATCCCCGGGGCGCCGACTAAGTGCGACAACACGCATCCGCCGGATTTTGACAAAATGCCCACAGATACCCCGCCACGGCCGAATGGGAATACGTACTGGGTAGTGCCTCACAAGTTTCTGGCTGGCGAATACCCGGGAGACAAAGACCCAGTCAAGGCCAGAAAGAAGATCAAGCAATTCCTCGCTGCCGGCATTCGACACTTCATCGATCTTACCGAACCTGACGAATTGGTTCCGTACGACACGATTCTATCTGAGGAGGCCCGGAATTCGGGTATTACGACGACTTACCAACGGTTCCCGATCCGAGATAACAGCGTGCCCAGAGATTCAGATCATCTGGCCGAGATTCTCTTGGCGATCGATCGTCGCATCAGGGAGGGAGGTGCGGTCTACCTGCATTGTTGGGGTGGAGTCGGTCGCACCGGGCTGGTGGTCGCGTGCTGGATGCAAGAGCACGGGCGAACACCGGACGATGCTTTGGCCGAGTTGAGCGCGAAATGGAGGACAGTTGAGAAGATCTATCGCAAACCGGAATCCCCGGAAACTCAGGTACAGATAAGCTGGATTAAAAGTTGGTCGCAACGACGAAGCAGTGTTCAGCAACTCTTGATTCGTGACCGATACCGCGGCGCACTACTGGGATTGGCCGTTGGCGACGCGCTTGGCACGACGATGGAGTTTAAAGCGCCGGGCACTTTCAAACCGGTCACGGAGATTGTAGGCGGTGGACCGTTCTCTCTGGAACCAGGTCAGTGGACCGACGATACGTCGATGGCTTTATGTCTGGCCGAAAGCTTGATCGAGAAGCGCGGTTTCGATCCTAAGGATCAGATGGATCGCTACTGTCGCTGGTGGAAAGAAGGATATCTCAGTAGCACGGGAACCTGTTTCGACATTGGAATCACTGTCAAGACAGCCCTCGCACACTATCTGCGAAGCGGGGAGCCGTTCGCGGGGTCCACGGATCCATACACTGCCGGGAACGGCTCATTGATGCGCCTTGCTCCGGTTCCTTTGGCGTTCCGGCCCAACTTTGAACTGGCTATTCACAACGCCGGCGAGAGTTCCCGTACTACACACGCTGCACCAACGACCGTCGATGCCTGCCGCTATTTCGCGGGGTTGTTGCTTGGCGCGCTGGAGGGACGATCCAAGGAGGAATTGTTGAGCTCGTTCTTTTACCCGGCCCCGGACGAACAGTACTGGAAGCGTCACCCTCTTTCGCCCGAAATTGCCGAGATTGCTCTTGGTTCGTTTAAGCAGAAGCAACCCCCTGCGATCATCGGAAGCGGCTTTGTCGTCCGCTCGCTTGAGGCTGCACTCTGGGCGTTTTACCGTTCCGACTCATTTCGTGATGGAGCACTGCGTGCCGTGAACCTGGGCAACGACGCTGACACCACCGGAGCGATCTACGGCCAACTCGCTGGCGCCTTTTATGGAGTCAAGGCAATCCCTGAGGACTGGATCGAGCGGTTGACAATGGGCGATTTCATTCGTGAAAGGGCCGACGCGCTGTTCGACTTTTCGGCAGTTACCTAAAATCCGCGCAATATAACCACTGAACCATTGACTGGCTTTAGCTTCTCCCGCTGCGACAACCCCAGGAGCAAGCCGGGACGGCTTGCCTACCGTAAGTAAGGCGTCCCGCCCCATAGTGGCATCTCTTAATTATTGCTGTTATAAAAAATATAATGACGTAGATTGCGTCATGAACCCCGGTCCACCGGCTTTGCCCATTCCAAAAACACGCGCCTTTTGGTGAGGCTCTCCGTGGATCCAATGGGGAATACTCGCCTTTGGGCGTGCCCGGCCAATTAGCCAAACGAGATTTGTCAGAATACCGAACGCAGAAAGCGCCAGCACGGCCCCAAGTATCCAGTGAAAGCCCTCACAGGCAGAGAGGTAAGATGATCGAAATCTCTACAGTTCTAGACCCACCCGAAAGAACTCCCAACACGAGCGACCTGAAGGAAGTAGAGATTTGAAGATCATTTTCGGATTGGATCTTGACGGCTATCAAGATTTGCAGCCACGAGACAGATTCAACGAGTCGATCTGTGGGCCGCAAGGATTTCTCGGCCTCCTTGAGCTTAGGCTTGGCCTGCCATCGAAAGCCTGCGTCCGCCGCAAGTCGGATCGTCCAATATCGCGAGTTTTTGCAAAGGACGGCCTCGACGAAATCGCGGTTCTACACTGCATCGTTCGCCAAGGATCCGCTTGCCGTGGCGGAGACGTTATTGCGTTGGCGAGATGAATTGGTGCTTGCCGGGTGGAACGGCTCCGCGGACCCAGCAGATACTTCCCGAATCCGCGACCTGGCTGAAGTGGAAGCATTGGCTGGTCGCGATCTGTCACCTGGTGTGTGGCGATCGTATGCGGAAAGTGCTGGCTGAACTCGATCGGCGTGATCCTCAGTTTGCCAATATTGAAGTGCTCGAGAATCGAGAAAACCTCCCTCTGCTGCTGCGGAAGGTGCTTAGTAAAGCTAGAAGCCTCCTTTCGAACTGTCGGCGCCGAAACATTGAGGCCCGCGGCTGTCCCCTGGAACAGATTTGCACAAAATTCAGGAGGCTTTAGTTAATGCCATGCGAAAACCGTTCAATCAAACTCGACTACGACGGCTCCATCACCTTCGTAACCGCCTATTCTGAGATCACCCTGGCCCAACTGGCGGCCCAGCTTTTCCAAAGGAGCCGGGCTCAAAATCAGTTCCGCCACCTTGGTCGCGCGAGAGCGAATGTTCCCATCTCGATACTGCTTTGCGATCTCTGGACGAACCGGTGCTCGGGCTTTCCGTGCGTTCCACTCAGCGGCCGGTGCTGCAAACCCTGGCGCTTGCTTTGGCCTTGCGTTGGGAGCCGCTTGATCCCCGTGACCTGCTGGCGTTCTTGATTCATCCGGTCAGTCCGGTGAATGATCGGATTACGAGCTGGACTGGCGCATGCTGTTGCGGAACGTCCGGGCATCGGTGGAGCGGAATGGAACCGAGCGATCGAAGAACATCGAGAGTTTCTCGCGAAGATATTCGCCTCCGACGCCAGTCGGTTTGCAAAAGGCTCTGAAACAGGTCGAAGAGAGTTTAAACCAATGGATCGTAGTTTCCCGCTTCGACGCACAATCCGGGGCGCCGGGCAGCGAATTGGCAGAGACCTGCGCAGCCATGGTGCCTTGGGCGAGGGGTCGATCGGTAAAGTAAGATCTGCCGGACGCGATGAAGGAGCAATATGGGCAATTGGCGTCTCAGGCCAATGAACTGGCGGCGATTTTGCGATCAGTTTCTGCGGTCCCGCGAGCGCAATTGGACCGGCTCGTCGACCAGGTGATCGGTGGCGGCCTTTGCGGCAATCATACGGTGGCCGAGTCCGGACACGTCCACAGGCTCACCGCGCCAGGAGCTTTCCTGGAACCTGCCGAAACCGTGTTCTGGTGGGATTTTCGTGGATCGGTCTCTTCGCCGGGAACGCCGTGGTCAAAGACAGAGATCGAGCAGCTCAAACGATCGGGAGTCGAGCTTTTGCTGCCAATCACCCGTCATGGACGCGACAACCTGGCCAATTTACGCCCTGTTCTCGGTACAAAAAAACAACTTGTTTTCATGTCGCCGCGGATGGTCGGAAACGAACCGGCGCCGCATCATCCCTTCCGTGATCGAATCCAGTCGCTGATTGATGGCAACCTGCCGATATTCGATCTCGACCGGCACCTGGCTGATCCAAAGGCCGCTCCAGCCTGGCCGCTTGTTGCCCCAAAGCTCCACCCGTTTCCTCACCTGAGATTGCCCGGGATTCGCCGGTGGTGGAAACTGAGCAGCGGACTGTATCTCGACCCAAGAGATCGCGAATCCTTTTCCAGCTCGTCGAAATTCATTTTCAATCCCACCGCCTGGGTGCTCGGGTATAAGGCTAAACTATCGCATGGACACCTCTTCGGAAATGATCTCACCTGCGGGAGTTGTCAACGAGGCAATCTCCTGCATCGTCTCAACGAATTCGTTTTCGCGTCTGACTCCTCCATTGATTGGCAAACTGCGTCGCGCCCGCAGATGGACCAGTGGTTGGAAAAGGAATGGCGGAAATTACTCCCAGCGGAGGGCGCCAATCTACGGCTGCCGGGCAACAAGGTCATTGCGGAGCGCCTCTTGGATGAAGGGAAGCGGGCGGTCTGGGTCTTAATTGAGCATCTGCGGCTAGCCGGCGTTACCAAGACATCAGCAAATATTAAGACGGGCGATGTAACCTTCGTCGGCGGGAGTATGTACGGCTTCATCGATTTGCTGGTTGAAAAGGCCTCTGGAGAGAAGGCGGTCATCGATTTGAAATATGGCGGTCACCCGGAAAAGAGGCAGGAACTCGTTGATAATCTGCATCTTCAGCTGGCGGTTTACGCCTGTTTGGTCGCTCAAGCGTCTGCTTGGCCCGAGGCCGCTTTTCTGATCCTGAAAACACGCGCTTTACTTGCCCAACAGAGAAGCTTCTTTCCTGATGCGGAAGTGGCCTCATCAAGACTATCTCCAGCGGGACTCCAGGCTTGTTGGAAAGAATTTGCAGAGCTTTGGCTATGGCGCCGCAAATTGCTCGACCAAGGTTGGATCGAATGTGCTGTCCCTGGATCTGATCGTGCGAACGATAGTGGTCTGGTGCCGAACTCCACCGCGCCAATCCAGCGCTGGCAGCTGGAGAAATACACTGAGCCCTACAACGATTTCGATGCTTTGACCGGTTGGGAGGAAAACGCGTGAGAGTTCGCAGCATCGCAGCGGGCGCCGGCACCGGCAAAACCACCGAACTGACCCGGGTCATTCGAGAAAGCATCCTCAACGGGGAATGTCGACCCCATGCCATCATCGGGACCACTTTCACTATCAAGGCCGCGGGCGAATTGGTTGAACGGGTGCGCCAGGAGTTCTTCAAGAGCGGCCAGATCGATCTCGCGGAGCGTTTGGCTGAATCGTTGCTCGGAACTGTGGACGGCGTCTGTCTGCGATTGTTAACCCGATTTGCCTTCGAGGCCGGCATCTCGCCGGACATCCAAATCATCGCCAAGCCGGAGGCCGAAGCCTTGTGGGGCAGCGCGGTCGAAGACTCGTGTTCGTTCGCAGAGATGGAAACGATCCGGCTGATCGGTGAACGACTCTGCCAAGGAGACGGCAAAGAATTAAATTGGAAAACGCAGATCGGTTTGATCGCGGCCAAAGCGCGCGAAAACGCGATTTCTCCCGATCGACTGCGGGCGATGGCCGGGCGGAGCAGCAATGAATTGTTGAGTCATTTTCCGGCGCCGGCACCTGTTGGCGCCGTACTAGACTCGGCTCTCGCCCAGGCGATTCAAACGGCCCTCCAAAAAATCCCAGCGCCTGAAAGACCTACCAACAAAACTTCAGATTACATTCGGTTGCTTAAAGGGTGTAGCCGCGACTTGGCGGAGGGGCGACTAACCTGGAGCCAGTGGGTTAAACTTACCAAAGAAACGCCGGCAAAAGCTAGCTTGGCCGATGCACAGCCAATCATTCGCGCCGCCCAGCGCTATGAAGAACATCCAGGGCTGCGGGCCGATATTGAGCAGTACACCAGGCTATTATTTGAGTTCGCTGCCCGGACGGTCACCCTGTACCAGGAACGAAAGGGAGAACGTGGATTGCTCGACTTCGTCGATCTGGAACAGTTCACGCTTGACCTGTTGCCACAGTCCGCCGTGGCAGAAGTGATCAGTGAGGAGTTTGACCTGTTGGTCGTCGATGAGTTTCAAGATACCAATCCTATTCAATTGGCGCTCTTTATCGGATTGGCTGCCCTGGTCAAGCACGGCGCGGTCTGGGTAGGCGATGTCAAGCAGGCCATTTACGGTTTTCGCGGTAGTGATCCCGCCTTGATGGATGCCGTGTTAGCCAGTGTCGCCTCCGAACGGATGCCAACACTAGGCATCACCTATCGGGCCAGACCTGAACTGGTCCAAATCTTCAATGACCTGTTTATTCCCGCTTTTGCCCGGGATTTGGGGCTGCCAAGAAAAGATGTAGAACTGCGGGCACACCGATCTCTCAACGCGGCGCTTCCCGTGCCGCTGGAGTTTTGGGTGCTGTCGAGCGGCGAAGTCAAAAAGTATGGCAGGCCCAGACAGCCTACCAACGCGCAAGCGGCCCAGGCGCTGGCCGAAGGCGTTGTTCAGCTTCTGGCGAATTCCAACCGGATCGAAGATCGTGATTCAGGTCAATTGCGCCCCTTGCAATTGAGAGATATTGCCATCCTCTGCCGGACAAATGAGGGGGCCGCGGCGGTGGCTGAGGCGCTCCAAGAGCGAAGTTTGCCGGTGACCTTGGGCACCAGCGGTTTGTTATCGACTCCGGAAGCCCGTCTGGCCATGGCCTGTCTTCGGCGGATGGCTGATCCGGACGATACGTTGGCCACGGCTGAAATTATCGCCTTGGAGACCGGGCACCCGCCAGAACAGTGGCTCGAAGATCGCCTGAGGTATTCTAGACGCTCATCCGGAAGATAAGTCCGGCTCTCGCTGGGGTTTGGAACCTCCGCTGGTCAATGGCTCCGTGACCGCTTTGGATCAAGCGCATTCGCACGTGAATCAACTGACGCCCGCAGAGGCACTTGATCTCGCGCTCGGTGCCGGAAATGTCTTCGCTACCGTCTCGAGGTGGGGACCGTCGGAAAACCGGTCCGCGCAGCGGCGGTCCAATGTGGAGGCACTCCGGGGCTTGGCCCTGCAATATGAACGGAGCTGCGCCGCCACCCACCGTCCCACGACCATCGCGGGATTTGTCTTTTGGTGTGACGAACTCGAGGCGCAGAAGGTCGATTCGAAGGCAACCGATGAACGCGCCGACTCAATCCATGTCCTGACTTATCATACGGCCAAAGGTCTGGAATGGCCGGTCGTCATCTGTGACGACCTGGATCACGAACCCAGAACCAATCTGTGGGAGCCGACGGTGAGGCAAGATCGAGAATTTGAGGCGCGTGATCCGCTGGCCAACCGGCGAATCGCTTTTTGGCCTTGGCCATTCGGCGCCGCAACAGACGGACATTCCGCTGAAGGAACGAATTGAAAAGGCAACAGTCGGTCGGGAGGCGCTGAGCGCCGCCGCCAAAGAGGAATTGAGATTGCTCTATGTTGGGTTCACCCGTGCTCGAGACATGTTGATCTTGGCCACCCGGGAGGGTCAACCGAGCGCATGGCTCGATTTGCTGGACGCACCGTGGCTCAGACCGCTCGAGGATGCCGAAACCCCGGTGTACTGGATTGCTCGGACCGGCACAAGTCCCATACCGCACGCGGACAATTCAACCTCCGGCAGCGATCGAGAGACCGGAGGCGGCAACCACTTATCGCTGGTTTCCTGCACCCGTAGTTTCGACGCCGACGAGGCCAAAAGTCCCGGCATTGATCGTGCCTTCCAGGCAGCCCTTGATTGACTTGGCCAAAGTGGTGCAAACGATCGACCTGGGCGATCGCTTACCGATCACCGGCGCTGTGGAGGAAAATATTTTAGGGGACGCGCTCCACGCCATCTTTGCCGCTGAGTTTATTAATCCGCAGCATCCAGAGCGTATGATCGCGATTAAACGCATCCTGGGCGCCTACAACCTGGATCAGAATATTAAGGCAGAGGACGTAGCTCTGATGCTCGATCGTTTTGCTGCCCAACTAGACAAGCTCTTCCAGCCGAAAACGATCCTGGTCGAGACACCGTTTCTGAGCGTCAACAGCCACGGTCAACGAACGTCCGGCTACATTGACCTGCTGCTCGAGACGAGCAAAGGCACGGTGATTATCGATCACAAATCGTTCCTCGGAAAGAGAGCAGATTGGCCGGCCAAAGCGCTCTCTTATTCCGGCCAGCTAGCGGCCTATCGCGGCGCCCGGCGTACCCCGGCGATCGAGTCCACATGGATCCATTTCGCGGCCGGAGGCGGGCTTGTGCAGGTTGAATGGTGAGCGGGAGCCAACTAACTGAATCTTTTCGTTTGTCTAAAATCCGCGCAACTGGTCGCATCGTCCCGCGCTGTCACGCGAAATGGCCCCGCGCAAAGTAGCATAGGCATCCTGCCTGTCTTCCTTGGCGATCGCGCGACGCTTTCAAATCAATTCTCGCACGGAGGTCACGGAGAACACGGAGGTTTTTTAAAGTTGTTGATCAATCTCTCAATACTGGATTTTAAGCCGTGCCACTCACCACACCCATCCAACAACCTAAACTAAGCTCTAATCTAAAATTGTCTCCAACCCTCCGTGACCACCGTGACCTCCGTGCGAGGATTTCTTCATCCGGACCTCGCACAGGTCGGAGGCCACCTGTTTAGCAGTTAGTGTCTTCCTTTATTTCGATCGCTGGATCGCGGGAGAGGCTTTAGAATCATTTCTCGCACGGAGGACACGGAGAACACGGAGGTTTTTTAAAGTTGTTGATCAATCTCTTGATGCCGGTTGCGCAACTAACGTTTACCCCGTCTCGGCTGAACTTTTTCCGTCGTTTCGACTGCAGGCGCGCCAGGTGCGAGCGTCGAGGGCTGCGTCTGCTTCCAAACGGAATGAGAAATCTACCGGGTGCCCGTTGGAAACGATTAAGTCGAATTCAGGATGCGGTACTCCAAAAGATTCGATCGTCTTTCACGGAGGTCTTGGAGGTCAGAACCCGCCGGACGGGCTGAGGCCTGTCTTTGGCTTTAACGAAAAAGCCGAGATCACCGTAGAAAGAGACCACTACGAAAAAGCTCTTTGACGCGCTGCTATCGGAGTCGATCGACCGCCCCATGGTTATTGGACGATAAACGTACCGCCTCGGTTGAAGGATGATGCCAAAGAGCGGGTGTTGGGATCCGCGATATTTGATCTGTCCCTCCTCATTGCCCTACCTGGAAGATTTCTGAGAAAAAAACGGGCGTAAGTGAGGCGTCCCGCCTTACCTTTTCGGTTCAAGGCAAAGCGAAGCGTTCTGCTTACTCCGAGCAGCCAGACTAACCCCTTGACCGCGGCCATCGCTTCCTCCGCGTTCAGAGGTATTCGACCCTGCCGCGATCTCCGAAATCCCTTTGAAGCAATGGTCGTTTCTGTCACTTGGCAAAGGTGGCAAATATGCGAATATGCTTTTATGCGTACAACCGTTGATTTGCCGGACGCGCTCTTCAAGCGAGTGAAATCCGAGGCAGCGCTGCGTGGGATGCGGTTGAGAGAGTTCATCGCCCAAGCACTCGAACAAAGCCTTGCCGGACATCGGGACGACCTGAAATCGAGAAAGGTCCGTCTTCCTCTGATTCGGAGCGGCGGCGGACATTCGATCAGTCTGACGCGGGAACAAGTGGATGCCGGAATTTGGGAATAATCTCACTGCTCTGGTGGATTTGAACGTCTGGTTGGCGCTGGCCTATGACGGACACGTGCATCATCCCGCCGCAATTTCCTGGTTCGAGCACGGCGGTCGCGAAAGCGCAGCCTTTTGCAGGATAACCCAACTCGGTTTTCTCAGATTGCTGACCAATCGGACGGTGATGGGCCGGTTCGCTTTGAATGAGCGCGACGCTTGGAAAGGTTACGAAAAATTGCTCCTGGATGATCGAGTGATT
Organism: uncultured Verrucomicrobiae bacterium; assembly: GCA_963789065.1. Classification (GTDB taxonomy): domain Bacteria; phylum Verrucomicrobiota; class Verrucomicrobiia; order Chthoniobacterales; family JAFAMB01; genus JAFAMB01. Next base: position 30,374 of record CAWBKA010000005.1, on the reverse strand, counting down.
TTCCTTAATGAACCGTCTTCCCTGGAACCGGTCTGGCGGCGGTACACCCACTCAAGCAAGTCGGAGCCGGGAACCTGGACGGATGCCTACCTCGCCGCTTTCGCGACTGCTTCTCGAATATCATTCGTCACTTTCGATCGCGGATTCAACCGCTTTGCTCAACTCAGATTGACTCTATTGAGTAGTCCAACTGACCGCTGAATCGCTCGGATTTCATTGTAGCAATAAGCAGGCAGAGCTGACTTGGCTTGTGAGGCCACCCCGGCGTATTGTTGAGGGATGAGTGCCATAGAAGTAATCGAGCAAATACGGGCTCTCCCTGAGGAGGAGCGGGTTAAGGTAGTACGTTTCGTGATCGAACACGAGGAATCCTGGATTCCCACCGAATTCCGCGAGGCCATGGACGATGTCGCGCGGGGAAAAATGGTTGATATGGAACGGGTGATGGCGGGAGAAAAGCCTCCTCGCTAAGCCAAGTGCTCTAATGACTTCACAAAGCTCCGGGCCGCGCCCAGTTTGCCGTTTTTCCGCGTTGCTCGCTCGGCCCGTGTGGAGTCGGGTGCTGCGCAGCTCATTCCTAAATCCTGAATCCTGCTTAAAGCCCAGATCCAATCGGTCTGGAAATTGAGGCGGCGAACGATATCCGCCTGAGCGTGAAGTTCGCGATAATAAGTCGAGCACCTACAAGCTGGCTTTGCTCCGAACCTTGTGTCGGGTCGCGGACGGTTATCTTGGAATGGTCAGGGAGGCCGATAACGACGCCGTCGAAATTCCTCATGGTCTGGTTGCTCTCTTTTGGATTCGCCAGTTCAAGCCATTGTTAGACCTTAAATTTCCGCAATCACCAACCAACGTTGGTTATCGCGGCCTGGAGTTTGCCAAGGGAAGCTTGGCTTTGCTGACATTCTCCCCGCTGGATCTACGTGTTGCCGGGCGTTTCACCCAGCTTCAGGCCGCGCATCTGGCGTCTTCATTGCGGTGGTCGGATCCGGAGCGCGATGTGGCTCTGGCCCGAAACTGCGCGCTTAAGCTTCTGAACGCGGGCCAGCTGACCTGCGTCTGGTCAGGTAGACCGCTGCGCGCCGACACGTTGGATGTCGATCATTGTTTTCCCTGGTCAGCGTGGCCGTGCGACCACCTCTGGAATCTGTTACCCGCCCACAAGGAAGTGAACCAAAGGGAAAAGCGAGATCGCTTGCCATCAGCCAATCACCTGGGTGAGGCCGAGAAGCGGATCACTTCGTGGTGGACCATAGGATATTCGCTTGAGCGCAACGAAGCTCTGACTGACCGATTCTTTGCCGAGGCTGAATCAGCGTTGCCGTGGCTCGAGGCTGGGGTGGCCGTCAACGTGGAGGATGTTTTTCGGGGCCTCGAAGTACAACGCCTGCGCCTGCACCATGATCAGCAGGTTCCGGAGTGGAAGGGAAGATGGTAGGTTCGCCGTCTCTATCACATTCCCTCCGCGTCCTTTGTACGTAGGAACCGGAGATCGGGAAGCCAAGGCACGCCGCCGTAACTGCTCCGTTTGTGCTCTGAGCTTCCAAGCGTTTCAGCAACCCGTTTTCTTTGAGCGAATTAGCCATCGCCAATTGCTTCGCTCACCTTCGCGAGGCCCAGAACCGCCGCTGAGAGCGAAATCAACGTTCATCGTGGCCAACTACCAATGCCTCTTTGGTAACTCGGTTCACAACAACCGCGGTGCACCGAGAGACCTGTTCTCACAGTGAGGGCGAGTGGGTGATTTTTGACCCCGTTGGTTGTTACTTCAATGCACGAACCCATTGTGAGCAAACCTCAGATAGCGAGTCGCTTCGGCTCAAGGATTCGCCGGGATGAACCCGATCGAAATCCTGAATCGTGGATCCGAAGTGGGCCTGTTCTGGCCAATTGGTGGCAGTTCAGTCCGTGTGGATCTTTTTGCTGACGGAGACGGGTTCGTGCAGGTCGATCTGCTGGCAACGCCCGGTCGGCGCAAAGGGTCAGCCGAGCCAACGTCGTGGATTTCCGGGCTCTTCGCTATTTTCTGTGGGTAACTTGCCCGCGTAGCGCTGCGCCAAAAAAAGATGGCATCGCATGGAGGGCAACGGAGTGGAGTTAACAGATAGGCAATTGAATACCCCTGGATGGCGGGTACGGATTAAAACGAGGCGGCCACAAGATCAACGGGGAATTTTTCTAACCATCAAATCGACCGCATAAATTTCTCCTTTAGTATTTTGAACAAAATTTTTAGGAACGGCATCCACCGCTAAAACGCCCTCTTTTTCATGGTAAAAAACACCGGGAGTGTCTTTGGAATGAATGAATCCTTGGCGATTCATAAATGACGTCAAATCGTCTATCGATGGATGTTGCGAATAGTCGTGCAAGTCCTGCTGCGTTCGGATTCTTACCTCGGAGTTTCCGATCTTCGAGACGCCCAGCATCCGCGTTTTGGTGCCAAAAGTCTTGTCGTGCAACGCTAAACGTTCGAGATATTCCGAAGGAATCGAGAACCTGGTTCCTGATGCGTCAGGAAGTGGCGTATGACCGTATTTGTAACCGTAGGTCTCTTTTGTGACGGTATTGGCTCCAGGGTCGGTCCAAACAAGATGCTCCATTCCGATGAAATCCGGATCCCTGCGCATCGGAGCAAGAATATGTCCTCCGTTTTCCTGCTCTGAAACGAGGGTTTTCTCTTCGGCGTTTATGGCGTCTGCGATTTCTCCAGCGCTTGCCGAATCAAGGCTGGAATGTCCGCCCCCGGACCGCAGCGCTTGCACATATCCTGCCATTCGCGCAGCGTCGGGTTCGGGGGTTTTGGTCCCGCAATCATCGCCCTGATTCGGTCGTATTTGGCCTGCTGCGATTCTTCGTTTGGCACCCTTCGATCTATCATTTCCTGGCGGAGTTTTCACCATTTATCCTTTCGTTCACTACGACTTCCCGGTCCACGAATAAGAAGAACTCGGCTGGCGCCTTCAACGTTCACGCCAACGCGTTTCGCCAATTGGGAGTGACGTCGTAGGACAGGGAGAGGCGGGAAGCCCCCGGGTTGGCTGGAGTGCTGCTGCCCTAACCGCCGGCAGCCGATTGCTAACCCCAGAAATGCTGGAGCGAAGCGCGTGTTGACTCGCTGAACCGTCCAAGTTCCTCGTCGGTGATCACACCGAGTTTTCGAATGATTGCAATTTGAAAGATTGCCGTTGAACGCCGAAAATCATCGAATGCGCTTGCGATCTCTTTGTCCCTTTTGTGCATGAGCTTATAGGCAGCGAGGTATTGCTCGTAAGCATCGCGGCTGTCATCTGATAGCGCCCGCAAAAGCTCGCCATTGACGCGCTTACAGAAGCGGTCGATCCAGATTGGGTGAAGGCTGCGAAAAACCCTCCAGTCGGCTTCCGGTATTGCGCCTGACATAGCGAGCTAAACTTCTGTAGATTTCTTTCGCTCGCAAGAATGAGAATGGCTTGGCCCCCGCCGCCGAAGTTTCCGTCGCCGATTGAGAGGTCATTTTGAACACCAACCTGCGGGCCCCTTTCTTTCTCGCCCATAAACTCGTGCCGCCGATGATCCGGCAGCATGGGGCAGGATCATTAACATCTCGTCCCAATGCGGCCTGGTCGCGATCGAGAATCACGCGGCTTACTGTGCCAGCAAGGGTGGCATGGAACTGATGACCAAAGTCTGTGCGCTCGAGTGGGCACCGTCCGGCGTGACGGTGAACACGGTGGCGCCCGCCGTGATCGAGACCCTGCTGCCCGGACGGTAATCAATACTCCGGAAAGGTGAAAGAGATGCTGCGTCGGATCCCCGGCGGGACCGTCGCCACCTGTGGGGAAGTGACGGGGGGGCCGTGATCCATCAACACTCAATCTCTGAGCACTCCAGGGAGCTTCTGATCTGGCAATAAAGGCAGCCTGGGGTTAAATTGGAAATCAAAACTATGAGCACTGTTACCGTAGCCCTACTGGTCAAACTCGAGGCCAAGCCCGGCAAGGAGTCGGAGGTCGAGGCGTTCCTGCGCAGCGGCCTGCCTATCGTACAGGAAGAACCGGCCACGCTCGCGTGGTTCGGAATTCGACTTGGACCATCTACATTCGGTATCTTCGACGCATTCCCCGATGATGCAGGCCGACAGGCTCACCTTACGGGCAGAGTGGCTGCGGCGCTGATGGCTAAAGCCCCGGAGCTTTTGGCAACGCCACCGACCATCGAAAAAGTGGACGTCCTGGCCGCCAAGCTCCCGGAGGCAGAGTAACTGAGCGCACGGACTTGACCCCTCAGTATCGAGGAAACGAGGATCTGTGACCGCTTTTACAATGTAGGGCTGTTAGTCCTGACAGAGGTAAGGATTCAGTCGCCGTATTAAAGGCTCGATCCTTTTCACGCATGGTGCGACCATAGAACGTCCATCTGAGGAATATATGGCGAAAGCGTGGATCGATGCTGTGCAACGTAGCGGAAAGCTTCGTGCACGCTGCGGGTCTTTTCAATGATGAACACACCTTAGACGATGTGTTCTGTTATCCCGCAGAGCTTCAGGAAGGACAAACAGCGGCCGATGATCGCTTGCATCCGTGGGGAGGGCTGGCTGGCAATATGCCGCCGTATGTCTTGTCGAGCAAGACGGTGACAAACCTACAATCGCTATGGCCGTAGCCAATTAGATTCTGCCCCCCGCAAACCATCAAAGATCGGATTTCCGCCGGACAACTACCTGCCGCCAGCAGAGGTCGAATAGGAGCAGCCTTTGACCGCGAATTGACACGCATAGAAAGGAAGAAAGCAAATTCTCGCACGGAGGACACGGAGATCACGGAGGTTTGTTGTTATTGTTGATCAATCGTTGATGTCGTTCTTTAGCGGTGGCTCGCCACAAATCCATCGAACAACCCAAAATAAACTCTAATGTTCTTTGAAACCCTCCGTGCCCACCGTGACCTCCGTGCGAGCCATTCCCCCCTTCCGGCGCTTAAGCCGCTCTTGAATCCGATCCCCTTCGCGTCCATTCGTGTCCCCTTCGCGGTTCTACCAACATTCAAGGCCACATCGCTAAACAGATACTTCAACCGGTTGAAACCCTGGGTTTCGTCGTAGCAGGCAACCGACGCAAGTAGTTGGCTTTGGCGGGAATCACGTGACGAATACCTCCCGTCGGGTCAGTCACATCCCCGTGGTACCGGGGATCACATGTATATGCACGTGCGGGACGGTCTGGCCAGCCGCATTTCCCGAATTGGATCCCACGTTGTAGCCATCGGGCTTTGGATGAAGCCGTTCGTCAAAGGAATCGTCGCACCTCGCCGATCAGCGACATCAAGCCTGCTTTTTCGGCCTCCGATGCGTCGAACCATGTCGCAATCAGACGCTTGCTGATGACCAGTGTGTGGCCTTTTGAAACTGGAAACTTGTCATAGATCGCAAACGCCAGATCATTCGCAGCGATCCATTCACTGCTGTGGACCTCTAGAAATGGTGATTCGAAATCCTGGGGCATCTCAAATCTCCCGGCAGCGAGCGACGTTACCAAGGGCGACGCGGCGGTCGGGCTTCCGTCGTAGCCGAATGATTAAAGACATTCTTTGTGCGCATGCTATTTTACCCGAGTCAGCAGGAAAGCGTGCGGCTGCCCGTTAAGTGTACCGTTACCACAAACTTGGCCGGCGTCATTGATTCCAGTAGCGTTTGACAATGTCCAACCCGCAGCAGGGTCCAAGAGGTTGTTGAGATCCACCATCTTTCCGTCATCGTAAAGAAAAGCGTGTTCCGTGGTGGTGCCGACGGTAAAGGAATAACCGACGATCTGGCCTCTGTTGTTTAGGCTATTAGCAACGCTGCAGGCACCGCCTAAGGTACCGAGATCCTGGGTGTGTTCGCAACTGTACAAAAAAGCGTGATAAGGGAAGATGCCCGTGGTAGCGAACTGACCGACGATATTGCCATTGTCGTTAATGGCATTAGCTTGGCTGAACTGGCCACTCGGGACTCCAATATCTCGCATCTGGCGGTCCTTGTAGAGAAAAGCGTGTCTGCTTCCCGATGTCGTGTCGGAAACGCCCACTATTTCGCCGCGATTATTGATACCGTAGGCTTGGCTGAAGCTGCCGTCGATCCCGGCGAGGGTGCCAAGATCTTGAATTGCGCCGTTACTGTAGAGAAATTCGTGTTGTTGCGGGAAATAGTACGTCAAAGAGGAGTAGCCAACGACTTGGCCCCGGTCGTTAATGCCCATTGCAAAGCTAGTGTCATTCACGGTGATGATCCTGGTTCCCTGAGATGGTTGGTTTTGGTCACCGACAAGGATGCCAAGATTTTGCATTAGGCCATCGGTGTAGAGGAATGCGCGCGTCTGAAAGAAGTTCCAGGACGTGCCGGCGACTTGACTCCGATTGTTGATGGCCTGAGCATAGCTGCCGGCATCGACGACGCGCAAAATACCAAGGTTCTGCATCTGACCGTTGCTGTAGAGGAAAGCGTAGCCGATGCCGGGGACCTGCCGACGACTTCGCCGCGGTTATTGATACCGTTCGCCATGATAGAGCCAAGATCCGTGATGGTGAAGCGGCTACGCGCCTGCGCCGCATTCAGTAACGATTGACAGGCGAATGTCAACGTAAGCACTATCACCAATATCCTGGATGACGTGGATAGACCGGCCCAGTTCAGTGTTGATTTGTATTTGAGCATAATCTGCTTCTTTCAAGAATGGATAAAATGTTGAATTTAAAGTCTTTCCTGCCCTCCTTGGAAAACGCAGTCCTGCCCGAGCGAGACCCTTCAACCAAAGCACACCCAGACTACAAACGTTTCGGGGACGGAGGATTAGTCGGTTCGAACGTCTTCAAAAACCCAGTGAACGGCTAATCTCGAGTGAGGTTTAGCTGTTCAGTAACAAGTCTCTTAATCTCCATATTTGCGATACGTCTGCGTAAATAATGCTGCCAGACGTGTGACGGACTTCGCGTGAGACCCTGAAAACCCTGCGATGGTCTGATCCGGAGCGGAATGAAGCGTTGACAGATCGATTCTTTGCCGAGGCGGAATCAGCGCTGGCTTGGGCGGACGCTTCAGTGGCTGTCAACCTCCAGGACGTCTTTTCAAGGACTCGACGTTCAACGCCTGCGCCTCCATCATGATCAGCAAGTTCCGGAGTGGAAGGAGGAATTGACACCGGCATGCCTCCGCGGTGAGCCGGGAAACCCGACTGGAGCCAGAACTAGATCAAGAAACGTTCTGAAGGAAATATACACAAGTCAACGGCTGACCCCCGGGCCTAGCTGACCTTATTTTTATGAGCGACCCGAGCCCGCTAATTGCTGGCGATTATTCAGGTAAGCGAAGCGTCCCTGCTTTGCCTCTTCAGTCTCGGCAAACCGGGACGTTTTGCTTAAAGCCACTTAGCTTAGATGATTCTTTCGCTAACTAACGGTAGTGATAAGTGCGCTGCTGCCGTTGTTGAAGTCACATCCACATCGATCACATTACCTTGATGCGAATATCGTCCAATGACCTGTTGCCCGCAGGGCAGTGTTAGAAACCTCCGTGTTCTCCGCGGCCTCCGTGCGAGGATTGATTCTCAAAGCCTGTCCCGCGATCCGGCGATCGAAATAAAGCAAGACACCAACTGCTTACCTGGGGCCTCCGACCTGTGCGAGATCTGGAAGAAGAAATGCTCGCACGGAGGTCACGGTGGCAACGGAGGGGTGGAGAGAATTTTAGAGGTTGGTTAGTTAGTTGGGGTGCTGGCAATCCCGTTGGAAAAAGAATGCCTAAAAACGCTGTCGTAACGGTTACCGGGCTCGCGACCCGTTCCGCGAAAGAGCGATGTCTCCTTGCCACACAGAATTCAGCCGTAAATCCAAGCCGCCGTTCGTCGTCAACAGACAATGGGGAGGGCGCTAAGCTGAAGTTCGATCTCCTGCACTCGTGTCGGACCCAATACAGGTTTCGTGAATCTCAAAATATAAGCCGAGAGTCCTTTCGTTAGGACGTTCTCCGGCAAGCTCGTCTTGAGTTGGGCGTCGCCATGAAAAACACCACTGAATGCAACATTTCGTCCGCAAGGTCAAGAGCCTCCGCTAGCTAGGCATTTTGTATGCCTATAATTCTGATTTCAGTCGGAATCAGCGCTGCCTTGGCTGGACCCTTCAGTGGCTGTCAACCTCGAGGACGTCTTTCGAGGCCTCAACGACCTGTGCGAGATCTGGAAGAAGAAATGCTCCGTGGCCTCCGTGCGAGAATTGACTCATCGATAGCCCGGTCAGCTCTCGAGCAAACTCGACATTGCTGCGGCGCGGCTTGCGGCTGCCCAATAAAAACTGGGAAGCAGTCCCGGTCTATGAACTGCATTGGGGAGAAAACTAGTAAAATGAATACATCTGTCATTATGGCAGAAGCTACCGAACCCATACCCTGTCGGACATTTCGTCAGCTCGGCGGCATTGAGAGACAGCGCGAACCGAATTGCTTTTTCTTCCGAGAGGTTGCCCGCTCGAAACGACTGGAGGAGGAGTAGTCCGTTGCCGTAGCGGGGATGGGGGCTCACGACAGTTTCCACGAAAGAGCGATGTCTGCTCACCGCAAGGGAACTCAGCCGTAAATCCAAGTCCTCCATTGGTCGCCAAGACACAATGGGGTCTCACGTGATCCCAAACCGCACTCTCGAATTCTTTTTGTGACCATTTGGCTCAGAGCTCTCTTGTAAATCGACACCTCGGAAAATTCGCGCAGCCATAAAATGCATTGCCTGCCCTGGCCCCTCTTTTTGCGAGGCGCGATTTGAGCAATCCCCCGCATTTCGGGCATTGCGTCACCGACTCATGCCGTTCTTTCAGCGATTCCAGATGTTCTGTCCGGCCCACAGTTTGCCCTGCCTTGAGGGCTCTAAGCTGAAGTTCGATCTCCTGCACTCGTGTCGGACCCAGTACAGGTCTCGTGAATCTCAAAATATAAGCCGAGAGTCCTTTCGTTAGGACGTTTTCCGGCAAGGTCGTCTTGAGTTGGGCGTCGCCAATAAAAAACACCACCGAATGCAACATTTCGTCCGTAAGGTGAAGAGTCTCCGCCAGGCATTTGGTATGCCTATAATTCTGATTTCAGTCGGAATCAGCGCTGCCTTGGCTGGACGCTTCAGTGCCTGTCAACTCGAGGACGTCTTTCAAGGCCTCAACGTCAACGACCTGTGTGAGATCTGGAAGAAGAAATGCTCGCACGGAGGTCACGGTGGCCACGGAGGGTTGGAGAGAATTTTAGAGCTTAGTTTGGGTTGTTGGATGGGCTGTGGCGAGTGGAACGGCTTAAAACCGGTATCAAGAGATTGATCAGCAACTTTAAAAAACCCCCGAGTTCTCCGTGGCCTCCGTGTGAGAATTGATTGTGAAAGCCTGTCCCCGCGATCCGGCGATCGAGTGCCGCGAGATTATCCGTTTCACTCAGGAAATAGTGGCGGCTCTGTCAGTCGGGCAAACGCACGTTGATACTTTCGGAGCCTGGTAACATCCTTGTCTGTGAGTTCCCGACCGAGCCTGACCAAGTTCAGATCCCGTCCCGGAATTTGGCCTGTCCCCGTTTCCCGCATCCCGCCGCATGGCCCGTGTCCAGGCGATGAGTCGGAGGACCGGATATTGCAATTCGGCGCGCGCCCAATTTACTCGAGCCCTGACCTTTGCTACCGTCTAACCGAGATGACGGTCACTGAACAGGTCGAGAATTTAAGCCGGAATCTAGAAGGTCTGCGCAGTGGCGAACAAGTTACGGCGCGTGAGGAGATCATTCGAAAGCTTTCCGAGATTTTTCGCAACCTGCGCGGTTTGACCGAAAGCAGCAGCGATCTATTTGAAGCGGCGAGTGTTTTGGCTCCGCAGTTAGAATCCGCTGAACTGGCAGTCGAAGTTTGGGAAGATATCCACAAGAATTTTGCTCTTGTCTTGTCCGTGCTTGAGGGCGTCCCAAAGGCCGAGCCGGAGATCGACAATCTGATTCAAGAGTCTCGTGCTGTCTTTGGCGAGTTCGTTCAAAAATCGTCCAAAGCGCTCTTAGATTGGGATGCGCAGGCGGAAGTTGCTCGGTGTGAGGCTATCGCTAGAGAAGGATTTGCGATGTTGGACGAGGAGGCTCTGGCCACGATCCCATCTCCCCTCACGTGAAATCACAACCGCCGTTCAACCCACTACGGCAACGAGTTCACCGACAATGATCAGCTCGGGTGCTTCCACTTCAGTCACGAGAATCGACTGATACGTTGGATCGCGGTTCAATGGGCGAAGCTCGATCTGTTGGTGTGACCAGCCCTCCTCCGTCATGATCTTCTCTGAATGATATTGCTTCACGGTGTACCTTCCCCCTCCTTCGGGGTCGCTCATCGAATGGAACTGCACCAACACTATACGCCCTTCGCGCGAACCTGCCGGACATTCCCGAAACAGACAATAGGCTCCTGATGGAATCTTAGGTTCCATCGAATGCCCTAGGACCCGGGCGACGAACATGCCCAGCTTCAAAGTTGATCCACGATATGCATCCATCCAACTTCGGATGGTGTATGATCTGGACCCCAAGACCCTGCTGCGGCTTTAAGGTCGTGAACCGGGACATACTGAACGAAGCGTTCGTGTGCAGGCGGAGATGCAACCAGTAACAGCTTTTGCGAGGGTTCTTTGTAACTGATTGCGTCAGACGGAACGGTCCGTTGCGCAGTCGTAATATGCTGCACCGGGTTGACGCGCCAGACCCCAGTGGAATTCTGAAATCGAACGGTGAATCCCGTGCCGGGAAGACCTGCGTCCGGTCCGAACCAGCTTTGTAACAGCTCATCAAGGCGGTTGTCGGTTGTTCCCTTTGGGTGGGCGACATTACAAGCCACTTTTACAAAGCGAAACACCCAAATGGAGCCATCAGGCAACGTTACTTCAACGGGCCCCACAGGGCGCCCGGGACATTTTTCCTGGTCGGGTAGGAAAAGTATCGGACGCCCTCCGGAGTGGCTCACTTTTGCCACAAATTCGAGACCTTCGGCGGCAGGCTGGCGAACTCTCGATTGGGCGTACTGAGAAAGTCGGTAGTCCACGACTTCTCCAGTCATCCTTTCAAAAGCTGCCCGCGTCTCGTGCGCGCACGGAATCGCGAAAACAAAACGTTCGCCCTCGCGCCGGAACCACTTCCGCCCCTGTTGCTCGTCGAGCCACCGGCCCAATGGCCAGTGAAGCCACCATGTGGCCCACTGTTCTGACGACGCACGCCGGTGATCCGGTATTTCATTCGTCGGTTGCAGATCAGCCCGCAGCTGCGGGTGCCCGAGAAGATAGGCTCGGCAGGCATCCGACAGCGGGCGGATCTCCATGCCATTCCAGAAAGCGTCCATGTCGAGCAGCACCCGCAGAACAACCATCTTGTAAGATTTGTTAAGCGCCGTTAATTCAAGCATTCGAAACCACCGATCGAATTCCTGTAGTGCCGCCGTCTCCTGATTCGTCAGGTCGCCTTCCGCTCGGACGAACGTAAACCAATCATTGTGCCGGGCCCGAATCGTCGCCGGAAGAAATCCGCGGTTGAAGAGCTCCGGCATCGTCGGTCGGCGGCCTAATTCATCCCTCATTCCTCGGTAGGCTTCCACCGCCGCTGCTCGATTGGGTGGCAGGAGCTGGCGGAGGAGGTCTTTCGCTTCCAAATTAATATCGAGAAGGCAGCCGGGCGGCAGATCTGCGGTCCCGCCGTCCAGCCAACGATGCAGGCCCGTCCAAGTGCATTCATCGCCGCGCAACGAGAGGAGGTGGATGATCCGGCGAGCAAATAGGCGATGGTTACCGATAAAATCGATGACAATCAGTCTGGATTTGTCCTCAGCCGCACGCAGACCGCGGCCAAGTTGTTGCAGAAAAATAACTTTGGATTCTGTTGGACGCAGCATGACGACTCGGTCGACGTCTGGCAAATCCAAGCCTTCGTTGAACAAGTCGACAGCGCAAATAGCATCGAGCTCGCCGTTTACCAGCGCGCGAAGGGACTCGCCACGTGGATCACTTCCTGCGCCAGCAAATACTGCCGCAGTTTTCACACCGCGATCCCGCAGCCAATTTCGCGCAAATAGCGCGTGTCGTTGCGAGCAACAGAAGACAATTGTCCGGGTTCCGAAATAAATTCCCCAGGCTGTCCAGAGTTTCGCCATCCTGGCGCTATTCTCGACACGCTTTTCGAGGATGTCGGCATCGAAGCGACCGTTACGCCAAGGGATCTGCTGAAAATCCACCTCATCCTTCAGCCCAACATAGTGGAATGGCACGAGGGAACCCTCGTTGATCCCGTCGCCAATGGTTGCCTGCCATGCGAGTATGTCATCGAACAGTGCAACCACGTCGGCGCCATCACTCCGCTCGGGAGTGGCGGTCAACCCCAGCACGAAAGAGGTGTTCAGCCTGGCGAGCACCTTTCGATAACTCGGCGCTTCGGCGTGGTGTACCTCATCGATAATTGCGTAATCAAAGTGGTGGTTGCTTAATTCTTTCAAGCCTTCGGACCGCGAAAGTTTCTGGACCGATGCAACTATCAAATCACCACGGAGGTCGCTGCCGGAGCCGAGGTACCAGGTAACCATCGTCTCGGGCCATTGATCGTCGAGCGCTCGTCGCAGCGTGCGCTCCGCTTGCACCAGGATCTCCGCGCGATGTGCAACAATCAAAACGCGAGGACGCCGGTTCAGTGCTTTGCCGGCGGCGCGAACATCAAAAGCCGCCAACCACGTCTTGCCCAGTCCCGTAGCAACGGCCACCAGAGCACGGCCATAACCCTCCAACCGGATCTGTCCCAGGCGCTCCAGCGCTTTTTCCTGCCACGGGCGAGGGTCCGGCATCGGCTCGCTGACGTCTTGTGCTTCCGGTTCGACTTTAACTTCACGTGCTTTCCTCGCCGCGGCTGCGTACCGCTCACAGACCTCGGAAGTTAAGGTGGTCGCAAGCCCCCAGAGGTTCATGAACGCTAACGCCAAACTTCGCTCCAGGGAATCCTCGGCTGCGGAGAAGACCACATTCCATTCAACTCCTGTTTTGAGTGCGGGTCTGGAAAGATTGCTGCTGCCGATCACCAGTATGCCGCCCGACTCGTCTAAAATCCGCCACGCCTTCGGGTGGAACGATTCCGGTTGCGACGGCAAGCTTTGCATCTCGACTAACCGTGCCTCGAATCGCGAAGGTCCAAATTCCTCTCGCGCGACCTGAATCCACCCGTGAAGACGACGAATGGCTGCGGGATCCGAGATGTACAGGTAGTCACCAACCAGTACCCGCACGATGGCTCCCTCCCTCAGAGCTGCGAATATGGCCTCTTGGATGATGTCGAGTCCCGACAATTGAACAAACGAAGCCAGGATATCGACTTCCCGCGCACCGTGCAGACGGAGGGAGATCTGGCCCCAAAGTGGATTGGCAGGGTGTCCTATCGATATCGCTACTCTCGAAGGTTTCGTCGCGGCAGGCAACGGGCGCAAGTAGTTGGCCTTGGCGGGAATCACATGACGAATACCTCCCGTCGGGTCAGTCACATCCCCATGGTAGCGGGGGATCACGTGTATATGCACGTGCGGAATGGTCTGGCCAGCCGCAATTCCAGAATTGAATCCCACGTTGTAGCCATCGGGCTTTGGATGAAGCCGTTCGTCAAGCAATCGTCGCACCTCGCAGATCAGCGACATCAAACCTGCTTGTTCGGCCTCCGGATGCGTCGAACCATGTCGCAATCAGACGCTTGCTGATGACCAGTGTGTGGCCTTTTGAAACTGGAAACTTGTCATAGATCGCAAACGCCAGATCATTCGCAGCGATCCATTCACTGCTGTGGACCTCTAGAAATGGCGATTCGAAATCCTGGGGCATCTCAAATACAGGCGATAAAGAGATGAAGTCGGAGAAGCGGCGATTCTCGTGGATTCGTCCGTGTAGTCAAGCACTTCGAGCGGAGATGGCCAACCGATTTCATACACGGGGAAAACTGCGCAGAAGTTTGGTCAGGCCCGCTCGCTTAGCGCCCCATTTTTCGTGATCGGTTGACGGCACCATGCTATCAGGCTCGTGAGAAGCCTCTGGCACTGTGGCCGGACGTAACTGAGAACCATTGCATGGCCACGCTTGGGCGATCATCGCACGTGCTAACTCTTTGATCTCGACCTGCAAATCCGTCCTGGAGCTTGTGACCCTCGCCTTGTCGAGTAGCCTCAGGAACCAGCAGAATTTATAGGTGGTGCCCGTCTTCGGGAAAACTAGCGGCGATTACACTGGTCGCTCCTGGGTAGGCTTCGAATGGAAAACGGTCGCCTGCGATATTCGGTAGCAGCTCGAATGGCGATTTCATAATCGGGAGAAGCTACCGAAACCATCTTTCGTTGCGTGTCTTGTCACAAGCACGTTTTTTTATTGAGGCTCTGCCGTTTTCTATTTCTCAATCTTGCGAAGAGTCCCGCGTTGCCCCTTCACCACGATCAGCTAGTGCACCGTCTCGCATATAATGGTGTCACCAGAATGCACGAATTAACGGCGGTTTAGGATGCTTTTTTACCCGAAAAGGCGGACGGGGTGAGAGCAGAGTAGCATAGGCTGTATTCGGGCGATCAGGTCCGCACGGCTGTTCGTTGGGAAAACACTTCTGACCTATCTCGAAGGCTTCGCTGGCTGAGAACAAGAAACAGGCTAGAAGCCTATGCTACCTTGCACAGCCTTTTCTCCAGGCCTTCCGGGGCATGAAGCTCTAAAACCCTCCTTATCTTCGTGCCATTGTGGTTTCACCATTATTTCCCAGATGGGCGCACTTCTTTCTGATCCGTTCGTCGATAATTTGCAGGCATGGCCGACCGTTTTTGCTGGATTCGAGTTTGCGGAAGAGGAGATAAACGTCGCATGGCAGGAACAAAGCTGGGCCTATACGAGCAAATCTTCGATCACGCAACACAGACTGCCATTGCGGATTTGGATTCACGAGCAATTTCATGTCTTCGAGCCGATCAACTGGATGCGGGTGATAGTCATAGTTATTTGGTGCAGCACTTGGCACGACGGATAGGTTGCGTCCTCAGAAGTCTGCCAGTCGAGGGACGACTTGATGCGCAGGTGGCGCTATGCAACAAGATTATCGATTTGCTTGAGCCCGGAACTCCGGCGGCATCTAAGGTAAATGGGGCGATCGATCATGCGGGCAGCGTTGTTGCTTGCAATAGCGAGCAAAAAGATCGAAAGACCAGACACGCCGCTCGGGACAAATTGTCTAATAACGGGGACGCGACAAGATCCGAGTCTTGTCTCGCAACTTCGAAAGGAGTTCGCGGCGGCGGATAGCGTGGACATTCTCTGCTCATTTATCAAGTGGAGCGGTGTGCGCATTATTGAAGACTCGCTCCGCGTACTCTCCGACAACGGAAGGCCAATTCGGGTTATTACGACTTCGTACATGGGGGCGAAGGACCTGAAAGCCGTAGAAGCTTTATCCAAGATTCCCGGTACCGCCGTGAAGATATCGTACGATACTCGTCGAACCAGGCTGCACGCAAAGGCGTACATTATTCATCGACAAACCGGCTTCAGCGTCGCTTACATCGGGTCTTCCAACATTTCGCAGGCGGCACTAACCGATGGATTGGAGTGGAACGTCAAGATCAGCGAATATGAAGCACCACATCTCTGGGCAAAAGTCTGTGCAACGTTCGAGACCTATTGGAACGATCAAGAATTTGCGTCGTACTCTGTAGAATCACGCGAACAGTTACGAACAGCGTTGAGCGAAGAGCGTCACGGTGACGATGAAAGGCCCACGTTTTTCTTCGACATTAAGCCATACACCTATCAGGAAGCTATTCTGGAGAAGCTCCAAGCGGAACGCAGGATTCATAATCGCTACCGCAATCTGTTGGTAGCCGCCACTGGCACGGGAAAGACGGTCATCGCCGCGTTCGATTACGTCCGTTCCTCGACGCCGGACTCGACTACGTGGAGGCTGCTTTTCGTTGCTCATCGTGAGGAAATATTGAAACAAAGTCTGGACTGCTTTCGGACCGTGGTTCGCGACTACAATTTTGGGGAATTATTGGTCGGCGGGCGTGAGCCGGAGAATCTTGATCATCTGTTCATCTCGATCCAGAGTCTGAATTCGCGTGAGCTCTGGAGGACACTCCCTGCCGAGCACTACGATTTCGTGGTCGTCGATGAGTTTCATCACGCCGCGGCGCCGAGTTATCGGCGCCTTTTGGACTGGATCAAGCCAAAAGTCTTGCTCGGCCTCACCGCCACCCCAGAGCGTCATGACGAGCTGGACATCCTTGGATATTTTGACAATCACATCGCCGCCGAAATCCGTCTGCCGGACGCAATAAATAGGAAGTTGCTTTCACCCTTTCAGTACTTTGGCATCACGGATTGCGTAGACTTTAGCACGTTGCGTTGGCAACGAGGGGGTTATCTCCTCGAAGACCTCGAGAAGGTGCTAACTGGGAACGACATTCGGGCTGGCCTGGTCATAGAGAAAATTCGTGCGCTGCTACTCGATGTTAGGCAAGCGCGAGGACTCGGATTTTGCGTTAGCATTCAACACGCGGAATACATGGCGGAGGTGTTCAACCGCGCGGGGATTCCGTCAGCGCCGTTGTCAGCGCAGTCACCACCAGAGCTGCGGCGAACTGTCCAAAAGCAACTTGTTGCGCGGGAACTCAACTTTATTTTCGTTGTCGATCTCTACAACGAGGGTGTCGATATCCCCGAATTGGATACCATTATTTTACTTCGACCGACGGAGAGTCTCACTGTTTTCCTGCAGCAACTGGGGCGCGGATTGCGTCTTCACGAGAAAAAGGATTGCCTCACCGTTCTCGACTTCATTGGTCAAGCTCACGCGAACTACAATTTCGAGGCGCGCTTCCGTGCGCTTTCCGCAGACCCTACTCGAAACGTGGGCGACGAAATCAAACACGGCTTTTCTCATTTGCCGGCCGGATGCGTCATCAGCCTGGAAAAGGTGGCGCGCGAATATGTGCTCGAAAATATTCGTCACGCCATTAGTCACAACCGGAATCGGCTGATCCAAAGAATATCCACCTTCGAGGCCGAGACGGGCCTAAAACTTTCGTTGGCGCATTTCGTCGAATATCACCGACTGGAACTTGACGAGATTTATCAAAGAGACTGCTGGTCTAACCTATGCGTCAAGGCCGGTGTTTTGGCTCAATTTTCAGAGCCTGATACTGATCGATTGGCGAAAGGCCTCCGACGCGTGCAGCATGTAACCGGCGTTCACCAGATTCGGACCCTGGTCGAGATTCTTGACACAGAGCCGGGTAGATCAGATCTCTCTGGCGAGAACGTTCAGCGTTTTCTGCTGATGCTACACTTCAGCTTGTGGGGTCGCGACTGGTTGCCCGCCACGGTCGCAGAGACGGTAGAACGGCTTCGAAAAAACCCTGTGCTCTTTGCCGAATTGGGCGACCTGCTTAGCCTAAAGCTCGATCTGGTTGATGAGTTAGCACCTCTGATCTCCCTGCCGTTTTCTTGTCCGCTGGAATTGTCCGCCGAATATACCCGGGATGAGATCCTGGCCGCTTTTGGAGTCTGGAGACTGGATCGCCAACGGGATGTCCGAGAAGGTGTTTTATGGGTGCCGGAAATCCAAGCAGACCTCTTGTTTATCACGCTTGATAAGACTGAGACCGATTATTCTCCCAGCACGATGTACAACGATTACGCGATTAGCGACACGCTGTTTCATTGGCAGTCGCAGAGCACCACGTCCGCGGAAGCACCTGCTGGAAGACGGTATATCGGTCATCGCGAGCTTGGTTCAACGGTGCTGTTATTCGTTCGGCAGGAAAAGCGCTGTAACGGTCTGGCGTCGCCGTACGCTTTTCTTGGACCCGCAGATTATGTTAGCCACCAAGGTAGCCGTCCGATGAATATTATTTGGAAACTGCGTCAGCCAATGCCAGCCAAGTTCTTACAAAAGGCAGCTAGACTCCTCAACGAATAGGAGCTTCTTTTCTAGTCTGTTGCAATCGGCGTCGTTGATCAGCCGTTTCTGGACAATTCCTGCCAGAGTCCGTTGCCCTCCCCTGCAACAGGATGAGAAAAGGATCATCCGCTGCGGACGGCGAGAGATCGTCAAGATTGCGAGGACCGAAAAACGTGGCATGCCGGCAGCCGAGAGAACGAGGGTGTCATTGTGAAATCGCATTTTGTCTCCTGACTGACTAAGCGGGGATTCATGTAACCTCCGATACAGTGGCCGAATTTCATCGATAGACTTAGCTTTGGTCAGCTCCTCGAAGAATAGCGCAAGGACGTGCCGGGCCTCATCAAGGACATTCGACACTAGGAGGGCACCGCTTGCGGCTGCGTAGTACAAACTGGGAAGCAGTCCAGATCTGTGAACTGCATTGGGCAGAAAAGTCGTAAAGTGAATGCATCCGGCGCCGTGGCAATGGCTGCCGAACCCCATAACTGGTCGGACATTTCGTCAGCTCGGAGGCGTTGAGAGACAGCGCGAAGCGTATTGCTTCTTTCTCCGGGAGGTCGTCCGCCGTCGGCCATTCACCTTCGAAGTTCAACGCCTGCGCCTGTACCACGACCAGAAAGTCCGGAGTGGAAAGGAGGAAGCTGGCGCCGGCGTGCCTCCACGGTCGGTTGGGAAACCCAACTGGAACCAGAAAACGAGATCAAGAAAGGTTCTGATAGAGAAATATGTCATAAGTCAACGGCTGGACCACCTCCCGGATATTACTCACCTACTTCCTCAACCCAAACCTTCGTCATCTTGTCGTCGCCATTGGTCGAAAGGCTGAAACACGTAAAAATAGTGGTGTCACTGGTGACCTACGGATATGTGGCGGACAGAAGGGTTCAACAAACAATTCTCGACATAGCGAGAGGTTGAGCTGCGGAACAAACCCCGTGAGTCATTAGGTCTTTGAAAGTTTGCTCTGGTTCTCAGACCGTAGGGAAGCCGGCTATGCAGATCCTGAAGAGAATCTTCAAAATCGTCGCCTTTGAAGGTGTCATGGGTGGTAATTAAAGGGAAAACCGGTCGCGCTAGCTAGCTAGAGAAGAGTAAAGCGATAAGCTGCTTACCGACAAAACATCCCCGTTAGCCTGTTCTCATTCGGGCTTTGACGCTTTGGCCGGAAAATTGGGGTCCCGATATACGAGACTGCTTCGATGCTCTGCATGAGGGTTCCGCAGGATCACAAAATCACGCATCGTATAGCCAATCCGCAATCCGAATCCGCGCTGAATTTTGCGGACCAAACCAATCTGCTCGCATCTCCGATTCCTGAAACCACATTTCCACCCGGCTTCGTGCTCGAGTCAGGTGTAAATGAGTTCGCGCGCGAGAACGGGGCTGTCCTTGTCCGGTAAAATGGGTAGAACATTGTCAAATTCGGAACCTTGGCTTTTATGGACGGTCATAGCAAATACGGGCTCGTGCTCGGGAAGTCGTGCCGGGGGAATGCGGCGAAGGTCGCCGTCTTCGCCGATGAACCAGGCCCAGGAGATGCGAAGTGTCGGTCGGATCAGGGAGGAGAATTCCGATGTCTCCATTTATAGAGTCGGAGGGGATGATCGTTCTGGGTGATCCGAATGGGCAGGCCGGGTAAGCGTCTGGTGCGCGGTTGATCAGTTTCTCTTCGCGAAGAATTTTCTCGATGGTTCGGTTGAGGCTCTCGAGAGTGCGAAGATGTGACTCTGGTTGCCGAACCGGTAATTCTTTTGCAGCGTGACAATGCTACCGCGCAAGGGGCCGGGTTCGGACGCGGCGTGGGCGATATCGCCCAGAACCGCCCTAGCTCGACGGACGAAAGTTGGTCGCGGTCGCCGAGGAGAATCACGCGGGCCTTAATCGGCAAGGCATCGAAAGGCTTGGCCATCATCGTCAACGAAACCATCGAGGCTTCGTCCACCACGACAAGGTCGACGGGGAGTGGATTATTCGCGTGGTGCCAAAAATAGACGGAGTTGGGGCGGTAACCGAGCAGTCGATGCACAGTGGAAGCCGACTTCGTCAGGCGGGCTGGCGACAATCCATTTCCACTACTAGACCGCAACGTTTCTTGTAGGCGTGCCGCTGCCTTGCCGGTCGGAGCGGCCAGGGCGATGCGAAGTTTTTCGCGACGGTCTGACTCACCAGGTGCTGGAGGATTCTAAGAACCGTAGTGGTCTTGCCGGTGCCAAGGTCTTCCGGAGATGACGACAAAGCGCCGGGCGAGCGCAGTTTCGATAGCCAGGTCCTTCAGGTCACCCGTTCCCGAGCTGATCGGCGTTTGATTTTGGCAACGGATCAGGATTCCTTGAGCCGGCGCCTTTTCGTGTTCCCAATATCGTCGGAGATACAAACGGGCTGCGCCGTCCAGCACGAGAGGCCGCCCTTCGTCCGGGCGACCCACCGCACGATTTTGGGCGAAGGCTTTTTGCCAGGTCTTGAGTTCCGGCTAGGTGAAAGCCGGTGGCGGATCCGCAAAAGCCACGGGTCCGATGCCGAGCTCGAGACAAATATGGCCGGGGCGCAGGTTATCAACCGGGCTACGAAAGAAGACTCGCCGATCTCCGCGAGCACGCACGTCTTAACGGGAAACAAAGCTGGCGACTTGAACGCATCCGTAGCGCCAGTGTTCTGTATACCGAGATCGCGCAGCTTGAAGCGACGCTGGCAAGAGTGGCAGATCTACAGGCTGAGGTCGGCCACCTCTCCGAGTCAATGGGTCAGATTACCGCGACAGAAGAGGCCGTGTTGCCGGATCGAGGCTGCCGAGACAGAGATGTCCAGCGCAAAGAGGCGCGCTCAAGCTTCTCTTTGGCTTGCCGCGATTCTTGCGCCAACAATCGCTCGGCGCGTGATGTTCGCGCACTGGTACATGCAAACTCTCGATTTCTCGGTGATCCACCGCTTCGATGGTAAAACGCTGGTGTTTTTCGCGAAGTTTGCATAAATATTGTTAGACCGTAGACGTACCTACTAGACTTTGCGTCTGGTCTGTAACAATAACGCTCTGACCGTTCTCTGTTATGTTTGCCTCCGGCTTTAATTCGTGGATGCAATAGGCTTCGACGAGGTCTCGCAGGGTCTTTTGTTCGACCGCGATCGCTCTCACTGTAAAATTCCGCAAGTAGGTTCCTGCTAGATGGGGTCATTGCGTTTGGCGCGGAGGTTTCTGATCGGGGTTGTGTTGCCGCTCGCGTGATCCCAGATTCGATCTGCCAGACCCATCTCGATATTGCCACCATTGCTCCATTGCTCCGCCCGACGTAGACGGGCATAGAAGTAATCGGGTCTTGAATTAAGTATACTCCCTGTTTACCGCGCAGGCTCTTCCAAGGCTCGGAATTTGTGGCTAGGTAGGTAATCACCCAGCAAAAAGCTGTCCGCATTCTGGAGCTCATTTAAGTATTTGGGAAGACCGTTGTGCACAGCGCTTATTGTCATGAGAGCCTACATTAGGTCATTCTTCTTTCAATCTCACCTGAAAGCCGGGATGGAAGCGAAGAAACATTGTGCTCCTACACCCTCGCCTCTTCCGGTGGCATTATAATGGCAAATAATTAAATATTTAATCGGACCGTGATTTCCTCATTTATGGTAATTATTTTCTTATTTATTCATAAATGCGATTCGGGATCGCGGTGACACCGATGCAAGCCATACCTTTACGAATGAAGACTACTAAGGATGAAACGGAGCGTTCGATAGGAACATCAAACTTTTAGGGGCTGAACAAAAAGCTCGGTCAGAGGTCGGTCAGCAATGCTTGACAGATCGTTATTGGTGTCTGGGTTACACGCCAGTCAACGGGATGCTCGAATCAAAGTTCATCTTTCGAAACACGTCTCACATGTTGGACAGTTCGCTCGGATCGACTTTTCGAACATCCAGCTTATAGGTCTGGTCGCCAGTACGCAGCGTTATGCACTTGTCGTCGGGGCGTAAAAACCCTCCCGCAACAGCTCTTTCATCGCCTTCCAGGTTGCGGCGGAATGACACCGACGCGCCGCGCTCCCTCTCGTCGAGGAAGGCCTCATACTTCAGCGAACGCAAGATGGTAAGACTTTCGATTTCAGTCGGGTCGTCCGGTTTACAAACCGCAAAAGATATAATTAGGGCGTCGCCTCTTTAAACCGTGATGAACGCGGTCTCTGTCGCGCGGAGTTGAGAGCTACTCGGAAAGCTTGTCAAAATTCGATCTTCGTTTAGTTTTGCTTCATGCCTGAATCGTACGACTCGGCTGGAGACCGTCATGAAAAACCCGCTGATAACAGTTACTGGAATGTCTCTCAGAGTTGGAGACTATACAGAGGTTGCAGTGCGGTCCTGGGAATGCGAATCGGTTGTGGATCACTTCGAGAGGGCTAAAGCGTTTTTTGGACTGGGAAACAAAAGCGTCAATTTAAAGTTAAAACGGTGGGCCTACCTGTCTGCTTTGAATTCTCTGAGAGCGGTCTTTGAGATCACATGGACAGCGTTGAAAGAGGGGCATCTCAAAGGCGATGCGGACCTATTCGACCGCGAAGCCGGGCAGCAAGTGCTCTATTTTGAAACGGTCAAGAATTTACGGATCCAAGATTTCCACAGGCGCGCGATTATGCTTGAGCCCGGCCGCATGGAAAGCCTGGGCACCGTCAAGATGAAACTAGGCAACAGCCCCAACGCGGCGGCAGCGTTTTTTTATAACGAGACAGGTCCCGTTACTGTCGAGCAGAAAAGCGGTAGGGTACAGCAGATAAGGCCGGTGGATTGGAACGGATTTAATATCTTTTGCGAGGAAGAGAATAAATATGTCCCGATTTCTGACGTAGTCCGCATTCATTGTGACAGCCTATTGGCGTTCATAAAGCCCCACTATTCTGATTGGAACGTCGGGCAATCGCCGCCGGAAGATAAAACATCGAGTCCTGAGGTGAGAGCCTGAGAAATCTCGTGAAGTAATTTTTCCCCCGCCTTGGAAAACCGACTTAAATCTACATCTTCGCTCTGCAGAAAGTTCAGGGATGCGATAGCGACTGGAAAGAAAACTACGTTAGTTTGGAATTGGGCTGTCTTAGCAAGCGAAGCCCTTATTAAATTTCCTTCGACGTTAAAGCGATACTTCCCATACGGGTTGGTGTTGCGCGTAGCGTGCCGGTCGCTGTAGAGGATGCTCTCGCCCGCGTCACGGGCGAACTTGGCGCGATTGACTTGGTGGTCAACAATCACGGCTCCTTCCGGGCCTTCGGTCCAATTTGGGAATGCGACCCCGATGTCTGGTGGCAGGATGTCGAGATGAATCTGCGTGGAACCTTTCATACCTGTCGGGTGGCTGCGCCGGCGATGCTCGATCGAGGCAAGGGCCGCATCGTCAACCCGGTCGGTGGCGGCACCGGCAACAGCTTCCCGCATAGATCGGGCTATGCGTCCAACAAGGCGGCGATCATGCGTTTCACCGAATGTCTGAACGACACGACGAAAAACCGCGGCGTGCTGGCGTTTGCCGTCGATCCGGGATTGGTGCGGACCTCGATGACCGAGCTACAGCCGCTCTCCGACGCCGGTAAAACATATCTCCCTGGCATTTAGGGATCTTTTTGACAACGGAGTGAACATCCCGCCGTCGCGTGCCGCCGCGCTGATTGCCGATATTGCCGCTGGCCGTTTCGACCCGCTTGCTGGACGATTGCTGCGCGGGTGACGACGGTCGCGGATTACTTGAGCAGGGGAAAGGGTCGTAGGGGTCGCGTCTATACCAAGCACAAATGCCCATCCCTCGCTTGGCCAAAATGAACTAGTGCACCAAGTCAGTGACTGATGTAGTGGCGTTGCGATCAAAACGGGCCCCCGGCAAGGCGCGAGGAAGGAGCATATCTGGATCGATAGTGACTGAGGAGCAACGCAGCCGCTGGCTCATTTTCATCGCAAGCCTCCGGGCTGCGCGCCTGTTGGCCGGCCGCTTTGTCGCTCATCGGTCAAAGACCACAGCGGGTATTCTCCCTCTCCGCCTCGCCCATCCAGCGAAAATTCGCAGTAGCGCCACTACACCAGTCACTGAATTGGTGCACTATTATCGATGGAGTACCGAATGCGCAGATCAATGATCAGACGGTGGGCTCTCCCGGCGGTTTTTTGGCTTGCGATTGAAGATGGTGCGCCGTTTTGTGCCGAAGTTCCTCCGGGACCGACGTGGCTCCAGACGGCGGTATTTTATCAGATCATAGTTTCAACAGTCTGCTCTCACCTGGCGTAACCGCTACTCGACCTGGTATATCTGGACACCTGCTGCCGAGAACTCACAGGCTCACAACCATATCCCGACAAAGACCGTCGGCCGGAACGGTACCTACCCAACTTTTTTCCATTTTGAACCGGCCTTGAACTACGACGATACGCCGCGTCCGACCTGGGGACTGAACGATCAAGACGTTCGCACTATTTTTGCCATGTTACTCACGACCCGGCGTGCCCGCGAACATTTCGGCCGGGAAACGTCTTTCAACGTAAAGCGCGCAGCCACTGAGGAACCAGTGCTGCGACGAAGACCGATTTTCCGTTTTGGAACTCGGCCACTTTGCGGAAATGAGCAGCAAGATCTTCGTTGTCGAAAACGAGAATTATCGGGAGAGTCTGAATCGCTGCATCCAAATTAGCGAGCGTGCGAGGAAACCGACTGACAAGTTTCTCCGAAGGGACATCATGCCCGCCTTGGGAGACCCGCATGGCGACGCGTTCCTCAGAAGTCTCGGGTCCTGAAATCCCGATGAAACAGAGTACAACGTTGTAGCCGGCAGCCGACGCATTTTTAAGGAAAGTAAGTTTGTCACGTATCGGATCGGAGAATACCGTTTCGAACACGAAGCTCTCGCGCTGTCTCACCAGTTCGCGTCGAAGCGCATCGGTCAACTCTGCCGCTTCATAGCTGGTAATTTTCAATTCGCGGGCGATGTCGTCGGTGTTGATAAAGCGCAACCCCGCTTCCCGCAGGTGGGAATGAAAAAACGTCGTTTTTCCCGCGCCGTTTGGGCCGGCGATCGCGACAATCACCGGGCGATTGTCCAAGGCAGACTCTATCACGGGTCGCAGGGATCGGCGCTTGGCTCGAACCGCCGATTGATAAAGCGGCCAAGGGTATGGCTTCCATCTTCGCCGATCCGCATTAACAATCCTGGATGCCCGGCGGCGGCTTCGTAATGTGGGAACGGACGTGACTTCAGGTAGTCCGCGACCCGTTGGTGGCCCACGAGCGAATCGACACTCTCAAGACACTGAGATAGCGGATGAGCCGCACCGCTTTTACACAGAGCCAGGGCCTCGTGCCCGCGCAGAAGTGGCTCAACTGCTCGACCTAGGGCCGCCCAGAACTCGACTTGGCCGGCGATGGATCGGCGTGAGATTTTCGCGGTAAGACGTGCGTCCAGAACCAAGGAGTCGGAAAGCTTAACCGGCTGACTCATTGTGCGAAGGTAGCACAATGCTACCGGAAGGCAAAGTGTCAGAACCTTGCAGGCAATAGTGTCCAAAGATCACGGGGGGGGCGCTTGCCTTGGGTAAGGACGGTGCATCATCTCCGCAAGAGACTGGGATGTCCGGACAAACATCGTTCGGCGGGAACACCTAACTCCGGTAAGTAAATTCCTTCGCCATGCTTTCCATTGAGCCGGAACGGTCGAGAACATGTACCATTTTGAGGATGGCGGATTTGCGATCTACTCGGGGAATTACTTATTCGGAACGCCTGGACACGGTGCGTTTGTTCTCGGTTTCAAAGCGTTTCGTTGGCTGCTCGGTCAACTTGAAGTTAAGCAGCCTCGCAGCTTCAAAAATGAAATATCACCATTAACTCTCGCCTCCTGTGTCCAGATTGAAGCCAACAAGATTCCAGGAACTGTAGGGATAGACAATTTCTTGTTACACAAATTGGTGGATGAATACCGTAGCGGATAAAGAAAAGATGCGAAGTAAGCGAAAAGAAGGAAAATTCTCGCACGGAGGTCACGGTGATCACGGAGGTAGGCAACGGCGTGTTTGAGATAGATCGTAAGGCCGGGGCAATGCTTAAACTGACATACCGACAGGAGAGACGAATCGGTGTGGCTTCTTGCGTGGCGGAGATGTCTTACGCCAAGGTCCACTTATGACCCTGACGAACCGCGATCACCTGTGTTGGTATTAAGAAGGTAAATCATCCAAAATCGTCCTCTTTCTCGGGCATGGGGGGCTGACAACGGCGTCCTCCATAAACGGTACGTCGACGAATTGATCCAGCTCCGCAAACCAGGCATCAGCGAGATCCACGCGCCTTGAGAGCGGGAAGGGGGAATGGCTCGCACGGAGGTCACGGTGAGCACGGAGGGTTTCAGAGAATATTTATTTACAGTTTATTTTGGGTTGTTCGATGGATTATGGCGAGGCACGGCTTAAAAGCGGCGTCAGAAGATTGGTCAACAAATGCGAGAAACCTCCGTGATCTCCGTGTCCTCCGTGCGACAATTTCCTATCCTTGCCTTTCTATTCGTGTCAATTCGCGGTCAAAGGCGGCTCCGATTCGACCTATGCCGGCGCTATACAGGGATTTATCCCTCGGAACTCCCACGACGCGACGCGAGCTGAAGGGACGCCAGATCGGAGTGTCTCGCAACGATCGAATTCGCAACCGGTATCGACTGCCAAAAGAAGTTCGTCCCGCTCCCCGGTAACTCATGCTGGATGAAGTCCCAAGCACCGGTATTCCGAGGACGGGAGGGCCTTCGAAACACGCGAAATGGCCGCGAAAGGAAGAAAGAAAATTCTCGCACGGAGGTCACGGTGTTCACGGCAAAAGCGAAATCCGCCGACTCAGGAGGGTAGCATAGGCTTCCAGCCTGTCTCTTGAGTGTGCGTTCGCTCCCCATCCGTGACGGACTACAAGCAGGATGCTTACCTACTTTTGCGGAGGCAGGCAACGCCTTGTTCTGAGATAGAATTGTAAGGCTGGGGAACTCTCAATCTTTATTGTCATCAAGAAGTTCCGCGGTTTGCTCGGCCTTTAAGGGACGCAGGTTGAGCCCATCCAGGGCAAAGGCGGCGCTCCGGGTCCAATCAACTCCAGGATGAGCTCTGGCGCGGTTCTCGGACGAAAACGGGCGATCACGACGCCGCGCCGGGTGATTCTGATTTCTTCTCCAGCATCGATCCACTTCAACAATTGGGTAGCATGCGTTGGTTTTTGTTCGGCGGATCCCTCGCCGAAATTACGTTGCACTGCTATATATCAGGAGGAAAATTTTTATGACTGAACTGAACGGCACCGTCGCAGTGGTCACCGGCGCAGGACGCGGGATTGGCCGCGAGATCGCGCTTCATCAGGCGCAGGGAGGCGCCAAGGTCGCCGTCCTGGCACGAACGGCACGCGAGATAGACGAGACGGCGTCGCTCATCACCGGCGCAGGCGGAGCAGCAATCGCCATCCCTGTCGATCTAGTCGATCGCCTCGCTGTCGAGGATGCTCTCGCCCGCGTCACGGGCGAACTCGGCGCGATTGACTTAGTCGTCAACAATCACGGCTCCTTCCGGGCCTTCGGTCCGATATGGGAATGCGACCCCGATGTCTGGTGGCAGGATGTCGAGATCAATCTGCGTGGCACCTTCCACACCTGTCGGGTGGCCGCGCCGGCGATGCTCGATCGAGGCAAAGGCCGCATCGTCAACCTGGTCGGTGGTGGCACCGGCAACAGCTTCCCGCATGGATCGGGCTATGCGTCCAGCAAGGCGGCGATCATGCGTTTCACCGAATGTCTCAACGACACGACGAAAAACCGCGGCGTGCTGGCCTTCGCCGTCGATCCGGGACTGGTGCGGACCTCGATGACCGAGCTGCAGCTGCTCTCCGACGCCGGTAAGACCTATCTCCCTGGCATTCAGGAGCTCTTTGATAATGGAGTGAACGTTCCGCCCTCGCGCGCCGCCGCGCTGATTGCCGATATTGCCGCTGGCCGTTTCGACCCGCTTGCTGGACGATTGCTGCGCGGTGTCGACGATCGCGAATTACTTGAGCAGGAGATGGAAGATATCGTCGCCCGAGACGCACGTGCCCTACGCTTCAGCGGCGTCGAGCAGGCAAAGCTGTAGTGCACCAGGTCACGATCGATAGAGTACTGAAATGCGCAAAAAGATCAATGATCAGACGGTGGGCTCTCCCGGCCAGCCGTCCCGGCTTGCTCCTGGGTGTCGCAGCGGGAGAAGGAACAGAATTCCGATGTCTCCGCGGATTGCCCCGAGAGATCCGTGTCGACGTGGCAAGTCTCTTATCACGGGCCGGGCTTTAGGCCGGCCGTGGTCGCCAACTTTCGTTGATTGGTGTCGAAGGTGAGAAATTCGCTGGCGCCTAAATGAAGTGCGGCGGCCACATGCAAAATATCAAACGCTCTGTGACCGCCGGTTATGGTATGGCTGGCGCTCAGACGCCTGGCCTCGATGAGCACGTTGGCCAGATTGCAGGTGGGCAAAGCAAAATAGCCACTCGCCAGATCTGCCTCAAAGGCCGCTAAGATCGTTTCGCCAGCGTCGGCGTTCCGTAAGCCCCGGAATACGCTTAGCCTAACTGCATTGGGCAACTCGTACTGATGAAAAGGTGAAAGCATCAGCTCCTCGGGTGGTCTGATTTGCCGGAGTTTCGCCCGCGCTTTGGGGGTATGAATATCCACTAGATAAAGGGAGGCCAAAAACGAGGTATCGCAGCTGATCATTTCTAGAAAGGGCCTTTGTTGTCATCAGGAGCTCCGCGGTTTGCTCGGCTTTTATGGGACGCAGGTTGAGCCGATCCAGTGCAAAGGCGGCGCTCCGGGTCCAATCGACTCCAGGGTGAACTCTGGTGCGGTTCTCGGGTACCAAACGGGCGATCACGACGCCGCGCCGGGTGATCCTGATTTCTTCTCCGGCATCGATCCACTCCAACAATTGAGTGTAACGATTGCGCAATTCGCGGACGGTGGCGGTTTTCATGTTGCTCCAATAGTGTAGCACAAGGGCTTATGTCACGTACAGCGGTTATTTCCTTGACTCACACCGACAGCACCTTTGCTTCTTCCCTGATCGTCCTCGTCGTCGTGCTTGTCGTCGTTCTCGGTCGTGAATCGATTCTGGCGAAAGCGTTTCCGCGAAGACATGGAGCGTGAACGGAAGAAGCAACGAGCGCGCGGATGGTGCTGAAGAAGTCGAGGACGATCAGAAGCTATGCTTTTTCGGCCACTTCGGGCCACAGATTGGAAGCGGATTGACATCGATGCAAATTTTGGGATAGGCTTTTGCAACCAATGGGCACGGTCGTCGTCCCCGTTATTGGCACTTCGTCCAGGCGATCGCGCTCGCGTGCATCGACCTAGGCGGACGCTGAGCTGTCTGCCTAGGTCGATTGCGGGAGGAATTGAGATCATGAGCAGGATCACGGCGCTTCACGAAGCCGCCTCAGCGGTGCGTTGCTGGTCGATACTCGCCCGCCTTCGCGATGGTCGCGACCCCGAGAAGCGTGCAGGCGCGTTGAACTCGGCCTCGTACCGGAGCCCCTCGACAACACCTACTTCGGCGCGATGGCTCGGGGGCCCAG
The DNA here is from genome assembly GCA_963789065.1 of uncultured Verrucomicrobiae bacterium. Classification (GTDB taxonomy): domain Bacteria; phylum Verrucomicrobiota; class Verrucomicrobiia; order Chthoniobacterales; family JAFAMB01; genus JAFAMB01. Next base: position 835 of record CAWBKA010000005.1, on the reverse strand, counting down.
GCCGCGGTCAAGGAGTTCGGAGTCGGCCTGACAACGGTCGCAGCGACGTCGCTCACGGACGACGCGGGACAGGCCAGCCAGTTCGCCGTTCGCGATGCGAGTGGCGAGTACGCCGCCTACATCGTCAATCCGGTAAGGCTCCATGAACCGGCCGGAACCTCTCTCGTCCGGTGGTTAAGAGGGTCAGCCGGTCATGAACATCGACTCGCCCATCGATCTCGACGCGGCAGGCAAAGCGGACGTAACGATCACGAGCTACGGGGGGTCCCATAACGTTGCCACGGGGCGCAGCTGCTGGTGAATACATGGTCACCGACCGCACCCTCAGTTCAGTATGGTGCTCCTCATTGGCGGCCTGCCGGCTCATCCGGGCAGTCTGGCCAGGATGAAAGGCTTCAGCAACGCAGTCCGCGGGCAAGCTCAAGATCATCCAGACCGTGGCCTCCAACGCCTCATCGCTCAAAGCTCAACAGGACGCGGCCTCGATCATCCGCGCACACCCCGACATCGGCGGATTCTTCACGGTGAAAGTGGACATGTCGCTGGGCATCCAGACCGCCATCGATGAGGCCGCACAGCGGGTCAAGATTGCGGTCATCGGCATTGACGGCACGATCCCGCAGCTTGAGCAGGTCCTGATGGGATCCAGCCTGCGGGCTCGTCGAGCAGTTCCGATACCTGATGGGGCTACCAGGGCGTCGAGGCCTGCATCGCTGCTGCGGCTGGGTAAGGCCGTTCCGAAGAACGTGCCCACACCGGTCCTCGTGGTAACAAAGGAAAATGCCAAGGAGGCCCTGGACTCCTATCCGGCGTCTCCGCCGCTAGCTTCCACCGG